>SLIN01000316.1 GCA_007135605.1 Spirochaetales bacterium | reverse complement strand
TTCGACAATCGCTTGAACTGCTCTGTTTCTCCGACGAATCGAGAACGAGGCGGCTTTCGGCACAGTTCCAACTTCGCTTTCTCGCATTGGCCGGCGCACCGGTGGATCCCGGTCATATTCGCAAGCCGGCGACGCGGCGTTTTGTCGAGGCGTGCTACGATTCTTCGCTCGAGCAGGCAATCGGCATTTCTATCGAAGACGAAGAGATGGGTGGGATCCAGCGAGCGCTGTACCGGAGGCTGGAGCGGACGGTTGAAGGCGAGTTGCGCACCGTTCGAAGTTCCGGAGGCATATTGTAGGTTGCTCGACAATCGCCGCTTCGGATTACACGGTAGTCTCGGGTTGAAGGCTCCGCAGACGAGCCATATATTCACGTGTTGTTCGCGTATGCTACCCTCGGGAGCCCACGGGACGACCGACAGGATGGAAGAATGAGCGTGCTGGATACGATTATCGAGAAGCGGGACGGCGGGACACACGATCGAAAGGCGATCGAGGAACTGATCGGCGGGGTGGTTTCCGGCGAAGTACCCGACTATCAGCTGGCCGCGTGGCTTATGACCGTCTATTTTCGCGGATTGAGTGCGGAAGAGGCCGGCATCCTCACCGATGCCATGATTCGCAGCGGCGAAGTGATCGATCTCTCGTCATTGTCGTGTCCGCTTGTGGACAAACACTCCACCGGAGGGGTAGGCGACAAAGTGAGTCTGATCCTCGCTCCGACGGTCGCCGCTTGTGGTTTACAGGTTCCGATGATGAGCGGTCGCGGTCTCGGACACACCGGGGGCACGCTCGACAAGCTGGAAAGTATCCCGGGCTATTCGACAGCGCTGAAGACCGCCCGTTTCCGTGAGGTCATCGCTGAGTGTGGCTACTCTATGATCGGCCAGAGCGAGCGAGTGGCGCCCGCCGATCGGATAATGTATGTGATGCGAGATGTGACCGGAACGGTCGAGTCGATACCGTTGATTACCGCGAGCATACTCTCGAAAAAGTTCGCCGAAGGGGCACAATCGCTGGTGTTCGATGTGAAGTGCGGGGCCGGCGCGTTCATGAAAACGCCGGAGGATGCCCGAGCGCTTGCGCGGAGCTTGACAGACGCATCGAAAGCGCTCGGTAGACCGGTTGTCGCATGTATCACTCGCATGGATGCGCCGCTCGGATACAAGGTCGGCAACTCGCTTGAGGTCGAAGAGTCGCTGGATTCGCTCGAGGGGCGCGGACCGGAGGAGCTCATGCGTGTCGTTTATCGGCTCGGCGGGTGGATGCTTGTCGCCGGTGGCTACGTCTCCGACCCCGATGCCGGAGAGGTACGTTGTCGAGAGGCGATCGAAGACGGATCCGCGATGCAGCGTTTTCGCGAGAACGTCCGCGCTCAAGGCGGTGAGGTCGAACGGTTGACCGTCGATCGCATGCGCGAGCTTCGCTCTCCGGCGGTTTCGGTGATCCGGGCAAGAGATGATGGTGTTGTTGCCGGAATCGATGCGTTCGCGGTCGGACAGGCGAGCGTTCTGCTCGGCGCCGGGAGGATGAAGGCGGAGGACAGCGTTGACCCGGGGGCCGGGGTGGAGCTTGCCGTCCGGGTGGGTGACCGGGTGAATGCCGGCGATATGCTCGGTCGTACGTACGCCGCCGACGGTGCCCCAACCGAACGCGCGGAGTCGGTACTCTCTCGCGCGTTTACCGTGCTGCCGGGCGCGGGCGCCGCCGGCGACGGCGGTGAGATGATTCTCGAGGAGATCAGCGAGCTATGAGATGGGAGAAACACGAGATCGATCCCGTCTCGGTTCGGGCGCTCGCCGAGCGCTACAAGATCGACCTTCTCCGGGCGTCCATTCTGACCCGTCGTGGTCTGACCGACTCCGAGAGCATTCAGTATATCCTCGAAGATGATGTGCGCCATTTGCACAATCCGTTTCTGTTCGAAGAGATGGAAGACGCGGTCGATCGAATCCAGCAGGCACGCACCGAAGGGGAGAAAGTGCTCGTCTTCGGCGACCGCGACGCCGACGGAATCACCGCGACCGCGCTCACCGTGCGAACGCTCCGTGAGCTCGGTATCGAAGTGACGTGGGCGGTGCCGATGGGGGATGAGCCGTACGGTATATCGGTCGAAGCGATCGAGCGCTTTTCCTCCGAAGACGGTACTCTCGTCGTGACCGTCGACTGCGGTATTACCGCCGCCCCCGTTATCGAGCGTGCTGCCGAGCTCGGCGTCGATACCATCGTGATCGATCACCACAACGTTCCGGAGGAGGTGCCGCCGGCGGTTGCCATCATCAATCCGAAAACTCCCGATTCGGGCTACCCGTTCGACGGGCTATGCGGTTGTTCGCTCGCGGCGAAGCTGCGGTGGGCCCTCGTCTTCGGGGATACCGAGCTGTACAAGCAGCCGATCGTGTTGTTAAACGCCTATCCCGGAAACGATTCGGTCATTGTGGAGGCGGCGAAGCTCGTGAACCTGGTGGAGATCGACCGGATCTCGGACACGCTCGTTCCCGGCATGGTGGATATCGAGTCGACGCGTCTGTACTCCTTTCTGCAGGGACAAATTCTGCTCGTATACGACGAGACCGCGCAGCAGAAGCTTCTGCAGAAGGTGTTCGGTGCGGCCGTCGAAATCAACGTGCTCGATATCGCTCCGGAAGTTCATAAGCTCTTTCCGAAGCTTCAGGGCAAAAGTCTGCTGCGAATGCGCGAGCAGTCTCGCTTATCGATATATGCGGCCGAGACGCCCGGCGAGCTTGATGTGTTTGTCAGTCTCTACCGCACATTTGTGGTCGGCCGTGAACCGAAACTCGGTGTTGCATTCGCCGAACGGCTCGATCTGCCGGCTGTAGGCACGATCGCCGACCTTATGCCGATGGCGAACGAGAACCGGATAATCGTGAAACAGGGCCTTCGCGCGCTCGCCACGACTGCAAATCCGGGAATGCGCGAGCTGCTCTCCCGACTCGGTCTGAACGGCCGGTCACTTCGTACTCGTGATATCGGCTGGCACCTCTCACCGGTCATAAACGCCGCCGGAAGAATGGGGAAGCCGGACAAAGCGGTGGAGCTGCTCGTATCCGACGACCCGTCGCTTTGCATGCAGCGAGCCGATGAGATCATCGAGCTGAACCGCGATCGGCGGCGTATCGGCGAGGAGGCGTGGGAACGGCTGCTGCCGAAGGCACGGGAGAGCTATGAGCGCAGCGAGGGGCGCTTCATCATGGTGCGCGACCGTGAAGTGCAGCGGGGAATTACCGGAATTGTTGCCGGACGGCTGGCGCGCATGTTTAACGTACCGGCGGCGGTGGTTGCGGAAGTAGAAGAACGTGCCGTCGGCAGCGTGCGAGCAATGCGTGGATTCGGTGTGACCGACTTTCTCGCCGAGCTCGATGATATTCTCCAGGACTGGGGCGGGCACGATGCCGCCGGAGGCTTTCATCTGGAGCTGGAACGATTCGAGGAGCTCGAACAAAGGATCGAACAGCTTATTCCTGAAATCGAGCTCGACGAGGAAGCAGAGCAGGCGATCCGGGTAGATGCCGAATTACCGCTCACGCATATGAAGCTGGAGGTGCGGGATGTCGTTGATACCTTCGCACCGTTCGGTCAAGGACACGCACCGCTTCTGTTCCTCGGCCGGGGACTCGCCGTATTGGAGGCAAACCCGATCGGTAAAGGAGAGCAGAAGCATTTGAAGCTGCTGCTCGACGCCGGCGTCCACAAATGGCCTGCAGTGTTCTGGAATGCCGCCGAGCGCCTGGGAGTCGATTTCACCACAGGTGATCGTGTTGACCTCGTATTCGAGGTCGGTGCCAACCATTACCAGGGTACCGAGACGTTACAGCTGGTGGTAGCCGACCTTCGCAGGAGCGTATAGATGGCGCGGTCGCGTATGGTGCTCCTCTTACTCCTCGGGGCGACCGTGTTACACGCCGCTCCGGTCGGCACGCTCGATGTCGATCCTCCGGCTCGGCTGATTCAGGGTGAGCCCGCACGCGTCACCGTCCGATACGACGGCGACGAGCAGCTTCGACGGGTGGAGGTAGCGATTATCGATCCCGAAGGGATCAGGCGCGGACAGAGTGACGCGGTCTACGTTGCTTCCACCGACGGTTCGGCGATATGGCAGGCACTCGTGGCGGTGCCGACTCTCGCCGAGATCGGTGATTGGCAGATACGTGTGCGCGCTCAGGATTCGCGGCTCGGCATGGAAAGCTATCACGAGGTTCCAGTCGTTGAGGGAGAGTTTGCCGAAATGCGTGTTCGTCTCGGGCGTGAGTTGACCGCGCTCATGACGGAACCCGACCCTCGCCGGGCGAGGGAAAGCCGCGAGCTGCGGGAGCTGCTGTCGGAGTCAAACCCGAACGCGGTTTTCCATCTTGACCGGTTCGAGCTTCCGCTGGAACCGCGTCGGATTAGCGCCGGTTTCGGCGATCGCCGAATCTACGAGTATGCCGACGGGAGCGAACGGCGAAGCGCCCATCATGGAATCGACTATGCCGCCGATACCGGCACACCGGTGTTCGCCGCCGGACGGGGAGCGGTGCGGCTTGCTGCTGAACGGGTTCTCAGTGGGAATAGTGTCATCATCGAACATCTGCCCGGTATCTACTCGCTGTACTACCACCTCGACGAGGTGTCGGTTGAGAAGGGGCAGCTCATAGAGACCGGCGGGAAGATCGGCGTGGTGGGAATGACCGGCCTCGCCACCGGTCCGCATCTCCACTGGGAGGTGCGTGTGGGTGGGGTGGCCGTCGATCCTGACTGGTTTCTCGAGAACGCGCCGCTTGCTGTCGAGCCGAGACAATAGCCCATGACAAAGCCGAGAGCGGGATCGTTTGGACCGCGGGTCGTTGACACTCATTCACTTATGACTACACTGGCGCATGAAAGGCAGAGACTACCGTCGACAAGGGAGGTGATTCTACATCGCCTACATCAGGATAGATGACAATGAGCATCTGGAGCGTGCGATCAAGCGCTTCAAGCGAATGGTGGAGAAAGAAGGCATTATTCGCGAGTGGAAGAAGCGGGAATACTTTGAGAAGCCTTCCACCATCCGGAACCGAAAGCGCAAGTCGCTTGAGCGTAAAATGCTCAAGAAGCAGCGCAAGATACAGAATCAGAAGAGCTACTAATACGTGTTACGGGGCGGCCTATACCGCCCCGTTCCATATGTTCCTCGGTGCGCTGTTGCTGCTCGCTGCGTGCACGGGTGAACCTCCGCTTATCGGTTCGGTTCGATACACTATACTCGCCGTGGAGGATCGTGAGGCCGATATCCGCTACGAGTCACTTTCGGTATTTGCCGCCGTTGCCAGCCCCGACGGGTATGACGACTTGGAAACGTGGCGCGTCCGTCATCCCGGAGTCGAAGCGTATTGGGAGCTGACGAGTGATGACTGGGAGATCGGCGAGTGGGACGATCGAACCTGGGTCGGAGCCGAGGGACTTTTTGCACCCGACGGGTTCACGGTTCCCCGTGGACGCTACGAGCTCTCGGTAGCGGATCTGGCCGGACGCAACGCCGACACTCACTTCGAAGTTCGAACGCTCGGTTTTGCTCTCGATGACGCCGTTTTTCCCGAACTGATTCGGGAGGGCGATGAGGTTCGGGTGGAGCCGACCGGCGACCACCTGCGCATAACGATCACCGACAGTGAAGGTGCCCGCTTATCAACGCTCGACTCCGCCTCATACGTACTCGACTCCGTTGAGCTCGACGAGAATATCGGCGACGGAGCGGTACGACTCTATCTCGCGAGTCGTATCGAACGGTCGGACGTATGGTTGATCTCCGGTCCGTGGATGTGGCCGCAATAGCGCCGTTAGTGTTCGCGATCGGGATCTTCCGGCCGTCCGAGTAGTCGCCGAATGAGCTTTCCGGCACGCTGCCGGACGCTGCGACCGTATCGATGTGCGAAGTCGATGGCCGCTTCCTTCGGGCTATACTCCTCACCGCACTTCTCCTTCAGCAGGTGCCAGTGCTTGACCATCCAGGTGTAGAGGTCCGCCTCGGTGCGTCCGGGGAAGTTACGAAGCAGTCGCTCGTCGCGGATTACCTGTACGATCGGCAGGAACACGCTGGTGAACCATGAGAGCAGCGCACTCTCGAAGGGGATCTCCTCCTCTATTCCCTGGTTGATATAGTACTTATGAACGAGTATGTGGTGCTTGATTTCGTCGTATCGACCGGTTTCGGTGAAGTCAAGGGTGTAGTGCGGGATGAGCCGGTCGAATCCCGTTTCCTCGGAGAAACGCTTCTTCTCGTACTCAATGACCGCACGCTCGAGTTTCTCGCGGGTGAGGTCGGGGCTGAGCCTGACCTCCGACTTCAGCGAAATGACCTCCGCATCGATGTCCTCGATGCCCTGGCTTCGGGCGACCGATACCCGGTGGTTTCCATCGCGGACGAAGTAGACTCCGCCGATCTCGTACAGCTGTATGGGGGGCAGCGTCACATCCTGCAGATGGGCTTTATCCACCCGAGTCCAGCGGCCTCGCAACTCCTCGCGCTTCGGCAGGAAATGCTTGTTGAAGTCGCGGTATCGTCCCTCGCTCCCGACGATCCTTGATACCGGTACGGTCTTCAAGCCCCGGTAACTCTCGCTCTTCGGGCGCAGGACATCCTTCACGTCCTGCAGGCTGAGCATCTCCTCGTTCTGCGGGGTAAGCACGTTCAGAATGCGGGAGAAAATGGCCTGGGTGCGGGCTCTGGTAAAATCTTCGCTTGCTTTCGACTCGAAGTATGGCGAACTCATGACGCCTCACTCATATTCCAGCAGATAATGATCGTAGACATTTATCACGTCCGTCGCAAAATATCGTGTTACTCGCGGCTCGCGCTGATCATACAGATGTATGTGGCCGTGAAGAAGATACCTGGGGCGGAACGTACGCATGAACCAACGAAAGGTCTTGAAGCCGAGATGACACCGATCGGTTCTGTCATGAATCCCGCGTGGTGCTGCATGCGTCAGAAGTATATCGAGATAACGCCCCCGGAATATACGGTTGAAGATGAGGCGCGGAGCAAGCCGGAGAACTCTTAATACCATCTGGAACTCGGTGTACTGATTCTCGCCGTCGTTGTACCTCATGCTTCCGCCGAGTCCCACGATAATCAGTCCATTGACATGAACCACGCGGTCGGCTGCATAGGTCGCTCCGTAGCGATGATCTCTTCCGAATACCGGGAACTCGTTTTCGAGTCGCGGCGTTCTCGTCTTGCGAAAGAGATGCATGTCCTCGAGATTGTGATTCCCGAAAACGAAGACCACCGGCTTGTTCAGCATGGAGGAGACAAAGCCGAGATACTTCATCGAAAGATCGCCGGCACTGATTACCAGATCGACATCCCTGAATCGCTCGCCTGCCCGCGGACTGTAGACAAGCGGGTCGACATGGTCGGAGACGCACAGGATCTTGATTGGTCTGTGTCCCGAGTCATCGCTTGACATGAGGCATCACGGTATTTTCGAGGAGCTCATGCAGTTTTTCGCGGTCGTAGATGTCGATCGGTCGGGTCTCGGCAAACTCACGAGCGAGGCTCGATACCGTCGAGCTGGTGACGATGACCGCTCGTGTAATGTTCTGGCTTCGCATCTCCTCGTGGACCGCTCGAACGCTTCCAATGTCGAGTATTTCGGTAATGCGCAAGAATCGGAGGAGTTTGGGAAGTCGACGAGCATTCCGCCACTTCGATTGTGCTTCGAACGCAACAACGTCGCATCCGTCGTTGATCAGTGTCGTCTCCCGAATCGAGAGGCCGAGTGCCATCGTAATCCTTCTGCATATTTCAATGAACTGATTGTCCGGTGCGGTCAGAAAGTCCTTGATTCGGTCGTCGGCCCGAAGCGACTGAAAATCGCTCAGTTTCTCCGATACGTCGCGAAACTTCGGATGGACGCTGTAGACTTTCTCCCACTCCTCGACGGCGGCTTCGATTCGTCGGGTTCGCTCATAGCACACGCCGAGGAAGTAGTGGGCATGTAACGCCTCCGCTGATCGTTCGTCGCCGATGAGACCCGCGGCCCGCTCGAGCTCGGTTATGGCCCGATCGAAATCGGATTGACTCATGTAGCAACCACCGCGTTCAATGATCGCCCGCACTTTGTATTCACTGTCTTTCTGTGCCTTCTCAAACGCAGAAAGGGCGGTGGCGAGCTCTCCGTTGTCTTTCAGGATTCTTCCGAGATAGTAGTGTGCCTGGGAGTTGTCCGGATCGTAACGAACGCTGTTCTGGAGGAGCTTCTTCGCCTCCGCGGGACGCTTTGCACGGTAAAGAATCTTTCCCAGCCGAAAGTAGCTGGGTCCGTGCCGGGGATCCAGCTCCAGCGCTTTGCGATAGTAGCTCACCGCGTTTTCGGTCTTGTGGCGTTCTTCGAAGAGCTTGCCGACGCGGTACGGCAGATCGGCGCTCGTCGGGTTGTTCTCGATGAGAAGGAGGTATTCCTTTAACGCTTCCTCGGGCTGATTGAATTTCTCAAACAGCTCTGCTATCGTTTTCCGGAAAGAGTTCTCCGGAACGTGTCCGGTGAAGTCTCCTATGGAGTTCACCGTCTTGAACTCCATCAGCGCGAGCTCCTCCTTGTTCTGCGCCATGTAAGCAAGTCCGAGAAAATAGTGGGCGTCGGGATTCCGTGCATCCTTGGCGAGTATGCGGCGAGCGGAACGGATAACGCCGGAGTAGTTACCTTTTTTGTACTGCTCGGCGAGTGATCCGACCTTTCGGGGTGATATAATGGATCGCACGACGAGAACGGTAAAAACTATCACCAGAACGCCGAGTATAATAGAGACTATGACAATGACGGGCATTCGGAATCCGGCCTCAACTCTACGCTATAGTGCTTTCAGAGATCAGAATGAACCTATACAAAGTAACCGGGGCTGTCAAATGAACAAGCATCGAGGTGCCCGAGCGTACCGGCGGCTCGGACAGCTCGCAGCCGTCGTTCTCATGGTGCTGCTCGGTGGTGGCTTCGTGGCGGCGGAAAACCGCTCCGAAGCCGAAGAGCTGTTCCTGCAGAACAGGCCCGAGGAAGCGGCGCCCCGGTTCGAGCAGGCGATCGCGGAGCATCCCGGTGACACACGGCTGTACCATCAGCTTGCGGCGGTCTATGTTCAGCTTGCCCGGTTCGATGACGCCGAAGAAATCCTCCACAGCGGTCTCGAACGGGGCGAAGATGAGCATGAGTTTCTCTTTAATCTCGGAACGATAGCGCGGCGCAAAGGAGACAACGAGCGCGCACTGGCGCGTTTCACAGAGTCGATCGAGTCACGCAGTGAGTTCGCACTTGCGTACCGCAATCGAGCGAATCTGTATGTCGAACGAGGTGACTATGAAGATGCGATCGACGATTATGAGACCTACCTTTCGCTGCGCAGCGACTCGCCCAATCGCACCGATGTCGAGCGCATGATCGCGGCATTGAAGAACCGGATTGAAGAGATTGAGACCGAGCGCCAACGAGAGCTTGAGGAGGAGCGGCGACTCCAGGAAGAGCAAGAGCGCCGTGAACAGGAAGAGCGAGAACGGCGTGAGGCCCTTCGTCAGTCGGTATTGAGGCGACTCGAAGAAAGCCGGCAGGAGACCGATCGGAGCGGCGGCGGAGAGGAAGACTTCGAGTCGATTGAAGACGACTTCGACATTTTCGACTGAGCGGAGCAATCACGATGTATGACCGAAAACGCGCACTCGTCGCCGGCGGGATCGTCCTGGCACTGCTGATAGGTGGTGGCCTCGGTACGGCACTTCTGCTCGGCGAGCGGACCACAGCACCGGACGATCCGCACGCCAATACTCTCAGGCTTGCCCGGGATTACTACGAGGATGGGGAGTTGACGCGTGCACTCGATCTCGTCGACCGCGTTCTGCTCGACGACGTTGACCATGAAGAGGGGAATGCGCTGCGGAGCCGAATTGTCGAGGCACGGCGCGCGATCGAGCAGGAAGAACAGGATCGTCTCGAAGAGATCTCCGAGCTACGCAGTCAGATCGAAGCGCTTGAGTCGGACGACCGATCGGACGACGAAGAACAGCTTGCGGCGCTCGAGGAGCGTCTTGCCGAGGCGGAGCGAGAACGCCGTGAGGCGGAGGAACGGCGCGCCGCTGAGGAGGAAGCCGCTGCCGATGCCCGCCGGGCACGAGAGCAGGAAGAAGAGGAACGCGCGCGCGAGGAGCGCGAGGAAGAAGAGCGCCGGGCCGCCGAGGAGCGCGAGGAAGAAGAGCGCCGAGCGGCCGAGCAGCGAGAACTCGAGCGACAGGAGGCGGAGCTCGCGGCGCTTGAGGAAGAAGAGCGGGAGCGGGAACGCGAGGTTCGAAACTTGCTGGAAGAGGCGGAACGCGCTCTGCAGGAAGGTGACTTCGATCGGGCGATCGAGTTGTTCGAAGAAGTGCTACAGCTTGCCGAGAACCGTCCTGAGGCGCTCGCCGGTCTCGGTGAGGCGTATCGACGGCGCGATCCCGATAGTAGTGAGGACCAACAACAGGCGCGCGAATACGCTGAGGCGGCAATGGAAGCGGACGATACGCTTTGGCGTCCCTACTTCACCAAGGGGGAGGTGTACAGCTCCGATGACGACCATAGCGCGGCTCGCGAGATGTTCGAGAAAGCTGCCGAGTTGGCCGGCGACAGGCCGGAAGTCTATTTCGCGCTCGGTAATGCGCAGTATCGGGCGAGCGATTTCCGGGACGCGCGGGAAAACTACCAGCGGGTTGTCGACCTCGATCCGGAGTTTCCGAACGCCTACTACAACATGGGAATGAGCAATCTGCAGCTGCGTGACGAGGACGGCGCCCTTCAGGCATTCCGGCGTGCGATAGAGGTTGACCCGGAGAACTCGGCCGCATATCACCGGCTGGGAATGGCGGAGCTCGATCGGGGTAACTACCGGGCGGCAATAGTCCAGCTTGAAACCGCTATCGACATTGCTCCCGGAAACCCGATGTACCGAATGCAGTTGGGCCAGGCGTACGAGGCGGTGGGCAATGCGAGTCGTGCAGAGGCCGCGTTCGTCCGTGCCGCCGAGCTCGACCCGGGCAGTCCGACCCACAATTTCAACGCGGCACAGATCAAACGGAGGCACGAGAAGTTCGAAGAGGCGTACGAGTTCATCCAGGAAGCCATCGCACTCAATCCCTCTCCCGAGTACTTCTATGTCAAGGGACAGATCCAGGATGGACTCGGTGAGGTCGAGGAGGCGATCGAATCTCACATGACCGCCGCAGAGCTCGACAGCCGGTACGTTCGTCCGCTTATCGAGCTCGGTCGTTTGCTCGATGAGCTGGGTTTGCACGATGACGCTCTCGACTATCTGCTTCGGGCGTACGGTATGCAGCCGGATGACGCCGCGGTGAACAATAATCTCGGTAACGTCTATCTCAGTCTGGAAAACTACAATGAGTCGATCGACCATTTCCGTCGTGCGCGGCGCTTGGATCCGGACACACCCGAGATTCGGCGAAACCTTGCCGTGGCGTACATCGGTGCCGAAGACTACGATCGTGCTGAAGAAGAACTGCGCAGCATTCTCGATGACCGTCCCGATGACTGGCGAGTTCGACACAGGCTCGGAGAGGTCCTGATCTCCCTGGATGACACCGAATCCGCTCGCGAGGTGCTTGAAGGGTTACTCTCGGAGAATCCTGAGTACGAAGCACGTGACGATATCGAGGCGCTGCTAACCGAGCTGTAGAGGCGAAAAGGTTGCAGGCTCAGGAGCGGCCGATCTTTCGATCGAGCTCTTCTCGGGGGATGCGAATCCAGAGCGGGCGCCCGTGCGGACATCGGGGGTCGGAAAGACCGAAAACGTGGTGAATGAGCTCGCGGGCGGTCAGCTCGTCGACATGGTCCCCGGCCCGCACCGCCGCCTTACACGCCATTGTCGCGTACAGATCGCGCTCGAACTCACCCG
>SLIN01000154.1 GCA_007135605.1 Spirochaetales bacterium | reverse complement strand
TCGACTCGAAATCTTCCGAGAGCGCTGCGTAGAGACATGAACCGCACACCGTTACCGGATACACGAGCGGATTCACCCGACCGTACTTCTCCGAAGGAATATAGAGACGCCGGAGCTCATCCGTAAGCTTGCCTGCATTGAGACGCCCGCGACCGGTACGCAGCTCTTCCCGGTAGATATCGGCGTCGCAAATCGGGCACGATATCGGCTTCTTCGCGAAGAAACTGACACTGTTCGTCGCCATATTATCCGTCCGCCTCCGACTCTACCCTTCGATTACCACGACCGCTACCGCGTTGTCACGCTCATGGGCGAGACTGCAGAATACTCCAACACCGCCCATCCGCTCGAACGCCTTACGGGCACGCCCGTGTAGAATCACCTCCGGTTTGCCGAGCTCATCGTTGCGAACCTGAACCTCGCCGAGGTTGAAGTGCATAAGCCCGGTCCCGAGAGCCTTGCCGAACGCCTCCTTCGCCGCGAAGCGACTGGCGAGACTGAGAACGCGTCCACTCCCGCGCCGCTCGATCGCCGCCAGTTCGTCCTGATGAAAAAAACGTGCGAGTAATCCGGGGTTCTCGAGCCACGAGTCGAGGCGGCCGACCCGTACGATATCGATCCCGATTCCGAGAATCACGGCTGAGGCCCCCCGGCGGGATCTGTCGCATCGTCGTCCATCGACTCGACCTCGATCACGATCTCGGTGGGCTCGTAACTCACCACCGACAACCCGTCGGGAGCGTCTACGCGAACCGGTAATGAGTACACTCCCGCCCCGTCAACTTCAGACGCGTCCGCCTCAAGTCGGATATCCTCGCGACGGGTCTCCTCCAACTGCAATAGCGGGCCCTGAACGGTAACCGACCCACCGGTCGGTGCTTCCACCGGCATGAGCCCCTGGGCGAGGTCTATGGTCACAACCGCCACCGGATCGAATGTTGTCAGAACGATGCTCTCTTCCACGGCTGCGCTGAACTCCACGGTCTCCCCTCCGCGAACAGTGACAAAACGGTTTGGCGGTCTCAGCTCAACGAGCGTCGCGAAGCTCTCGCTGCGATCGGTGATTTCTATCGGGGCGGTCGCGATTCGTGTTCTCGACTCCACGTATCTTCTCGGCCCCTCTATTTCGACGCGCTCGGGGGAGACAAAGGACTGGGCAAGCTCGTAGCCGCGTGCGGGAAAGCCTACCACCGACGGCGACACTTCGACCGTCGTCCGAATCCGCGGCTCGAGCTCGAGCGAGACAAAAGAAGGCGAGGGTTCGATATCGAATACCCCCACACGGTGTTCGTCACCAACGGGCCGTACATCTACGGCAACTCGATACGTTCCAGGCTCGGCAAATCGAGTTGCATCGAGCACCGCAATGAGATCGTCACTTCCGACAGCCGATATGGCTTCCTCGCTCCCTCGCAGACGCACGCGAACTCGTGACGGATACTCGGCGGCGATCGCCAGCTCCTCCGATACTTCGGTTTCCACCGGAACAGTCAGTATCGTCTCCTCCAGACCGGCGACGCGGTTATAGAAGAAGAGTAAGACGGCGGCTGCGAGCGCGAGAACCTTCACCAGCCAGTCGGCACCCGCGCGGGAGAAGAGTCGACTAATCCGCAAGGGCCGCCACCTCCGCATCGTCCTCCGATTCATCCTCGTTCAGATTCAACAGATCGCGCAGACGTCGGCGCACTTCATCGATTGACAGATCGTAATAAAGGTTCGCGTCGTAGGCGAGCGTAAGCGCTCCGGTCTCCTCACTCACGACCAGCACCACCGCGTCGCTCTCTTCGGCCATTCCGAGCGCCGCCCGGTGCCGGGTTCCGAAACTGCGCCGTATATCGAGCTGTTCGGAGAGCGGCAGAAAACAGCCGGCGGCGATAATCTTCTCCTCGCCGATGATCACCGCTCCGTCGTGCAGTGGAGTATCGTGCGCAAAAATGGTTATGAGCAGCTGAGAGGTCAGCACCGCGTCCAACCGGGTGCCGGTTTCCACGATCCCCTTCTGCCCGACCGTTCGCTGAAACACGATGAGTGCCCCGCGCTTCCGATACGACAGCACTTCGGCCGCACTCATCACCGCCTCGAGCTGAAGCGGACGGGCCTGGCCGCCGAGACCGAAGAACCGTCCTTGTCCGATTCGCGTAAATATCTTGCGCAGTTCCGGCTGGAATATTATCGCAAGGCCGATGACAAGGCCCGGAGCGAGCAGGTTCATGATCCACAGGACCGTCTGGAGATCGAGAAAGAACGCGAAGGCGTAGACGAATACGAGTACGAACGCACCCTTTACCAGCTGTATCGCTCGCGTCTGAACGAGAATCTGGTACACCTTGTAAATAAGGAATGCGAGCAGAAGTACGTCGAGTATCGGAACGATAAAATCTCGCAGAATCCACAGCTCGCCGATCAGCTGCACTCAGGCCTCTCCTTTGATCGTGGTACGGGCGACTGTAGTAATGGCACGAACCATTCGCACGGCATCGGTCGTTTCGCCGACATCATGCACGCGCAGGATCGAGGCGCCCTTCAACGCCGCAACCACGTGCACCGCCAACGAGCCGGCGAGACGCCGTTCCGGCGGAACCTCGGCAGCGCTCGGAGAATCGGCGTGCTCCGCATCGGTGTAACGGCGAAGCACGTGCGCGATGAAGCTTTTCCGCGACGCTCCGACGAGCACCGGATATCCCGGCGCGGCAAAGGCGGGGAGATCGGCGATCAGGCGAAGATTGTCTTCGAGCCGTTTGCCGAATCCGATACCCGGATCGAGAATTATCTTCGAACCGTCGATGCCCGCGCGGATGACTTCGTTTGCCCGGGTAATGAGAAAGTGAAGGATCTCCCGGACAGCGTCACTGTACGACGGCCGATTCTGCATCGTTTTCGGATCGCCGAGCATGTGCATGAGGACGACCGGTGCTCCCGACTCTACCGCCAGCGACAACATATCGGAGTCGTCGCGCAGCGCCGATACATCGTTAATGATGTCGGCTCCGGCTTCGAGTGCGGCCTTCGCGACCGCAGCTTTCCGGGTATCGATACTGATTGGAACGTCGCTGACATCCCGGATCGCGGAGATCACCGGCACGAC
>SLIN01000199.1 GCA_007135605.1 Spirochaetales bacterium | reverse complement strand
ATCGTCGAGCGCACCTTCCGCATGCGCAAGAGCCGGCGCTTGATTTAGGATCTTCGCCGTGCCGCAGCCCATCGATCGCCACAAGTTCTCCGGCCTCGCCTACGCACTGCTTTCCGCGCTCGCTTTCGGCGGTTCGGGGCCGTTCGCGCGACCGCTCATCGACGCGGGTATCGCTCCGATACAGGTAACGTGGCTGCGGCTGCTCGGCATGGCGTTCCTCATGCTGCCGTTCGCCGTACGCCATCGCGCATCGTTGCGCTCGCACTGGCGGCTCCTCCTGGGCTACGGAGCGTTTGCAATCGCCGGCGTGCAGGCGCTCTACTTCGCGGCGATCGCGCGCATCCCGGTCGGCATCGCGCTGCTGATCGAGTTTCTCGGTCCGGTGCTGGTCGTGCTCTGGATTGCGGGAGTTCGGCGCAGGCCGGTTTCCGCCTCGGCGACGATCGGGATCGCGCTCGCCCTCCTCGGTCTGGCCGGATTGCTGGAGGTCTGGGAGGGGATGGTGCTCGACCCGGTCGGCCTGCTGCTCGCGGCGGCGGCAGCCGGCTGCCAGGCCGCGTTCTTTCTCCTCTCCGACGCCGCGCGCGACGACGTCGAGCCGCTCGCGCTCATCGGCGGGGGAGGATGCATCGCGTTTGCGATCATGAGCGTGATCGCCCGGCCGTGGACCCTGCCGTGGAGTTCGCTGGCAGGCGAGATTCTGATAGCGGGGCGCACCGCGCCGGCGATGGTATCGGTGCTCTGGCTCGGACTGATCTCTACCGCGCTCGCCTACTTAACCGGGGTGGCCGCCGTCCGGAGGCTCTCGCCGCCGGTTGCCGGCGGCGTGGCGTACCTCGAGGTGGTGGTTGCCATCGTGCTCGCGTGGCTGCTGCTCGCCGAGGCGCTGTCGGCGGTGCAACTCACCGGTGCGGCGGTGGTTGCCCTCGGAGCGTACATCACCCAGCGGGCGACTCCGGAGGCCGGCGAGCAGCCGGAGGCTATCGCCGCCCCATCTTCCGAAAAGCGGTACGGATAGCAGATGTATCGCCGCTACGATTGCTCGGTCGGTATCGGCGCCGAGGGCGACTCACCCGCCGCCGGCGATTCCAGCGACGCAGCCGCCGGGGTCGACTCGGGCCCCGGGGGCGACTCAGATGCCTCCGGCGCCGCCGGCAGCGGCAATCCCATACACGTGTACACCCCGAGGGTGATCGTGCGGGCAAGGTAGACGGCCATCTCGTGCGGGCCGGGTTGCATTCCACGCTCGAGCCACCACTGAATCAGACTAACCTGCGTGCCGACGATCACGTGAAGCAGCGCATCCACCGGAACGGTCGGATGCAGCTGTTGGCGGAGCTGGTCCATGCGGGAGGTGATGTGCGTTTTCGCGCTCTCTTCGAAACGGCGCAGGAAGCCGGCGAGTCGTCCCTCGAGTATCATCGCGCGATAGAACCGCTCGTTCTCCTGTACGTGCTCGAAAGCCCGGACGGCGGCCGGATGCGGCTGGTTCAGATCGATCGCCGCGGTGTCTTCGGGTGGCGGCGGAACTTCGTCAAGGAGCTCGGCGAGCCGGTCGGACATTCCCTGATTCAGGAGGTCTTCCTTGTCTTCGAAGTGGGCATAAAAGGTCGACCGGTTCACCATCGCCCGGCGGGTGATGTCGGTGATCGTGATGGCGTGCAATCCTTTCTCGACCACAAGATCGATGAGCGCCTCCCAGAGCGCTTTCCTCGTCCTGCGGATCCGCAGGTCCGGCCGATCGCCGGCGCCGCCGGAGTTCGTCTTCGCTTCCATTGGTTGCATTGCTCGCCCCTTCTTCGTCGTACGCTGAAGCCACCCGATCGCGACCGTGCGGGGTCGAACAGGTGGACAACGTTCGCGTTGATCTCTATCATACATACCGTATTTTAGACAACATCTTGTCGATTAAAGCGAGGTGTATAGGCTGAAATTGCGAGATGCGATCGACCAGTCGGAAGCCAGGACGGAGGTGGCGATGAACAACACTACACGCAGGCGTCGGCGTGTGTTCGGGGTGCGGGTCGCGGTGGCCGCAACCATCGTCCTCCTGACGATCTCGTGCCCGGTTCGGGGCGGAGAGGTCACCGACCGCTCCGATTCGGGCACTTTCGACGCCAACGTTGTGCTGGAACGCGAAATGCCGGACCTCCTGAATCGCTACGATGTGCCGGGAATCGCTATCGCGATTATCTCCGGCGGCACCCCGGCGTGGAGGCGAGCGTGGGGTTATGCCGACAGCGAGCGGGGTCAGCGCTTGTCGACCGACACGCTCGTACGCGCGGAGTCGATCACGAAATCGATAACCGCCTGGGGAATCATGCGTCTCGACGAGGAAGGATTGCTCGATCTGGACGAGCCGGTGACCGAACGGATCACTTCATGGCCGGCAGCTCCCCGTGGACGCGGATCGGAAGGCGAACCGGAAGGTAGCGCCGGCCGCACGACCGGTACGCGGCGTGAAACCCGCGGCGGGCGCGACGTCGACAGATTCCAGAAACCCGCCGCGCGTGTCACCGCGCGAAAGTTGCTGAGTCACACCGCCGGAATCACAGCCGGAATCGTCTATCCACGTTTCGAACCGAATGAACAGCTACCATCACGGGAATCGGTGCTCGCGGGAACCGACACTATTCCCGCGACGGAGCTCGAGTTCGAGCCCGGTGAGCGTTTCGCCTACTCGAATCCGGGTTTTGTTCTGCTCGAGGCGCTCATCGAAGAGACGACCGGGATGCCGTTCGCCGAATACATGAGAGAGAAGGTTCTGAGCCCGCTCGGGATGCATGCCTCAACGTTCGCCTGGAGCGAGCGGGTGGAAACCGGTCTCGCAGTCGCGCACGTAGTGGATGGCACCCCGGTTTCGCCGTATCGCGAACCGGTCATGGCACACGGCGGACTCTATGCTACCGTCGACGACCTCGCACGATTCGTCGCCGCAGGAGCGGTTCCCGACACCGCGGACAACACCGACTCCACGACGCGATCGACATACCCGACACACCCGATCCTGCGCCCGGAATCGATCGAGAAGATGTATGAACCGCACGCCGAGCCGACCTCGTTTCACGCGCTTCTCGCCGACGCGGTCGGGCTCGGCCACTT
>SLIN01000278.1 GCA_007135605.1 Spirochaetales bacterium | reverse complement strand
TCCGCCCTGGCCGGCGTCTCCGTTGCCCGCGCGCTGTCCGCCCTGGCCGGCGTCTCCGTTGCCCGCGCGCTGTCCGCCCTGGCCGGCGTCTCCGCTACGCGCTCCGGTTCCATTCCGGCCGGCGGCGGTCAGATAGGCGCCGAGCTTCAGCCGCTGCGCCTCGCCGCCGGAGAGGGTCGGCACCGGCTGGCCGAGGGTCACATACTCCAGGCCGACATCCACCAGCGGTGCAAGACGCCGAAGCACCGGCTCATCGTCCGCGAAGAAACGCGCGGCATCGGCGACCGGCATGGCGAGCACCTCCGCGATCGACGCGGCGCGCATATTGCTGCCGCCGGCGGCAGGCAGGGTGACATCGAGAATCTCCTCCCGGTAGCGCGTTCCGTTGCAGTCGGGACAGCGCAGATAGACATCACTCAAGAACTGCATTTCGATATGCTCGAACCCGGTGCCGCCGCAGGTCGGACAGCGCCCGTTGCCCGAGTTGAAACTGAACGTACCGGCGGTGTAGCCGCGCTCTACCGAGCGCGGCGCGGATGCGAATCGCTTGCGAATCTCGTCGAACGCACCGACGTAGCTTGCCGGATTCGATCTCGCCGTCTTGCCGATGCTCGACTGATCGACGAGCACGACCCGGTCAACGAGCTCCGCACCGGCGATTGACTCGTGCTCGCCCGGCGCTTCGCTCGGTTCACCCTTCGCCTTGAGCAGCGCGCGGTAGAGTGTCTCTTCGATGAGTGTGCTCTTGCCGCTCCCCGAGACACCGGTAATGCAAACGAGCCTGCCGAGCGGTATCGAGACAGCGTCCATGCGCAGGTTGTGCTCGCGCGGTTTGTGTATGGTGATGGTCGGGCCCATGCGCCCCGGTGCCCGGCGCCCCTCGGCCGCGCTGCCGCCGGCCGGCCGCTCGGTAGCATCGGGAGCGCCGCCTTCCCCGGCTCGATTGTCATCGCCGGCGCCGCTTTCACCGTCGACGGTCGGTCCGCCGCCGACCGGCTCTCGCGCCCCGCCGGACTCCCGCCCGCCCATCCAGCGCCCGGTTGCAGTGTCCGCCTCGACCAGCTCCCCGGGCGTGCCTTCGAACACCACCCGTCCCCCGTCGCTTCCGGCGCCGGGGCCGAGCTCCACGATCCGGTCGGCGGCCGCGATCAACTGCGGGTCGTGTTCGACCACCAGCAGCGTGTTTCCGCTGTCGCTGAGGCGGCGAAGAATCAAAATGAGGCGGTCGATGTCGCGCGAATGCAGTCCGATGCTCGGCTCGTCGAGAACGAAAAGGGTGTTCGTCAGGCGGGTGCCCAGCGCTGTGGTCAGGTTGATGCGCTGGACCTCGCCGCCGCTCAACGTTCGCGACTGCCGGTCGAGCGTCAGGTAGCCGACGCCGACATCGGTCAGGTACGAGAGCCGGGTGCGGATCTCGTCGAGCACCAGTTCCCCGGCGGCATCGTGTCCGCCCGGCGGCTCGAAGGCATCGAAAAACGCACGCACGTCGTCGATCGGCAGCATGTTGACGTCGTGCATCGACCGGCCGTCGATCTTCCACTGCAGCGACTCCGGCTTCAGGCGTGCCCCGCCACACGCGGCGCAACGCCGGTAGGCGCGGTAGCGGGAGAGGAGCACGCGAATATGCATCTTGTAGCTTCTCGACTCCAGCCAGTCGAAGAAGCGGCGCACGCCGTACCAGACACCATCATCCCAGCCCCCCTCACCTTCGATCACCCACTCCCGACTCTCCTCGTCGAGCTCACCCCACGGCACATCGGTCGGTATGCCGCGCGTGCGCGCGAACCGGAGCAGATCGTCCTTACATTCGGAGTAGCTCTTGCTCTCCCAGACGCGAACCGCTCCGCCGGCGAGGCTCTTCTGACCGTCGGGAATGACAAGCTCGTAATCGATGCCCATGGTCCGGCCGAAACCGCGGCAGGTCGAACACGCCCCGATCGGCGAGTTGAACGAGAAGGTATTCGGAACCGGATCGGAGTACTCTATGTCGCAATTCGGGCAGTGCAGATCGCTCGAGTACGGAATCGCCGGACCGTCGACGAACGCGATGCTGCAGCGTCCGTCGCCGTGGAGCATCGCCGTTTCGATCGCCTCGCGCCAGCGGTCGGCACTTCCGCGGTCGAGCTTCAGCCGGTCCTGGACGACGGTGATCGCCGCATCGGTTTCCTCGTGAATTCGGTGGTAGCCCTGTTCGGCGAGCACTGCTTTGATGTCCTCGGCGGTGCGGTTGCCGGGAACCCGTACGGTGAAGAGCACCATGCCGCGCGCGCCGGAGGCGAGCTCGCCGGTGTCGAGGCGCGCGAGAAGGTCGCTCCAGACGCTGTCGGGCGTGTCGCGGCGTACCTTCCGGTCGCAGCCTCGGCAGTGCAATTCGGCGTGGTGGGCCCAGAGCAGCTTCAGGTGGTCCGCGAGCTCGGTCATGGTGCCGACGGTCGAACGCGAGGTACGTACCGGGTTGGTCTGGTCGACCGCGATCGCCGGCGGAATGCCTTCGATCGACTCGACCTGCGGTTTGTCCATCCGCTCGAGAAACTGCCTGGTATACGCCGAGAAGGTCTCCACGTAGCGGCGCTGCCCCTCGGCGTAGACGGTATCGAAGGCGAGGCTCGACTTCCCCGATCCACTCAGGCCGGTTACTACGGTGATCTCCCCGATCGGAATGTCCAGGTTGATGGATCGCAAGTTGTTGCGGTAGGCGCCGCGAACATGAATAACGTCCTGCACAGTGGAGAAGAATGTAGCTATCCGGAAGCTGCGCTGTCAAAGCCGTCGCAGCCGATTGCCGGGGACCCGACCGGTATGGTCCGAACGCCCGTGGCGCGCCGGCCGGATCCGACCGGCTGTTCCCGACTGGTCGGGCCCGGCTCTCCGTCACTACCTTTTGAGGCACGCGACGGAGGCGGAAAATGAAGGGAACGATCGCAGAGCAGATTCTCTCGGGGCACCTCGTCAGCGGCCGGATGGATGCCGGGGAAGAAATCGGTTTGAGAATCGATCAGACACTGACCCAGGATGCGACCGGCACGATGGTGTACCTCGAATTCGACAGCCTCGGTCTCGACGAGGCGAAACCCGAACGCGCGGTGAGTTACATCGACCACAATCT
>SLIN01000062.1 GCA_007135605.1 Spirochaetales bacterium | reverse complement strand
GGGCACAGCCTCGATATCGTTGATGAGAGCGGGGCGGTTATTCATGTAAGCATGGTCGCCAACCCGAGTCATCTCGAGGCGGTCAATCCGGTGGTCGAAGGCAAGGCTCGCGGTATTCAGCGGCGTCGCGGAGATAAGCATCGCAAGAAGGTCATGCCGGTGTTGATTCACGGTGACGCGGCGTTCAGCGGCCAGGGGGTGGTTGCCGAGACGTTGAATCTGAGTCAGCTCAAGGGATACCGGACCGGCGGTACGGTTCACATCATCATCAACAATCAGATCGGCTTTACTACCGCCAGCCGCGATGCCCGCTCGAGCTTCTTTACGACCGATATTGCGAAAGGGCTGCCGATACCGATCCTGCATGTGAACGGAGACGATCCCGAACAGGTTGTTCGGGCTATCGACCTGGCGATGCGCTATCGGCAGAAACACGGCTACGACGCGATCGTCGATATCATATGTTACCGAAGGCTCGGACACAACGAATCGGACGAACCGAGTTTCACCCATCCGCTCATGTACGGTCGTATCAAAGACCATCCTACGACCCGGACGCTGTACGGTCGCAAGCTCCAGGAGGAAGGGGTCTATTCCGCCGAGGAACAGGATCAGGAGAAGGATGCGGTGATCGCCGACTGGAAAACCGAGCTCGACCAGGCGAAGGGCGATTACCGGCCGAACATAAACGATGCCTTCCAGGACGGTGACTGGAGCGGTATGCAGGGCCGCTATTCGCATGAGCCGATCGATACAGGAATTGGTCGAGATCGGCTCGATCTTATCGGAAATGCGCTGGTCACCGTGCCGGACGGTTTCGGCATCCATCCGAAGCTGAAACGATTTGTCAAAGATCGAAGAGAACGCCTGGAGTCCGGCGAGAAGTTTGATTGGTCGCTGGCGGAATCGCTGGCGCTCGGTTCGCTTCTTCTCGAAGAGCACCCGATCCGTTTGAGCGGCGAGGATTCGGGGCGCGGAACGTTCAGCCAACGTCACGCGGTGTGGTGGGATACCCAGAGCCCGATTCCGCGAACGCATACTCCGTTGCGAAACCTCGCTCCGGATCAGGCGGCTTTCAGTGTATACGATAGTCCGCTGAGCGAGTTCGGGGTACTCGGATTTGATTACGGCTATTCTATCGCACAGCCGAATATTCTTACGATGTGGGAAGCACAGTTCGGTGATTTCGTGAACGGAGCTCAGGTCGTTATCGACCAGTTCCTCGCAGCGGGCGAACGAAAGTGGTTTCGTTACAGCGGACTCGTGATGCTCCTGCCGCACGGCTACGAGGGACAGGGACCAGAGCACTCGAGCGCACATCTGGAGCGGTTTCTGCAGCTTTGTGCCGAAGACAACATGCTGGTGTGCTATCCGTCGACTCCCGCACAGTACTTCCATGTGCTGCGCCGTCAAGTGAAGCAGCCGTTCCGAAAGCCGCTCGTTCTCATGACGCCGAAAAGCCTCCTGCGGCACAAGGAGTGCGTGTCGTCGCGAGATGAGTTCACATCGGGATCTTTCCACACCGTGATCGATGATCCGGCACGCCCGGCCGGTTCCGAGGTGGACAACCTGCTGATTTGCAGCGGCAAGGTCTACTACGATCTGGCGGCCGAACGCAAGGCGCGCGGCGATTCGAGAACCGCGATTGTCCGCGTTGAGCAGCTCTATCCACGACCGGACGTAAGATTGAAGGAAGTTCTCGCGCAGTACGCATCGGCGAAGCGCGTCGCATGGGTGCAGGAGGAGTCGCGGAATCGGGGCGCATGGACGTTCGCGGGTGAATGGGTCGCCGACCTCGTTGAACGGCCGAGGGTTGATTACGTGGGTCGTCGGGCAGCCGCGAGTCCGGCGGCGGGCAGCCATAAGGAACACAATGACGAGTTGAGGCGTCTGCTCGACGAGGCGTTTACCAGAGGAAAATGATGAAGCAGGATGTAACCGTCCCCGAGGTTGGGGAGAGCGTGAGCAGTGGAGTGTTGGCTACCTGGCTCAAGCAGAGCGGGGAGCAGGTTTCCGAGGGGGAAGACCTTTTCGAGCTGGAAACCGACAAAGCGACGCTCAATGTGCCGGCGCCGGCGAGCGGCATGCTCGAGACAACGGTGGACGAGGATACCGAGGTCGAGGTCGGCCAGGCGGTCGGTTCAATCGATACGGCGGCCGCCGGAACGGCTCCATCGGCGGGCGATGCCGGGCGCACCGGTGAGAGCGGTCAGAGCGGCGATGGCGGTCGCACCCGCGATAGCTCACGCGACGGCGAAGACATCCGGACCGGCGCGTCGACCTCGAAGTCGGAGAGTGGTGGCGCAGGGGCGAGTGCTGCCGAGAGAGCCTCCGATTCTGAGCGTGCCTCCGATGTTGCCGGGGCTTCCGATGCCACAGCGGCACTCGACGAGTTGCCCCCGGCAGCACGTCGGGTCGCAAGCGAACACGGGCTCGATGTCTCGCAGATCCGCGGGACAGGGAAAGGTGGCCGCGTAACAAAGGAAGACGCCTTGCGTGCGGTAGAGGAGCAGGTAGGTGGTCGGAGCACCGAAGCCCGTGGCGACGATGGTCCGACCTCCGCCGGCGCTACGGGGGGCTCCGGTGACCGTGCTCCGGTCACCGATGTGGCGTCGCCTGGTTCAAGCTCCGCGCCGGGCACGACCGAATCGTCCGATCGCGGCGGGCGCCAAACACGCAAGAAACTGAGTAACCTCAGAAAGCGCATCGCTGCGAACCTCGTTAGCGCAAAACAGAACGCCGCTCATCTGACGACTTTTAACGAAGTCGATATGTCGAGCGTTATGGATATCCGTTCACGCTACAAGGAAGCGTTCGAGAGAAAGCACGAGGTCAAGCTCGGCTTTATGAGCTTTTTCGTGAAAGCGTGCGAGAAAGCCCTCGAGGCGTATCCCGAGGTGAATGCATACCTCCAGGAGGAGGAGATCGTTTACAATCACTTCTACAATATCGGTGTTGCGCTTTCGAGCGACCGCGGGTTGATTACTCCGGTCGTTCGGAACGTGGAAGAGAAATCGTTTGCGGAGATCGAGCGGGAGATCCTCGGTTTCATCGGGAAGGCAAAAGAAAAGCGACTCATGCCCGACGAACTGACCGGAGGGACGTTCACGATCTCAAACGGCGGTGTGTTCGGCTCGATGCTGTCAACCCCGATTCCAAATCCGCCGCAGACGGCGATTCTCGGCATGCACACGATCCAGAAACGACCGGTTGTTGTGGAGGACGAGATTGCGATTCGCCCGATGATGTATCTGGCGCTGAGCTACGATCACCGAATGATCGATGGGCGTGAAGCGATCGGATTTCTTATGAAGATCAAGCAGTATATTGAGGATCCGACGCAGTTGCTCATCGATCTTTGATCGATGATTCGGCCGGTGAATGGGCGGGAATGACTGCCAGACCGGATACTCCGGAGGGGCGGATAGGTAGTATGGGAACGAAGGACAACGAGTTCGATGTGGTGGTAATCGGTAGCGGACCGGGGGGGTATGTAGCGGCGATTCGGGCGTCTCAGCTCGGCCTCACCACAGCAGTTGTTGAGAAGCGGAAGACGCTCGGCGGAACCTGCCTGAATATTGGCTGCATTCCGTCGAAGGCGCTGCTCGATTCGAGCGAACAGTACGCGAAGGCACGAAACGGTCTGAAGCAGCACGGAATCGAGCTCTCCGGCGTGAAACTCGATCTGCAAGCGATGATGAACCGAAAGGACGAGGTCGTCGGCCGTCTGACAGGCGGTGTGGCGTCGCTCATGAAGAAGAACAAGGTGCGTGTGTTCACCGGGAGCGGGCGATTGGAGTCGGGCCCTTCGGTTATCGTAACCGGGGAGGACGGCGGCGAAACGGTACTCTCTGCCAAGCATGTGATCCTTGCGTCAGGCAGTGAATCGATCGAGCTTCCATTTCTACCGTTTGACGGCGACCGTGTACTGAGCTCCACCGAAGCGCTCTCGATGGACGAGGTGCCGAGGAAGATGATCGTCGTCGGAGGCGGAGCGATCGGTCTCGAGATGGCCAGTGTCTGGAGTCGGCTCGGCAGTGATGTGACCGTCGTCGAGCTCACGCCGAATCTGATACCGGGGTGGGACCTCGCCTTGTCGAAACAACTCGGGCGGGAGTTGAAGAAGCAGGGCATAGCTATACGCCTCGGCACCACGGTTAAGGATGCCGAGGTCAAGAAGAAGGGAGTGAAGCTGTCGCTCGAGAGCTCGAAGGGGAAATCGGAAACGCTCGAATCCGATCGCGTGCTGGTTGCCGTCGGGCGTAAACCGCATGCCGAGGGGTTGGGGCTTGAAGATGCGGGTGTCACATTGGAGAAGGGGAGAGTAGTAGTCGACGAGCGCTATCGCACCAGCGTCGAAGGTGTTTACGCGATCGGAGATCTCATTCACGGGCCGATGCTCGCGCATAAGGCCGAGGACGACGGAGTCGCGTGTGCCGAGTGTATTGCCGGCAAGGCCGGACACGTAGACTACGAGACGGTCCCGAACGTTGTCTACACATGGCCGGAGGTAGCGTCGGTCGGGCGGACCGAGGAGCAGCTTACCGAGGCCGGGACCGAGTACACAAAGGGACAGTTCAGTTTTGCGGCGAACGGACGCGCACTGGCAATGGACGAAACCGCCGGTTTTGTGAAGGTGCTTGCCGACAAGCACACCGACCGTCTGCTCGGCTGCCACATTATCGGCCCGTGGGCAAGTGATCTGATCGCCGAGGCTGTGACCGTCATGACGTTCCGCGGCTCCAGCGAAGACATGGCAAGAACTGTTCACGCCCATCCGACGTTACCGGAAGCGGTGCGGGAGGCTGCGCTTGCGGCAAGCGGAATGCCGTTGAACAGCGTATAGTCGTTACCGTCGACGACGGATCGACCGGCTGATCGACCGTGAATAGTATGCTACTCGAACACCTCGACGGGGACCTCCATGACAGTTTTGTCACGATCAACGGTGAAACCTTTCGTCCCGCCGTCGAGTAGCGAGTGAATCAGGTAGATGGTATTTGGGTCGTTCGCGAGTCGGATATCTTCATCCGACATTCGAGCCGGCGTCTCCGGGTGGCTGTGATAGACGGCAAGCAGCGTGAGCCCGGCTTCGCGCGCTCGCTTGAGCACCGCAAATTGCTCTTTCGGGTCGAGGGCGAAGTGATCCGGGCTGGCATCTACGTTCGTCATCGGATAGCGTTGCCGAACAGTGCCGTCAGTCCCGGCGAGGTATCCACACGCTTCATTCGGCGCTTCCGCGTTTGCCTGCGCCGCGATCTCGTCCACTATTCCTTTAGGTAGTCGTATCATCCGTTTCTCCGTTCTTCAATGCGCAATCGAAGTCGTGAATAAGGTCGTCGATGTGTTCGATTCCGACCGAGACACGCACGAGATCATCGGTGACCCCGGCCGACCGGCGCGATTGCTCGGACAGGTCGCGATAGATCGTCGACGCCGGATGAATGACCATGGTGCGTACATCGCCGAGGTTTGCAGTGTTTATTGCCAAATCGAGCGCGTCGATGAAACGGAGCGCTCGCGTGCTACTCCCGAGTCTCAGCGTGAGCAGTGCGCCGCACGCCTCGCCGAACTGTTTGGTTGCTATGTCGTGCCAAGGGCTCGATTGCAGGCCCGGATAATTCACCGATTCCACGAGCTCGTGACGTTCGAGGAATCGGGCGAGCGCTTGTGCGTTGGCGCAGTGGCGTTCCATTCGCAGCCCGAGTGTCTGGAGGCCCGTGCATTGCAGGAACGCATCGAACGGCGCCATTCCGTTCCCGGTATTGCGGGTTACTTGCCGGCGCGCCAGCGCGAGAAAGCCGAGTTCGCTGCCGAAACGGCCGGCTGACTCAGATACCTCCGGGTCGCGACACTTCTTCCAGTCGAAGAGTCCGGTATCGACGACAAGCCCTCCAACGGAGTTCCCGGTCCCGGCGGCGAACTTCGTTGTTGAGTGTACCGTTAGGTGAGCTCCCAACCGCCGGCCCGGTGCAGCATAGGGGGTTGCAAGCGTGCTGTCGACGACCAGCGGTGTACCGGCGGTTGAGCAGATCTCGGCGAGCGCTCCTACGTCTACGACATCGAGTTTCGGGTTGCCGATCGATTCCACGAAACAGAGCGCTGCACCGTCGGCCGCCCGGGCGAAGTTCTGCGTTTCACTCGGATCGATGTACTCGACATCCACCCCCATTCGCTGGAGCAGGAAGTCGAAGAGCATAAGTGTACCACCGAACAGGCTGCTGCCGGCGACGACTCGATCTCCGGTGCGACAGAGTGTCAGAATCACCGCGGATATCGCGGCCATACCGGAGGAGCATGCGATCGCACCACGGCCCTCTTCGAGCGAAGCGAACTGCTGTTCGAACGTGCTCACGCCTGGATTAGAGATGCGAGAATAGATGTAACCGGGGCGCCTTCCGGCGAATCGTTCGGCAAGCTCATCGGCGCTCTCCGCCGAGAAACCGCTGGAAAGGTAGAGTGGCGCATTCGTAGCCCCGTACGGCGTTTTGTCGCTGCCCAGAATGTGTGCCGCACGCGTGTTGAAGCCGCGACACTCATGTCCATCACCCTGCATCTATCGCACCACCCCCCATGAAGTAGAGAAACTCCACCTCGTCGGAATCCTTTACCGTTGTATTCTCGAAGGCATCGCGCTCGAGTATTTCGCCGTTCAGCTGTACGGAAACCATGTCCGGCATATCGACGTTCTGCTGTTTCAACAGCTCAACGACCGTCAAGCTCGGAGCATCGATTGTCGTGTCTGTACCGTTTATCTTGAGATTCATACCGTTCTTTCCTCCGTTGCAGATAGTGTGATTATGCGCGGCGAACCGTTACCACCCAGTGACTCGGCTCCGTTTGATCGACACTCAGAACCTCGTGCCCTTCGAGATCGACCGACCGCGGAACGTTTGACGCGGATTCGCTGTTTCCGAGATGTATCTGCAGGATCTGCCCGGTCTCCATCTGTTCGAGCTCGAGCTTGCTCTTAACAAATGTGTACGGGCACACTTCGCTCAGAAGATCTACCGTCCTGTCTGCTTTCTGCTCTTTCTGGTCACTCATACGTATTCCTCCCCAATTTTCTCTATTGTTTACAGCCTCCGGCGCATTCGCGCCGAAGGCTGTTGTCATCATGCCCCTCCGCTGACGGGTGCATCTTCGTCGTTACCCCATTCGGCCCAGGAGCCGTCGTAGACGCGTACGTCTTCTTCGCCGAGTACGCGAAGCACGACATAGGTGTGGGCGCCGCGCACACCGGTCTGGCAAAGCGTTACGGCCGGACCGTCATGACCTTCGAGTACATCACCATAGAGTTCTGCGAGTTCCTCGAATGGGCGAAAGCGGTTCGACTCGCTGAGGTTATTCACCCAGTCGATGTTCACCGAACCGGGGATATGACCGCCGCGGGCGGCCCGGACATCTTCCCCGCTGTACTCCGCTTCCGAGCGTGCATCGAGAACTGCGAAATGCTCATTGCCGTGTTGTTCGAGAATGAACTCCTTGTCGGCAATCAGCTGCGGGCGTACGTCTGCTACGAAGTTGCCACGATCCGGCACATCGATCTCATTGGTTGGACTGAATCCCGACTCGTTCCAGGCCGTTATTCCGCCGTCCAGTACATGCACTTGTTCGTGTCCGAGATATTCGAGCGCCCAGAAAAAGCGGCTTGCCCAAAGACCATTGCCGCCGTCGTAGACGACCACCGGGCGATCGTTGGATACGCCCGATTCCGCGAGGTCGGCTGCGACTACTTCCGGTTCGGGGAGCATCCCATCGATATCGTTTACCCGGTCCCACACGACGACTCGATCGACGTATGCGGCGCCCGGAACGTGTCCCTCCGCGAATGCGTCGGCATCTCTGCCGACATCGAGAATTGTGATGTCGCCGGCGTTGTCCCGGACCCATTCCGGGCTCACCAGGATATCCTCCGGCGCGGTCCGAACGATTTGCTGCTCGAATGCGCCTGCCGCGTATGCCACTCCGACTCCGGCGACGCCCACTACAAGAACGATCGCCGCGGCGATCACTGTCGGATTCCTTTTGAATCTTGCCATTCCTTCCTCCATGCTGTGTTGCATATGATTGTTCGACATGCCGCGCTCGTAATATCACCGCATCGATGAGCGTCTCCTGTGCGGACACGCCCCGCACGCCGGTCCGTGTTGTCGTCCCCGTCTCATGACGTTTCTCCTTGTGGAACCGCGGACCGCATGGCGGCGATTTCGGCTTCCATCTTTCGGCGTTCAGATCGATACACGATTCCTGTCATTACCCAGCACCCGAGCATAATGAACGCTGTGCTGGTGATCGCCGTGATGCCGAGCGTAGATACCCCGGTAATGCTGTGTCCGATATTGCAGCCACCGGCGATCGAGGCGCCGAGGCCCATTGTTGCTCCGCCGCCGAATTGGCGAACAAAACGGCCCGGGTCCGGCATGCGAAGAATCGCCTCTCCGGCAGCCTTCGCGGCCAGAAACGCTCCGATTGGCACGCCGATGACAATAAACGATGCGACGCTAATGCCGGCGGAATCGCCGGTGACGAGAAACCGCGTCAAGGCCACCGTCGGCTGCGTGAACGACAGTCCGAAATCGCGTCCCTGCATTGCCGAAATCACCCATGTCGCAAGCGCAAGGACGCCCACGGCAGCACCGGTCTTTCGCCAACCCCATCCGATAAGGAAGCGTTGCTTCGGGGCGCGCGAGAGCCACACGATCGCCGGTATCGAGATCCCTGCGATCAGAAGCCATCGCGCGGCCGTTGATTCGAGCCCGAGGAGGTTGAAGAGCGTTGCTTCCCGCCCACTCACATCGATCGTGGTACCGCGTAGCTGCTGCTGGATCTCGACGAGCGCTCCGCCGTCGATGAGGGCGGTACCGATGACGAACCCGACGAGGGCGGCGATCGATCCGAGCATTCCGCGCCCGCACCGGTAATAGGTGCCGCTGGCACAGCCGCCGGCAAGCACCATACCGATCCCGAACACGAACCCACCGACGATCGCCGCCGGCCAGAAGAATGGAGCGACCTCCGGTAGCAGTACTCCGAGCTCGGTGAGCAGTGCCACGCCGATCACGTTTATCAAGAGTACGACCGCCCACGCGCGTACCAAACTGCGGTCCTTCTCCAGATAGAAACTGCGGAAGGCGGTGTTCATACAGTAGCCACCGCGCTGAAGCGCATATCCGAGTAGTAATCCGAGAGAGATGCCACCTGCGACTATCATGATTCAATATCCTCTGCAGCCGTCACGTTAGAAACATGCGAAGTTTCCGTCCTGTTGGACGATCGAAGAGACCGCCATAACCGTTTCCCTTGCTCCGGCATCGTGTACATCTGCGATCGAGAGCGTTGCCGGATCTACCGCTGCGATTTTCCCCGAGACGCCGATGGCCCACACCGGACCGGCGCCCGTATCAACGATGCGGGCGATTCGTCCGCCCAGCTCATCCAGCACCTTTTCGGAGAACGTCACGTCTGCGAGTCGATTTCCGCTGCGCGCGTCAAACGCGAATACCCCCGTCTGCGCCGCATCGACGTAAAGTGCGTGCTCGGTGTCGGCCGGAATCACCGGTGCGATCTCCGGTGAGGCCGAAATGTCGATTTCGCGCGCGCTGGACGCAGCCTCATCCACGACGATCGGATTGCCCGAGGCGTCGGTACCCCAGAGATGGGTATGCCGGGCGTTGAACACCCATGCTTCATTATCCGCCTGCTCGCCGGGGAGCGTTATCGTATCGATGTGCTCACCGTTCTGCGCGAAATAGATTTCGATGCCTGAACCGCTTCCGCGATACAGTCGCGTTGCGCGCCGGTTGCGATAGAGCGGTCCGTGGGCATCCGGCGTTGCGAACTCGTATCGAAACGAGAGACCCAGCATAGAGTGCGAGAACACGCTCACCGCATCGCTGTCTCGCCAGGTGACGAAAAGGGTATCGCCGTTTTCCGAGAAGGTGAGATCTTCCGGAGTCCGACCGTCGCCACCTTCCGGCGCGATCGTCGTCTCGTGTTCGAACTCCGTCGTACTGTAAACTTCTATCTCCTCGGTATCCGGAAAGGTCACAAAAACCGAAACCCCGCCGGGTGTCGGAGTGATCGTGGCCGGTTCCCGTCCGAGCTCGATTCGTCCCCGCTCGGAGGCGTCCGCCGGATCGAGAACGCGGATCTCCGTCGCCGGATCGGCGATGACGAGAATCCCGCCCTCGAGATCCTCGTCGACCTGCAGCGTTGAGCCGCCCGCAGCAAAGACCGATTGGCCGGACGTTATGGGCGATCCACCGGTGAGCGTACCGTCGATGATCCCCAAGACGATAGTTGCGGTGAGTGTTATCGCGGCCGCGGCCATTACGATCGGTATGATTCGGTTTACGGTCGTTCGGTTCATCGCACTCCACTCAATTGATGCTCGTCCCGGGTCTGTGAAATCCCTTCACCGGGTCGGATCGCGCACGCAGGCTGTTCATACTCAACAAGCTCGGTGATCGTCGGATTGTCTCCGCATACCGGGCATTTGTGGTCGCGCTTCACCCGCACCGTCCGCCACTCCATACTCAGTGCGTCAAAGCTGAGTACCCGATTGGAAAGAAGCGTTCCCACTCCGGTCAGGTACTTGAGCGCTTCGGTTGCCTGCACCGTTCCGAGCATACCGGCCACCGCACCGAGAACCCCGGCCTGGGCGCAGGTCGGCACCGCGTCTTTCGGTGGCGGTTGTCGGAAGACGCAGCGGTAGCATGCTTCACCCGGCAAAATGGTCATGGTCGAACCTTCGAAGCGGAGTATTCCGCCGATCGACGCCGGCTTGGAGGCGAACACGCACGCATCGTTTACGAGAAACTTCGTCGGGAAATTATCGGTTCCCTCGACAATGAAATCGTACTGTGCAACGAGATCGCGAGCGTTCTCCGCACTGAGTCGATACGGGTGCTTCTCGACGGTAGCATCCGGATTCAGCTCCGCAATCTGCTCGGCAGCCGAGTCGACCTTGGAGCGGCCGATGTCGGAGGTCCCATGTGCGATCTGTCGCTGCAAATTACTCAAATCGACCTCGTCGGCGTCAACAATTCCGATGGTTCCGACCCCGGCGGCAGCGAGATAGAGCGAAACCGGCGAGCCCAAGCCACCGGCGCCGACGATAAGCACCCGTGAGTTGAGCAATTTCTCCTGGCCGGTGCCACCCACGCCCTTCAACAGAATGTGCCGGGAGTAGCGGTAGATTTGCTGGTCGTTCAGTGCCATACACCCTTCCTTGTGTGTAATTCGAAAGTAAAGTAACTAGCGTTACTTACTTAACTCTTGATCAATCTATTGCACTCCCAAAGAATCGTCAACCCCTCCCATCGAGGCACCGAAACGATATAGATGAGGTTTTTGTTTACGTTACCTATCGCTGTGTCCGGGACTCCGGCCGTATCCGAACGAAATCGATCCATGCTCGACTGACCGCACCGCTACCGTAAGAATCTCCCATGATCGCGAGCTGTGCGCGCTCCGGGGGATCCTCACCAAAGGCTTCGCGATAGTCCTCGACGACATTCCGGCGGTGGGAGTGCCACTCCATGAGTCCCCCGCGGCCTTGATCGATAGGCAGCATCATTGCCCGACTCGTGAATGGGCTCTCGTACCATTCGACCGGCCATTCCTGGTTTGCCCAGATGTAAATCAGTGAGCCGTGGGGTGGGTACTCGCCGCGAATGGCACGGATCGCTGCGTATCGAAGCCTGGTTCCGAAACCGACCATGTCCGAGTCGTATTCGAAGTTCACGGACACCCGAACCGGATATGTATCTCCGTCGCGGCTCGTGAGGTCTCCCCCGCGGATAATATCCTCAACGCGCCACCTCCATTCCAGGACCGGATTTTCGTGGGCGTTAACGGTTGTCTGGTGTATGAGGCCGCTGCCACCGTCGTCGGACTCTATGAACAGCATGGAAGCATTCGCGTTGACAACGACGCTATAGTCGGTATGCCGGTCGATGCTATCGAACTCGAGCGGCTCCCACTGTGCGAGAGTCTCGAACGACTCGTCGATCGCGGGCGACGGCTCCGGTCGCACCGGATACGGTGTCGCGAGGATGAGAGCCACGGCGGCAAGTGCAGCCGGAAACTTGCGTGACTCGGTTCGTTCGCGCATGTTCGTGGTTCTCCTCCGACAAAGGGCCGAACGGGCGTTGACACTTGTCGAAATTCGATGCGTACCGCGGTGAGGTTCCGCCGGTGAATCTGCCCGTGATTTCACGTCACCGTCCCCTCCGCCCCTGCATCGGCGAGCTCATCCGCCGGAACCTTGGCGGCCAATGCCCGCCGAGCAACGATCGTGATCCGCACAGTCGCTATAATCGTGGCGATGAGCCCGACTATGTACATGATCCACTCCCCGGTCGTTGTCGTCTGTTCGGCGGCGCCGAGCTCGGCAAAACGCTGCACGAGCGAGCCGATATACGCGTACAGGAGTGTTCCCGGGATCATGCCGATCCATGACGCGAGTACGTACGCGCCCAGGCGTATCTTGGTCAAACCGTATACATAGTTGGAGATGCTGAACGGAACGAGCGGCGAGAGGCGCAGCAGAAACACGATGCGACCGCCTTCGCGCTCAACAGCTTCGTCGACCGCTTGAAGCTTCGGGCTGGACTTCACCTTTCGCTCGACCCAATCGCGCATAAGGGTTCTGCCGAGCAAGAACGCGCATGTGGCGCCGATCGTCGATCCCACCGAGGTGTAGATGGTGCCTGGGATGACGCCGAATACGGCGCCGGCGCCGAGGGTCAATATGGAGCCGGGAATCAGGAGAACGGTAATGATCACATAAATGACCGCGAAGAGCACCGGTCCCCAATACCCGAGCCCTTCGACCCACTGCAGCGCCTGCTGGAGATAGCGAGGCGCGTCGAGCAGATATCCGACGGTAAGCAGAGTTGCGAGCAGTACCGCTACCGCTGCTACCCGGATGGTGTCGCGCCTGCGCGTACTCCTCCCGTCCTTCGCCGGCTCCCCGTGGGAGTTTTCTTGCTGCTGCTTTACTCCACTCATAATCTTCACCTCACACAGTTCAGAATCGGTAACGATAGCGCTCCGTCGTATGTCGGACTCCTGCTACTCTTCTATCGGACCGGTTCCCCGATATCGAAACAACGCCTTGAGTATCGAGCGTGTCCGCCGGTTGAAGAGCTTCGGTGCCAGCTCATTGGAGACCGTCCGCCCGTAGATCTCGCCCATCGTAGGATACGGGGTCAGCGCCTTACGAAACCGTGCGAACTTCCATTTTCCAGTGACCGCGTGAAGTGCCGGTCCGAGCAACTCGCCGGCCCCTTTCGATGCGATCCCGGTTCCGATCACCCGGTCCTTCTTATCAAGTACAATTTTGATCAACCCATCGGCGCTTTCCTCGGCGTGCGCACGATCGATAGCAGAAAAGGACTGGATGATGGTCCGGCAAGATATACCTTCCGCTTCCGCGGATGCCTGAGTGTGGCCGACGCTGGCCAGTTCCGGGTCGGTATAGCTGACCCACGGAACCTTGCTGTAGTCCACATGTCCGCCGGCGTGCAACGCAACGCGGCGCACAACCGCACTTGCCTCCACTCCGGCCACGTGAGTAAAGGGAAAGCGGCCGTTCGCGTCGCCGATTGCGTAGATGTGCGGCACCGAGCTTTGCATCTTGTCGTTTACGACGACAACGCCGCGTTCCAAAGCGACGCCGGCCGAATCGAGACCGAGCTGATCGACGTTCGCGATTCTTCCCGCCGCGACAAGTACCTGCTCGGTTTCTACGGTGCGCTCGTGGCCGCCCGACCCGATAGTGAGCACCTTCTTCCGGCCCTCGGCTGCAACTTTCGTTACCGCATCACCGGTGAGCACGTGAATACCTTCCTTCTCGAGACGGGTACGTACGACAGCGGCAAGCTGATCATCGTCACGCGGGAGAATTCGCGGTGCCATCTCGATAATGGTTACCTCGCTTCCGAGTCTCCGGTAGGCCTGACTCAGCTCTACGCCGATCGGACCTCCGCCCAGGACCGCGATTGAACGGGGAAGCTCGGTGAGACTGAACATATCGCGGTTTGTCAGATAGTCAGTCTCGCGTAGCCCCGGTATCGGAGGTATCGCGGCCCGGCTACCGGTCGCGATGACAATTCGCCGGGCACTAAGGCGATTTCCATCCACCTCCACCTCGCTCGCCGATCTGAAGGTCGCCGCGCCGAGATAGACCTCCGCGCCAAGCGAACGAAAGCGCTCGGGCGAATCGTGATGTGCAATCTCACCGACAACGCCCGCGACGTGACTGTTGATCGCCGACATATCCGGTTTCAGTTCGACGGGGAATCCGTTTCGCTTCGCGACGAAGCGCTCGACCTCCGCGGCATTGCGAAACTGGGACGCTACATGGAGCAGTGTCTTGCTTGGTACGCAGCCATAATGCAGACAGTCGCCTCCCATATGCTCGCGTTCAACGACCGCCGTCTTCATCCCGAGCTGTGCACAGCCGGAGGCGACGGTAAGACCGGCCGCTCCTCCCCCGATTACGATAACGTCGTGAGTATTCACAGTTGCTCCCTCTGTATCAGTTCAACGCAACTCATCCGCGCTGTTTATTATTGCAGATACAATGATATTTTCGCATTTCTGTCAAATACCGGAACGAGTCGAACGGACGGTACAGAAGAAGTAAATCAATCGTTTGCTCGACTATAGGAATTTCCATACATAACGGCTTGACTATTCATTTATATAATTGTATATACAAGTAAATACGAGATGGGTTCTGCGATCCATTCGAAACAGTCTCTATAAGGAGTAACTCTTATGGCTAAAATTGCCGTTGTATTGCTGGCCGACATCGAATCGCATGGTGATATGGGGCGCGTTGCGAATGCGCTCGAGTTGGCAAAAGAGAGTAAGGAACAGGGAGATGATGTACGCTTTGTGTTCGATGGTGCGGGTACACGCTGGGTCGGACCGTTGTCCGATAGCGAACACATGCTGCATCCCGTGTACAAGGCGATCGAGGACACCGTGACAGGGGCATGTGCATTCTGCGCCAACGCGTTCGAGGTGAAGAAGGAGGTCCAGGACGCGGGAGTCAAATTGCTTCAGGATTACGAGGGCCATCCTTCGCTGCGATCGTTGATAGCAAACGGTTTCTCGGTAGTCACATTCTGAAACAGGCGGTACGTGCCGACGTAACGCTTTCGCTACCACAACCGACGGGCGGTTTGCCGTCCGTCGGTTGGTCACGAAGAGCTATCGTCTGTGCACGGGGAATTCGGCAGAAGTGTCAATCCCTTCTCGATATCGCGGCTTCTATCGGCATAACCGGATCAGAGACGACGAGCTCAACCGAGCGTACGGTCCAGATTGTAAGCGGCGCTGATCAGCGATAGATGGGTAAACGCCTGAGGGTAGTTGCCGAGCGCATCTCCGGTCGGCCCCGTCTCCTCGGCGTAGAGGCCGAGGTGATTCGCGTACCCGATCATCTTTTCAAAAATCAGCCGCGCCTGCTCCAGCTTCTCCGGGTGCATCCTGCCTGCGCGCGTGAGCGCTTCAACGAGCCAAAAGCTACAGATGTTGAACGTGCCTTCCTCGCCGGAGAGTCCGTCGTCGGTTTTCGACACGTCGTACCGGTATACCAGGCTGTTCGAAACGAGTCCCCCGTTTTCCGGTGTCTTCAGCGTCTGCTCGAGTGTTGCGATCATGCGTCGATCGGACGGCGATACGAAGAACACGAGTGGCATCATGAGGTTGGAGGCGTCAAGCGCATCCTCTCCGTACGCCTGGACGAACGCCCCGCGCTCGGTGCTGAAACCGCGCTCCATTATCTCCTCGTAGATCTCGTCCCGTACGGCGATCCAACGGCTACGGTCGGCTGGAAACGACCGCTTATCGGCCAGGCGTATTCCGCGATCTACAGCCACCCAGCACATCAGCTTGGAGTAGGTGAAGTGCCGGCGTCCGCCGCGAACTTCCCAGATGCCTTCGTCGGGCTCTTTTCAATGATCGCACACATAGTTCACGAGGCTTCGAAGGCGAACCCAGAAGTCGTAGGAGATCGGCTCACCGTGCTTGTTGTAGAGATAGACCGAGTCGAGCAGCTCGCCGTATATGTCGAGCTGCAGCTGATCGTAGGCGGCGTTCCCGACACGTACCGGCCGGGAACCACGATAGCCGTCGAGATGATCGAGGGTCTCCTCGGTCAGTTTGTGGCGTCCGTCCAGTGCGTACATGATCTGCAGCGATCCGTCTTCATTCGGTTCGTTCGTACGGTCTTCGATCCAGCGCATGAACCTTGTGGCCTCCCGTGAGAATCCGATTCTCATGAGACCATAAACGGTAAACGCGGCGTCGCGTATCCAGGTATATCGGTAATCCCAGTTTCGCTCGCCGCCGATCGCCTCCGGAAGTGCCGCCGTCGGCGCGGCGACAATCGCTCCGGTCGGAGCGAAGGTCAGCAGCTTGAGAACGAGCGCCGAGCGATGCACCATCTCGCGCCACCGGCCCTGATACCGACATTGCGCGAGCCACGAGCGCCAGTAGGAAACGGTCTCGGAAAACAGCGCTTCGAACTTACGTGCACTATCGCCGGACGAATCGCCGTCGGCACGCAGCTCTTCGATTTCGCCGGGGCGTCCGAGCACAAAGGTGACGGTCTCATCCTCGTGCAGGTCGAACTCGGCGACGGCCGCCCCGCGGGCATCCGACTCCAACGCAACGCCGGCGTGGAGCTCGATGGCGTACAGGTCGTTCTCGTTCGACTCCGGCGTAAACCGCGCGGATGCCCCGTTTATCTCCAGCGTGTGACCGACTCGGGCGAAATCGAACGCCGGCCGGCAGGAGACACGAATCCGGAGCGATCCGCGTACTCCGCGGATGCTTCGGAGCAGGCGATTCGGCTCCGCGCCGGCTTCGAGCGCAGCGGGGGTTCGTTCATCGAAGCGGCGTGATACGGGCATGAAATCGGTGACTTCGACGACACCATGCTCGCAGAGGAAACGGGTCACCAGTACGTTCGTCTCCGGCCAGTAGTGCTGCTTCTTCGTTGCGTTCGGCGACTCGACCGGATATATTTCGAACGAGCCCCCGTTTTCCCCGTCGAGAATTCCGGCGAATAAACTCGGAGAGTCGAAGTAGGGGTAACACATCCAGTCGATCGCACCGTCTATTCCTACCAGCGCGATCGTGCGCATATTGCCGATTATTCCGTAGTCGGCAATCGGTCGATATGAAGCTTCTTTGCCGGACATACCTGGTTCAGCCTCCTTCGGCAAAGGCGGGGTAGAGCATCATCCCGCCGTCGACGTACATGGTCGTGCCGGTTACGTAGTCGCAGAAGTCTGATGCAAGCCAGGCAAGCACCCGGCCGACATCCGACGGTTCGCCGATGCGATTGACCGGTATCAGTTTCATGAGGTTGTTGTACGCTTCTTCGTTTTCCCAGGCGGGCCGGTTGATATTGGTCCGAATCGCGCCGGGGGATAGCGCCAATACGCGTATCCTGTGCGGGGCCAGCTCCTGAGCGATGCTCCTGGTAAACATCTGCACGCCCCCTTTGCCGGCGGCGTAATTCACGTGGCCGGCCCACGGAATCGCATCGTGGACCGAGCTCATGTTAATGATTTTTCCCGCGGCCGAGGAGACCTCGGGTACCACTCCGCGACGTTTGAACTCGCGTACCACCGCGCGAGAACAGAGAAACGGCCCGGTCAAGTTCACGTTGATTACCCGGTTCCACTGCTCGATCGTCATTTCCTCGAACGGTGCATCGGCCTGTAGGCCCGCGTTGTTTACGAGTATGTCGATCGTTCCGAGCTGATCGATCACCGTGGAGACCATCGCTTCGACCTGCTCTTCCTCCGATACGTCGGCCTGCACGGTAATCGCCGTACGGCCGAGTGTCCGGGCGTACTCGGCGAGAGACTCCGCCGAATCCGCTCCCGAACGGTAGTTAATTGCAACGTCGGCGCCCGCCTCCGCAAGGGCTCTGACGCATGCCGCGCCGATACCGGCGCTTCCACCGGTGACCAGCGCCCTTTGTCCGGTCAGGATCGGTGGAATCGGTGTCGACTGTGAAGTATCGGTGTCCGGCCCGGCCGGCGACTTCGGAGTATCGGTGTCCGGACCTTGTGCCGGCGGTGACGCATCAGCGCCCGGACCGCCGGCTGACTGTTGGGCCCCGCCGCCTGCAGCACCCTTGGTGCGATCGCTCATATTGCCTCCCATTATTGTATCGAAACGAGTTGCATACGATTGTATGTACAAGTATTCTATGGGTCAATGGAGCACGCGAGCTGCTCGATGTGCTTTGCGCCGATAGAGTCGTGAGTGTTGAACGACCGGCCGCGGGACCGTTGGTGTTGCGAGCAAGCGCACGGTCGGAAAGTAATTGTTACGGAGCTCGTTTGAGGAGGGCTGTAGAGTTTGAAGGTCTCAGCCACGTGGAATGGAGTTACGTTCAGCGAAACGGATAGATGCGTGATTGTTGGCGGCGTCCACTACTTCCCCGCCGAATACGTGGACTCGAGGTATCTCGAGCCGAATAACCACCGGACCGAATGTCCGTGGAAAGGTACGGCCACGTACTTCGATCTGATAGTGTCCGGCACGCGGCTACCGCACGGGGCGTGGCAATACGCTGATCCGAAAGACGGCTACGAGCATATCCGTGGGGCGATCGCATTTTCTCCCGCGGTGCGTGTCGAACGCGTCGACGGCGAGCACGATCTCGAGTCCCACGTGCGCTCGGGCGCATCCGCAGTCCAAAAAGCGGCTGCGACGACGGCAGCGAAAGGCCCGATTACGGACACGAACGAGGAAATCCTTTCGTTTCTCAATCAAATGCCGAAATGTGAAGTCCATCTGCATCTGGAGGCGATGATCGATGCCGAGCGATTGTGGCGCCTGGTCGGACGCAACCCGGAATTGCTCTCGCGGATTGCCGGTCGCGAAGATCTTCTGCGCTGTTTTCAGGTTCGCTCACTCGACGATTTTATCACGCTGTTTATCGGAGTAATTCAGCCGGCGATCGCGCAGGCGGACGACCTCACTCTGTTTGTTGAAGCCGCGCGCGACTACATGCAACGCAACCGGATCGAATACGCGGAAATGCACCTTGCCCCGACGAAGCTTCTCGAGAAAGGACTCGATTTCGAAGAGATGGTCGATGTCGTCGATCGAAGCGCGGCAGAGGTTAAGCGACGGGATGGACTCGAAATGCGCTTTCTGATCGATGTATCCCGTGGATTCGGCCTCGAGAACGCACAGCGCAACCTCGACCTGACGATCGCTCATCGGCGCGACTGCATAGTCGGTATCGGGTTCGGTGGCGCCGAGAGCGCCGGACCCGCCTCGGAGTTTGCGATCATTTTTCGGCAGGCGCGTGAAGCCGGCCTGCGAACGACGGCACACGCCGGCGAGGTAGTCGGACCGGACTCGATTCGTGCGGCCGTCGATTTATGCGGCGCCGAGCGTATCGGCCACGGTGTCAGCGCGGTCGAAGACCGTTCTTTGATCGACGAACTGGCGCGCCGGCGTATTCCGGTCGAGCTCTGTCCCTCCAGTAACGTTTTCACCGGTGTGTACGTGGAATCGATCGGGGATCATCCCATGCGTACGTTTTTCGATGCCGGTATACCGGTTTCGCTCAACACCGACGATCCGGTCATTTTCGGCGTCGAGTTAACCGACGAGTTCATGAGCGCCCATCAGTACCACCACTTCACGCCCGCGGAGCTCGTAAAGCTGAACGACTATGCGATTGATATGTCGTTTATGCCGGAGTCCGCGAAGCGCGCTATGAAGGCGCGTATTCAGGCTGTAGTGGGGGACACAACGTGAAACGCGGAGGGAGGATTCTCCTTCAGGAGCTCGTGCGGCCGACGCACTACGTTGTCGCCGTGTTTGTGGGTGCGGTGCTGACCTTTGTAACGAGCTATACGTTCGGGATGGTGCTTGCCCCGTTCGTCGTGCCGTTTCTGGTTTCCAGTATCGGTCGAACGTTTGCACGGATCGCGCATCTCGAGCGCGAGCGTCTGCTTCAGCTTCCGGCAATGCGGTTGTCGCCGGCCTTCGTCATGGCAATCGACGGAACGGTCGAAGCGGCGATGGGGCGCACGGCCGAACTGTTCGAGCTACACGGAGTACGATGTGTCGCGGACTTTCTGGAATTGCCGGAGGAGAAGCGCATCGAACGAGGAGCAGAGCGAAACGACGAGTCCGTTGCCGCCATCATTTGCTCTATCGATGATAATGAACCGGTACTGTATGCGCCGGCGGTCGAGCGCTGGTATCGGGTTTCCAGCCATTGCGAACCGGGAGACGATTCGGTTCTTGTATGGTTGAGCGATGTGACCGCTGAACGGGAAGCGGAGCTGCGGCGTGCCGCGGTAAGATCGTTCCAGATCGAGGTCGTGGAAGATGCCGCAAGCTCCGATCCGTTCGATACAGGCGAAGAGCGGCTTGCCCGCCTCATTCTCGACTCCGGCTATGAAGCGGTGCTCTTCGCGCGCGAACGCTCTGACGGACATCTGGTGGGCCGTGCGATGCGGTACGTGACCGACCGTCAGCTCGAGCGATCGGGGGATATTCACGTTCCGATCGATTCCCGTGCGCCGATCACTCGCTCGCGAGTCGAAGGGCGAGCGATCGCCGCTCACCGCGAACGTTACGAATCCGACGAAACGTTCGAACGCGCGTATCCGGTCGCGCCGGAGATGCGGGAGTTTCTCGGTGGGCGAGTCGACAATCTGGCCAACTACCATGCCGGACGTACCTCGATCGTTGCATTCAATCGCCGTCCGGAGCTCACTATGTCCGATCTTCGATTTCTCGAAGCGGCGGCGGATGCAGCACAGAGCCTCTTCGCGGCGATGGATATCGCCCGGGATCGTGACGTCCGATTCATTCAGGCGATCCACGGGTTGTGCGCGAGCGCCGAGTTCAGTGACGAGATTACCGGGCTCCATATATGGCGGGTGAATGCGTATGCTGAGGTGCTCGCCGAGCAGTTGTGTCCCGGCGAGCGGTTGTGCATGGAGATCGGTCAGGTTGCGGCCGCTCACGATGTCGGGAAAGTCGCGATTCCGGAGCTCGTGCACGCTCCACGTCGACTCAGCGTGGCAGAATTCGAGCAGATGAAGATGCACACCATCTACGGCGCGCAGATCCTCGACCGCATGATCGGAGTAAGCGAGGTTGTCGACAGCCGGCTTCTGCTTGCCCGCGATATCGCCCTCAATCACCACCAGCGATGGGACGGCGGTGGCTACCCGGGCCTAATGGATGAGAGCGGGGTGCAGCGACCGATCGACAACCGCAGTCCCGGCTACTACGCTTCGCTGCGCCCGCTCTGCAGGGAGGAAATTCCGTTGTCGGCGAGGATTGTCAGCGTGTGTGACTGTTACGATGCGTTGCGCTCCTCGCGTCCGTATAAGCGAGCGTTTACACACGAAGAGGCGGTTGCGATCATCGACTGTGACCCGAACGGCGATGTTCGGGCGGTCGACCGCTACGGGCCGGAGGTCACACGCGCCTGGGAGAGAAATCGGGAGCGATTTCGCGAGATTTTCGAGACGATGAACGATCGCGCTTAGTCTCCGCGCTCGCCGCGATCCGTGGGATCAGTGAATCGAAGTTTATGGAAGAGGAGAAATGCGATATGCAGATGACGACAAGAAGCGTTTATATCGTCTACGCCGCACTCGGAGTGGGTCTCGGTTTCGTTCTTTCGGGACTCTTCTATGTGGTCTGGGGTGCATTCCAGCCGGTCGGCTTCTTTCTCTGGTCGGTCGTCGGCGGCGGCGCTGGGGCCCTCCTCGGAGGCTTTCTCGGGCGAAGTGTCGTCTGGGCGGCAACTGGGGCAATCATCGTTCGAGTCCTGATATTCGTGTTATTCGGCGAGGTGTTTTTCTAAGCATCGACACGACCGACTCCAATAGGACCGAAATACGGCACGGTATGAAGCGCCGAGTGTCTCTCCGGCGAAGGAGTGAAGCAGATGGCATACGAGATATTGATGGCTATAAACGTGATCGACGAAAAGAGTTACGGCTCTTACCGTTCGGCAATGATGCCGATTCTCGAGTCTTACGGCGGCCGCTTCGTTTACGATTTCCGCGTGTCGGAGGTTGTCAAATCCGCGACCGGCGAAGAGGTCAATCGGTTGTTCACCATCCGGTTCCCTGACTGGGCGGCCAGAGAACGGTTTTTTGCCGATGCCGACTATGCGAAAGTGAGGGAATCACTTTTCGATCGATCGGTTGCGAGCAAGACGATTATCGCAGAGTACCAAACGTAGTATTTCGACGTATCGCACTGATACTCGATACAGCTATCTGCACGTACTTCCGTCGAAGATGACATTCGGGCGCTTGCGGCCGGCCCCGCTCTTCGAACCCTATTCCCCAAGCGGACGGTCGTGGGTGTCGATGTCGGAGAGGGCAACCGGTGTGCTTCACTCATCGCTTCATTCAAACAGTTTTTCGCGATATCCTTGTATATACAATGAAGGTTCGATCGCTCCTCACGAAAACCGGTCTCGTCGCCGGGTTCATTGCGACACTCGCCGGTATTGTGCTGTTGACCGCTTATCTCTCGATCAGTCGGTCGCCACTCTCCCCGGCGCTTTCACTCCTTTCGGCACAGGGACGCGTCGAGAGCTTTCGCGACCTCGGTCAACACTTGCCGAGTGTGCCGGTTACCGCCGGAACGCGGACTCACGAGTTTGCCGAATCGCACCCGAATCAGTCGATGTCATTTACGCTTCCTGAATCGTTCGTTGTGGAGAACGAAGAGTTCGACACCGGCGAGTTCGTTTCCGAATCGACGACGACAACACTCCTCGTGGTGCATGAGAACACAATTGTGTATGAGCGTTACTTTCGCGGTTACGACAGACACGACCGTCCGACCTCGTGGTCTATGGCAAAGTCGTTCGTTTCACCGTTGATCGGCCAGGCCGTTGAGCGGGGCGATATACGCTCCATCGATGACCGCGTGACCGAGTACGCCCCGGAGCTCGCCGAGTCGGGATACGAGGATGTCACCATCCGCGACGCGTTGACGATGTCGTCCGGTGTGCAATTCAGTGAAACGTACTGGAATCCGTTCGCCGACGTGTATCGCATGCCGGTGCTCGCTCTGTTGCGAGGCGGGTCGATACGAGACTACATCGTCGACCTCGAGAGCCGGCGCGAGCCGGGCACCTATCACGACTACATCAGTTCCGATACGGTCGTCCTGTCGTGGGTGCTCGAGGAGGCGACCGAAGAGCGGTATGCGAGGCTACTCGAGCGTGACCTCTGGCAACCGGCAGGCATGGAGTCCGATGCAACGGTTAACGTCGATTCGACCGGCACACCGTTTGCTTCCTTCGGAATCAACGCTACCGCCAGGGATTATGCACGCTTCGGTCTGCTATATCTGAACGACGGTCGTATGGACGGCCGTCAGGTGGTTCCGGGTGATTGGGTGCGCCGGTCGGTCGTGCCCGAAGCCCCGCATCTTCAGCCGGGATGGGACAATCCGCTCTCATGCTGTCCCTCCGGCTACGGCTATCATTGGTGGATACCTCCGCAGCCGGATAACGATTTTGCGGCCATGGGCATATTCGGGCAGATGATCTACGTGCACCGGCCCTCGCGTACGGTTATCGTGAAAACCGGAGCCGGCTATCGCAACGCGGCGCACGATATCCGCGCCACACGGGCGCTCTTCCGGCGCATTGTCGTCGAGCTGACCGGTGACGAGGCGGGTGGTGTTCGTCCGGAGCGGCAGCCGTGCGAGCGTAGCGGGACGTGAGCCAAAGTGAACTCCGACAAAACCTATTCCCGGCCGGCCATTGTCCAGACGTAGTTGTCGCCCCACATCAGGCGCAGAAGTCCGATCTGACCGGAGTGATAACTCCAATGCCAGTTCATGTGCGCGAGAAGATCGCGCGGCGTAGCGAAGAGGCATTCTTCACCGAGCTGCGCATCGGCGTCCGGGATGCCGGAGCATATGTGGGTGGTGAAATCCCGGTGTACCGTGCGCATGATATCGGAGAGAAGCTGACCGTCGGCGAGTCGCTCTGGAACCGCAATCTCGGAGCGAATATTGCCGTGCTCGAGATCCTCGAGGAGCTGGGACTCGAGTTGCGTCTCCGCTTCATCGCCACTGCGTCGAGTCACCGGAAGCAGATGGCGAACCTGTCGATACTCACTCGCGCTCATATGCAGCGCGAGTCCGGCTATCGAAAACCACACGTGTTTCGGTCGAAACAGCAGGGCATCGGAGCGAAGGTCGTGCACTTGGTCGACTGTCCGTTCAACCAGCTCCCCCATGAGAGCGGCGAGCTGCTCGACTTCTCTATTCGCGAACGTGCGGTCGCACGTCCATGGAAATTTCCGTGGCCGGCCGGTGGTTTCTGTGAGCTCCATAGATCGTAGCGCGAACCTACCGCGTATTGATTGCAGCGTCAACGATTCGACGGTGCGGGAGCTGTGACCGCTGTCGTCAATTTCGGCTCTTAGGAGTTTGTCGGACTTCACTTCGGTATTGAATATCGGACGTATATGGCGCCATCGGAATGTATTTGTCTCCACGGTAATATGCGCTGAGCCCCTCCGATATTCAATTCTGCCCATATGTCCGACAAACTCTTAGTCGGCGGTAGTCGACACGCTGTCTCTATGGTCCCGGGAAAGCGAAGTACATTCCGAGCCCGACGGTGAACAACCAGAAGCCGTAGAGGGCGTGCTCGATTGCTACCACAAGGAGCGATCGACTTCGAAGGTAGGTGATTGAAAAGAGTATTCCGCCGAGGAACGTAAGGGAGTAGACGAGTGGATTTGCAATCAGCGTGTGAGCCCAGGAGAATGCGATTGCGTTGGCCAGCACCAGCATTGTGTCGCTACGAACGAGGGGGCGATAGCGCTCCATGAAGAAACCGCGATACACGATCGTCTGCGGATACACGGAAAAGAGGCAGTACACGCCGAGAATGACGAGCCACAAACGGGGATTCTCGCGGACGACATAAAAGAGGTATTCGGGCATGAGAACCGCTACGGCGATCGTCGTCAGGATTGCAAAGACGGCAAATCGCAGAACAACCGGGACGAGTTCGCGATATCCCGCAAGCCCGAACGCAAACGCGCGATTCAGCCGGAACCGCCACATGAGCGCGGCAACATACGCCAGTCCGCCGAGTATTATGATGGCCGTAATCGAGCGCGATAGCTCGAAGAGGAAAACCGTCGGCAACGCGACGAACAGGACGAACGCCTCGGCGGCGAGCACCGACCGTTTCGAAGGGCGTCGAAACCGCCCGAAATAACGGTCTCTCTTCACACCGCCTCTTTCAGATCGTATTCGATTTCCGTCTTCAGTCGCTCGAGCTCCTGTCGAAGGCTCGGTGAGCCGCCTTCGAAATCGAACGGCGCATCGTGCAATGCGCAGATCGTGCCCAATACCTCGCCGTCAACCTCGATGGGATAGCCGAGGTAGGCACCCAATCCGAACCGGACATAGTCTTCGTTCCCTTCCCATTCGGGATCCGATGCGGCGTCGGGAACATGCAATGGTGCCCGGTCTTTGACGACCTGTTCGCAGTAGAGCTTGTGGCAGCCGGGAACGACGCTCTTCGGGCCCGCGTCGCCGGGATGGTACGTGTCACGTTTCGGTCCCGCGCTCACCGCTGCGACCATGTGCGTTTCGGTAGATCGCATAATCAGAAGCGACTCGATGCCATTGCGCGCGGCTACATCTTCGAGATGGTCGCGCCATTTTCGCTCGAACCCGTCGTAATAGTGTGTGTCAAACTTCATGCAGGTGCCTCCGAACGTACATTACAACGTCGTTACAGGCGGGCCGTCGGTTACATCTCTCCGTTTGCGAGTCGCTCGAAGCTTTGTCGGAGTGCGTCGGCATGCTTGACGCCGGATTGCACCTCGAGGATCTCCCCGTTGCCGTCCATAAACAGCAGTGTAACCGACGTGTGGCCGTGACGGAGTGCGAAAGTCCGTCCTTCGTCGGTGTGTAGGTCGGCGAAACGTATCTGGAGGGTATCCTCGGAGAAATCTCCGGCAGCGGTCAGTACGTTGCTGCGGAGCTCCCGGCACAAAGGACACGAGGGATCGTGGATTTGCACCACCGTCGGCGTACCGTTCCCCACTGCACTCAGATCGTGTTGCTGCGCATCGACTCTCGAATACCGTGCGATGCCGAACGCGGCCGCCGCCGCGGCTACGAGAAAGATCGCTCCGAAGACGGCATGACGACGTCGCGGACGCCGGAACAAGCGTGCTTTCCGCACGGCACCGGCGTTTCCTCCATGTTTCGGTTTTTTGCCCTTCGCATTGCGTGACATGACTTATCGCTCCATGTACTTGATACTACAATCAATTTAATCTCGTGTCCATGATGACGTGTAGCGGTCCTTGACGGCGACGCCGTTTCGGTATAAGTAGTTGTATACGCAACGACATTCCGCAGTTCGTATTGGTAGCGTAGTTCTCTTTGGGGCGGCACTTCTTACCGGCCTGGTACACTTCGTCGAGCGCGATACGGTTGATGAAGTCGACATCGAAGCGGCGTTTGCAACGATGGGAGTAAGCCCGGCGTCGGTCGAAAGCCCGGAGTTGGGAGTCGAGCGTCTGTCGGACGGCGCAGAGGCTCGGTTGTCCGATTATGAAGGACGGGTCGTATTTCTGAACTTCTGGGCCACCTGGTGTGCGCCGTGCGTTGAAGAGATGCCGGCAATGCAGGTGCTGCAGGATGCCCTCGGGGATGACGGCCTCGCGGTTGTGGCGGTGAATGTCGGAGAGTCGAGCGAGCAGGTGACCAGGTTTGTCGATATGCTCGGGCTGCGATACGACATTCTGCTCGATCACGGTATGCGCGTGACCGCCCGTTACAACGTGCGGGTCATGCCGACGACACTGATAATCGATCGCTCCCGAGACTATCTGCTCCGCGACAGTGCGGTAATCCAGCCGATGCAGGAGACTATCCAGACGATACTACCGAGAAGCGAGACGGTGTCCCCGGATTTCAGTGCCGCTGCAACAAAGAGTAATCCGGAGATAGTGAATCCACAGAGGCCGGCAATTTCCGTATCTATTTTCATGTTTTGTATATCATTCCCTTTCGCTTGTTTCTGGCTGTAACGCTCGATGTCCTGGATGTCCTACAGCTTGTAGACACAACTACGATGTTCGGTTAGGCTTATATACACGTAATATGAACCAAAACAATTGTAGTCGAAAGCCGAGCGATTCAAGGCTGATCGAGCAGCTTGAGCAAATCCCCGAAATCTGCCCCGCAACGCAAATCGGGAAGGCGTACAAGTCAATCGTTCGGATTTTCGAAGAAGAGTTTCGTAACTCCTGCATCACGCCCACCCAGTTTGGGGTGCTGGTCCATGTCGGTATTCTCGGTGAGCCGGGTGGATCGGAGCTCGCCGCGAAGCTCGGATCCGATCCGAGCACCATCTCCCGAATTCTTGACACCCTTGAGAATAAGGACCTGGTCAGTAGCCGGCCGGGAACCGACCGTCGTACCCATCTGTATTCGTTGACCGACGCCGGACGAACGGCAATCGAGGACGGCCTGGCGAGCTGGGAGCGCGCCCGTTCTCGCGTGCTCGCGGGTGTCGAAGAAAACGAATGGCGCCATACTCTCGAATCGTTGCAAGCGTTGGGCAGCGTGAGCTGATTCGAGGCGCCTCGATTCCGTGGGATCGTGGCAAGGCCCGGCGAATTCGTCCATATCTGCCGGCAGGTCATCGGGTCCTCGATGTCGGGTGCGGGAAAGGTGGAATCACACGCCTCCTTCGTCGATGGGGCTACGATACTGTTCCCCTTGATGTGTCCGATTACAGCAGCTTCGACGATGTTCGCCCGATTCTGTATGACGGAGGATATTTACCGTTTCCCGACGATTCATTTGACGTCGTCCTGTTGCTTACCGTATTGCATCATACTCCCGATCCCGATTCTATCCTGGAAGAGGCGGTTCGCGTAAGCCGGAGGCGTCTCATCGTTCTCGAAGACACGTACTATGCGAGCGAAAAGATGAGGCTTCTCCAGCTTATGGACAGCATCGTCAATCGCGAGTTTCGTGGTCATCCTCATACAAATCGAACCTGTCGCGAGTGGCGCGAAGCATTAACTCGTCTGGGCCTCCGGGTCGTGGCCGAAAGCACCGTACGGGCGCTCGGCTATTTCGATCAGACACTATTTGTCTGTGAAGTGACGCCGGCCGACTGATCGGATGCCGGAGCGAGTGCTTCTGATCCGTGCCTCCTCTCAAGCGTCGCGATGTAACGCTCCCAACTTGCCGCCTTCGCGAGTCGATAAGCCTCTCTAAGCTCGACGGACGCTTGCGACTCCTGTCCGGTGTCGTGCAAATAGCGGGAGTAGTGGTACCGGGCCGGGATAAGCGTGTTCACATACTGGGCCTGCCGCGAAATCTCAATGGCCTTCCGAAAGAGCGTTTCGATGTTGTCGGGGTTCACTCCGTAATAATCGGCAATCTCTGCCAGTGCTTGCTTTGCTCCTGCCGATTTCGGTGCCGCATTCCGCAACGCTCTGGCGAGGCTCAGGAGAGCGAGCCCGTTCTCGGGATCGCTGCCCACATCGCGGACGGCGGCGAGATGGTATGCGCACATTGAGATAGCACGGTTGGTATCGCCGGCGCGCGAATAGAGTGCGGTCAAGTATGAGAGAGGATAGCCGTAGTAACCTTTGGCTCCGAGATCGCGCATAATCCGCAGTGAGTCGCGAAGGTAGTAAAGCGCCTTTCGGTTATCGATCATCTTGTAATAGGTCGCGCCGATGCTAAACAGCGTATACGCGATCGCAAGCTGCTCTCCAGTACTTTCGGCTATCTCTCGCGCCTCCTCGAAGCGTTCGATGGCTCCGGCGAAGTCGCCGCGGCGGTCGCGAAGAACGCCAAGGTTCAGCACTGCCGCCGAAGCGCCGCTTCGGTAGCCGGTCTTCCGATAGACCTCGAGCACCCGCTCGAAATATTCCCTCGACTGTTCGAGATCGCCCTCGTACTGCATGAGCACCGCAAGGTCGTACAGCGGATAGGTTGTCAGCTGTTGGTCTCCGTACACCTCCAGCCGCGCCTCGGCTTCGCGGTAAAGCTCCCTGGCCCGGGGGTAGTCGTTTCGATCGCGGTGGATGACGCCGGCGAGGTAGAGCGCGAGCCCTTCGTTCTTCGGGTCCTCTGCTTGTTGTGCCGCCTCGATCGCTTCTTCGGCCCCACTCTTGGCCTCCTGCAGTCTTCCCTCGGCCCATTGCGCGCGCGCGAGACCGAGCAACGCTTCGGCCAGGAGTCGTCGGTCTTCGGCACTCCGTGCACTCTCCACTGACTGGCGGCCGATTCTGACGGCCTCGCGGTTACGGCCGATCCGTTGATGAATGCCGGTCAGCGATGTGAGAATCGATACACGCGATCGGAAGTCCTCGGTCAGCACAGCTGCGCCTAGGCCGTAGGTAAGCGCATCGGCTGCCTTCTCCCATTCACCGGTGACATCGTATATCTGACCCAACTCAATATAGGCGCGCAGCTTCTCGTCGTTCTGTACGCATTGCTCCAGGTATTCGCGAAGGAATGAGATGGCCTTCTCGTTGTGGTAGCGCTCGCGAGCGTACTCGAACGCGCGCCAAAGCTGCTCGAGTGTCTCCGCGTGGAGCGATGCTCGCTTCGCGTGATATGCCAACTCTGCTGCATGCGACGGGTCGTCCGCGAATCTTGAACGGAGGGCGCCGAATACCGCCGCATGCAGACGCTCGCGCTCGGAGTCGAGCTGCATCTCAACGATCGCCTCACGGATGAGTGACTGAACGAAGCGGTATGTACCGGTTTCGGTGCCCTGCCAGAGCCCGGCAGCCTTCCCGTCCTCGAGTGCTTCTTCAAGTCCATCGATGATCTCCATTTCTCGCAGCGTATCCGCATCGAACTCGAGCCCGATAACCGCTGCGGCCGCGCAAAGCTCTCGCACCCGGGCGGGCAAGGCGTCGATGCGCTCGGTCAGTACGGCCGAGATGCTTTGCGGAATACCGGACTGATTCGACGGAACGTTGTATCCATTTGGCCCTTGTCGCAGATGGCCGAAATGCCGGAGATATCGAAGCATCTCATCGGCGTAGAACGGATTGCCGCCGACTCGTGTTACGAGAAAGTCACCGAGCGCCGAATCGACCGGGCCTCCGAGTACCGTAGCGGCGAGCTCGCTCAGCGCCTGTCCGTCAAGAGGGCCGAGCTCAATAACCGAGAGGCGTGAGTGGTCTAATCTGGAGAGATCGAGGACCCGAGGTAAGTCCGAGCCCCGCGAGATAAGAATCACCGATACATTTTCATCTCGTGTCGCATGAAGAGCGCGGTCCAACGCGTGAGCGCTGTCCTCGTCGATTGCGTGCAAGTCATCGACTACGATGATCGGTCTGCTGACCCGAGCGAGTAGAATGATCGCCTCCGAGACCGCGTCGACGGTCATCTCGAGACGGGCTCGCGGCTCGCGCTCCTCGTAACGCGCACCGCCGGGCAGCCGCTCAAGAACCGGCAAAGCGTCGGCAGTTTCGCGAATCCGCTCTGCTATTCCTTCGTCGAGTGTCTTCGCACGGTGAACGAGTGATTCTACCCAGCGTTCGGTCGGTTCGGTACCCGGAGGCTCGATATCGAGCGCTACACAGAGCGCCGGAACGAGGCCGGTGAACAGGTTCAGACTCTTCTGAAGAATCGGATCGGCGGCAAGCCGAACGATCGTCGACCGGTCTGAATGCTCGGAGAGTACCGAATCGACAAGTGACGATTTTCCGATACCGGGATCGCCGATTATCCGCATGACACGGAGCCCTCTATCGGCGGAAGATGACGGGCGTTCCTCCTGCAGCCACGAATGAAGTGTGGAAAGCTCCGATTCTCGTCCCGCGAGCACAAGGGCATGGTCGGATCGCGCGCTATCCTCTCCGGAATCGCGTTCTCGACTCAGAGAATGCACGACGATCGGCTCGGCGAATCCTTTCAGATCGAGCGATCGTGAGCGCGAATCAAGGGCCTGCGATTCAAGCGCCGAGGCGACCTTCTCGTCGAGCAGTACCTCGGCGGTATCCGCTGCGACTGCGATACGAGCCGAGCGATTGACGGTTTCGCCGAGCGCGGTGTACGTCGCGCGAGAGTGCGCGCCCACATATCCGGCAAAGACGGTACCCGAGGTCAAGCCGATACGGCAGCGCGTCCCCAGCGATTCGAGCACATCGCGTGCGAACCTCGTGGCCCGTTCAGCGTTGCGACCGTGCGAGCGAGGAGCCCCGAAGAGAACGAGCATGACGCATCCTTTGTCGCCGAAATCAAGTAGATCGAAATATCCGCCGTGTGCTTCCGCGCTCCCGATTACACAGCTGGCTGTCGTATCGATCTCCTCGTGAGTTGCGCCGGCGTCGGCAGCGATAAATGCCGATACGATATCCCGGAACTCTCCCGCGCCCACTGAGGCAAACTTATCCGGTGGCCGGAACTGGCTTTGCAGCTCATGCGCCGCGTTCCCGGCGATCGTTGATGCAGTCGGCGAGACCGAGGACACACTCCCGTTGTTCGCCGGTTCTTCTCCTTTCTTCCGCGTCGACGGAACCGAATCCGAAGAGTGCCTGTTCTGAAGGCGGACGAAACCTGCATCGCCTTTACGCACAACGAACGCCGGAACGAGGTATTCGGAGTTCGTCGCAGAGACGGTGATGTGTCCGGCCTCGGCAGCTTCCTCCGCTGCGATCGCTTGTTCGATCGCTTCTCCGCGGAGATACCAGCTCAGCGGGCCTGGTTCGGGACCCACAATGCCCCAATCAATCGCACCGCATCCCAACCCGATACTCGCTTCGATCGAAAAATCACCGAACGGAGTCCGCTGAACATGTTCCCGGTCGATTACCGTGCGACATGAGATCGCGGTGGCGGCTGCCCGTTCGAGGGGCGAGGGGCCCGCATCGTCACCATCGAGGAAAACGGCGGTGAACGCGTCGCCGGCGAAGTTTGCGACGAATCCACCTTCGCGGTGCACCGCGTCGATCATCGGCTCGAATACGCGGTTAATAACGAGTGACATGGTCTCCGCCCCCGATTTCCCGTGTCGCATGAGCTCGGAAGTGAGCACAGTGAAGCCGGAAATATCGAGGAAAAGCGATGCACCTGATTCGTTGCCGTTTCGTTCGGGGTTGTGCACGCGCTCTGTGACAAAGTGAGGTACGAGTGTTCGAGGCATTGTTCGGTTCCGTCCCGGTTCTTGCGACACATCGGCCGGCCGCGCTACTATTTTATCTACCATACTGAATGGCAGATACTATCAGTAGTTTATTGTAGTTACAAGGAATATAGCCGGGTTCCGCTCTCCGGTTTCATCGGAGCATCTGAAGCGCGAGGCCCCTGCGAAACATGGCACGAAACACCGCTCATCCCCTTAGACTCATTCTCGTCACGATCTTCGTTGCGCTTGTGCTCGCGGCGGGGTACGTCTCGTGGGTCCTCCTGACTCCGGTCGACTCGGAAGTCGTGGATACGATCGAGTTCCCGATCGCTCGCGGGCAGTCGCTGCGGCGGGTTACGAGCAACTTGGCTGAGGCCGGGCTGATTCGCGACGCGCGTGTTCTCGAGCTGTACGGTCGCCTGTTGGATGCCGCGCCGAGGGTACGTTCGGGCACGTACCCACTGAGTCCGGGACAACGACCTGTCGATATACTCTCGGACATCGTGTACGGGCGAGCTCTCGACGAGAGCATTCGAGTGACCATACCCGAAGGATGGCGGCTCGAACAGATTGGAACGAGGCTGGAAGCGTTCGGCGTGGTGAGTGCCGACGATTTCGCGGATGCCGCGGTGATGAAAGAGCGCCATCGTTCGTTCGAGTTTCTGCTCGGGCTCGAGGATGGTGAGACGCTCGAGGGCTTTCTCTATCCCGAGACGTATCGATTCGACGAGGGAAGTGATCCGACCGATGTGATCGAACGAATGCTCGCGACTTTCGAGGATCGTGTGGGCGACTTGCTGCTCGGCGATGATGCCGAAGATCGGCGCCTGTCGATACGCGAGATCGTCACTTTGGCGAGCATCGTCCAGCACGAGTCGCCGACGGCCGATATGCCGCTTGTCGCCGGCGTCTTCGAGAATCGTCTGCGCGACGGCCGCAGGCTGGAGTCCGACGCGACGGTGAACTATGCGCTCGGCACCTCGGACCGGCGGCCCACCTTTGCGCAGGTCCTGACCCAACACCCGTTTAACACGTATCGGCGTGACGGCCTGCCACCGGGGCCGATCGGCAATCCGGGCCGCGAGGCAATTGAAGCGGCTGTAAACCCGGCGGAACATCAATACTACTTTTTTCTCCACCCGCTCGACGGGCGCACCATTCTGTCGCGCACCTACGAGGAGCACCGCGCGAACGCCGAGCGCTATCTCGAGCGCTGACTCCGCTCCGACAGTTCGGTGAAGCGCGTCACGCCGGGTGCCGGCCGTGGCGGTGCATCGCCCGGGGGCGCACGACAATTCTGTGAGATGAGTTAGGCTGAGCTCCTCGACTTCCAGTATTCGTCGTAGCGTTGACTGAGCTTACAACAACGGAGCGCAATGATGGAGTTTGCTCCGAACAGACT
>SLIN01000321.1 GCA_007135605.1 Spirochaetales bacterium | reverse complement strand
TCACCGGATGCGCCGTGCGATTCGCTGTACAGGCCATCCGCTTTCGTTCGGTCACGGGTGAGGTGTAGGATTGTAACACAACTCCGCTCCGATACAGCTCGACAGCCGAACGGTTCGAGAGCGGCTCGGTTCGCGTGAAAGACTCTACAGCTCGATCCGAAGTGTTACCGTTTCGCCGGCCTCCAGGACTTCAACCCGTTCGCTGTGTTCGTTGCCGTCGGCGTCGGTGATCGTGACCTCGTGCTCTCCGCGGAACGCGGTTACCGAAAAGAGTCCGTCCTCGTCGACACGACCGACCTCCTCGGTCCACCACTGGTTGAACACCAGATCGGTGTAATAGTCGTACGCCGGCTTCGGGTTCCACTCGAGATCGAAGAGGGGAGCGTCGTGATCGAAGCCCATTTCCGGACCCCAGTGAACGCCGTCCCAGTGCCCCCACATGAGAAACGCTTCGGTGTCGGGATGGCTGTAGAAGGTCTTGAGAAACTCGTACAGCACTTCACCCTTATGCTCCTCCGAGTCCCACCTGACCCCGCCCCACTCCTGGAAGGTGTCGAACTCGGTGGCACGGAATCGGACATCGAATCCGTCATAGTAGTCGATACCCTCGAGAATCTCGTCGGGCGTAAGGATCTCGTTCGCGGCGAAGTGCACTTGAAACCCGACGCCGTCGAGGTCGACGCCGACGTCGTTGACGAGGTAATCGATCTGACGGCGATAGTTCTCGCGGACATCTCCGTACGGTCCTGCGAGGGTGTTGAAGTCGTTCACCGCGATCCGTACATCGAACCGATCGGCGATCCTCTCGGCGTGTGAGTACCATTCACCGAGAATCGGAGCGGTAACAGGATCGATATCCTCACTGTCGACCGCTTCGATAAGCGTCGGCTCGTGGAGCGCCTCATTGACGATTTCCCACTCGACGATTGCGTCCTCGAATTCGCCGGCGGCATAGTACTCGATCATGTCTTCGATATGCTGCATCGACCGTTCGACAATATGGGCCGAATCGAGCTCCGGCTCGCCCCAGTCGCCGTCTTGCACCGGCTCCCGTCCGGCGGCGAGAGTTACATCCGGCGGGACCGCGTGCGCATCAATATTGCCCCATATGGCCACATGTCCGCGCACGTCCATATCGCGGTTGCGTGCCCACCGCACCGCGTAGTCGGCATGCTCGCGATTGCCGGCATCTTCCCAGAAGTTCCATTTATGGAAGTTCTCGAGGACGATCATGTTGAAGAGCTCTTCGGCGGTTTCGCGATACCGCTTCTGATCCGACTCATCAAACGTATGTCCGCCGGCTTCGAGGGTGCCGCCCCACTGTGTCGCGTTCGACAGAAATTCGGCATGAATCATCGTTCCGAAGCCGTAGTCATGCGCCTGCATCTCCACGGCGACCTCGGCGTCCGGCACCGGATTTCCTTCCGAGTCAACGACCTTGACCTCGATCGTTCCCGTGCGGTGCTCCCGGATTCGACGATCGGCGGCGACTTCCCAATCGGCACTCTCCTCCGTTTCGCCGGCTAAGACAGGCTCTGCCTCTGCAGCCGAACCGGCACCTTCTTTCTCTGCTTCAGCGCACCCGGCGAGCACGAGCGCGATCAGCATCGACCACGCTCCCACCATGCATTTGCTTCGTACCCTGCTCAACGAGCCCTCCTCGCGAATCCGCAGCCCTGTGGACGCTGTTGCGGCAAAGTCCGGCCTCACTAATGATGTCCTGCTCAGATCCGACCACGTGTCCACCTCGTATTGGTGTGATTTCAGAAGCTCAGCCGCATCATGATATCCTGGTCGTAGTTGCCGAAGCCCCGCCCGAAGATGTTTATGCCGCCGACGTGCTCGGCGTCATCCTTCACTCCGACAGCGATGGTGATCGAGTGGTGTGCCTGTATTTCGAGATCTTCGAGGGTTACGTCGGAGATTCTTGTTCCGTCGACGAAGGAACCGGAGCCGTTAACGCGCCAGTTCTTCATCAGTCCGTACTGCGATCCTTCGAGCTTCCACCACTTCGGGGTGAACCTGCCGCGGCGGTCGCCGAAATCGCCCGGCGAGATCCAGTGGCCGATCTCCACTTCGTTGATCCACATCGTAATGTCCGACAGCCAGTTCGGGTCGGTTCCCGGCACCTCCGAAGAGAGCTCCATGCTTATTTCGAGCGATGCCAGCGGCTTGTTCTTGTAGAGGCCGTTATTCGGGAACTTGTACTCGAGGAAGCCCTTTTCGAACCAGACCAACCCCGCTTTCATGCGATTCGGGTCGAGGAAGTCGCCGGGGACGTCGAGATATCCGATGATTCCCTCAGTCGAGCAGAGTCCGCACGGCGGCGAGACGCGGTAGCGGGTGTACAGCCCGATCGGCATCTCGACCTCGATCGTGTCGTCGTTTTTCACATTCCGTGCATCCTCAGTGAGCTTAACCACCATCTCGCTGTAGATCGGGTGGCAGATCTTCTGAGTGCCTTTTCGACCTTTCACGCTTTCGGTTCGAATAAGTCCAGCGCGTTCGAGGGTCATTACGTTCGTAGCCACGGTTGACTGCGGGAGTGAAAGGAGCTGCGAGATCTCGTGGACATTCTTAGGCCCTTGCTGAATCAGGCTCAGAATGCTCACCCGCGTTTCAGATGCGAGCCCCTTTAACGCGTTCAGGTCAGACCTCGGGTCGATGATGAGTATGCGGCTCTCACGCAAATCGGACATTGTGCTTTTCCTCTGAACCGGCTTTATATCACGTTTGGTGATCCTTTAAAAGCAGAATCGCGTTTTTCAGCGTTCAAAAGTGTGAAATGTGCGTCCGGATTGTCGACGTCGCGTCGATTCGGGTGCTGTCGCCGTCGTCTCAGGTTCGTAGTGGGGTGTACGTCTTCATAGTGTTGACGGGTAAAAACATCAGTTGGTCTGATTTGTAGGAAGCTGCACAGTCGGTTCGAGAGATCGTGATTTCGGTGATGCACGCTCAGATCGGTTGAAATCGGCGAAATTGGGCCGAATGTCCTGATATTTGGTAGGTCGCAAAAGAATCAGAAAGATTGATCTGCACCGCACATCATAATTTTTGATTGACAGCGGCGAAATTCCGCAGTTAGCATGGCTTCAGTTTACCAATTAGGAGGAACCCTATGAGACGGTTCTTATCGATGACGGTGCTACTGTGCTTTCTATTCTCCGCAACGGCGATGCTATTTGCCCGGGGACAGCCGGAGGAAGAAGGTACGGATATTGCTGAAGCAGAGGGGCTGCCCCGGGAGCAGACATTGATTCTGCAGAATCCGGAGGGCTCCATCAGTAATCCGGGCTGGTTCAATATCTGGGTCGGCGGTGGCGGGGGATTGTCCACCGGACTTCAACAGCTTGCGATGGATACATTCTGGTTCGTCGATCCCAACGAAGGTATCGACGGAGTTACCTACAATTCTCTCGCGTCGGGCCCACCCGAGTACAACAGCGACTACACCGAGATGCGAGTGAATCTCCGGAGCGGCATCTACTGGAGTGACGGAGTCGAGTTCACCGCGGATGACGTTGTGTATACCGTGGAGACGCAGATGAACACGCCGGGGATGAACTGGAACGGACCGTTTAGTGAGCAGGTTGCTTCAGTCGAGGCGATTGATGACTACACCGTTCACTTCACCCTGCAGGCGCCGAATTCGCGGTTCCATTCGCTTTTCTCCGTCCGGTGGAATGCTGCCTGGATGATGCCGAAGCACATCTTCGAACAGGTCGACAACCCTCTGGAACACAGTTTCGATCCTCCTGTCGGGCTGGGACCATACACATTGCACAGCTACGATATTAACGGGAGTTGGTATATCTGGGAACGACGCGACGATTGGGAACGTACGACTGTCGCAGAGTTTGGAGAGCCTGCCCCGCGTTATGTGATCTATCGCGACGGCGGTCCGACCGACCGGCGCCTGATCGAAATGCGCAATGGGAATCTCGACATGATTCACGACCTTACCCCCGAGGGCATGTTTTCGATCGTGGAGCAGGATCCGACAACCCGTGGTTGGTTCGACGGCTTCCCGTACGCGCACCCCGACCCGACTCTGCCTCAGGTAATCTTCAACCACCAGGATCCGAAATTCCAGGACAGTCGGGTGCGTTGGGCCCTGGCGCTCATGCTCGATGCACAGGCTCTTTCAATGGCGAGCTACCGCGGCGCGGCCACACTCTCTGCGATCGGGATTCCGCCGACCGGAACGCATCCTGACGACTATCATGAGCCGATGCAGGATTGGCTTATCGATTACACCATCGAGGCGGGAGGTCAAACCTTTCAGCCGTACGATCCCGATCTGACGCTTCGTATCGCCGATACGGTTCGTGGTGAGTTCGGGGATGAGGTGCCGACGGATGAAGCTGAGATCCGACGCGCATTCGGCTACGGCTGGTGGGGCCAGAATCTTGATGCAGCAGCAGCTTTGCTCGAAGATGCGGGATTCACCAGGCAAGGAAACGACTGGTACATGCCGGACGGCAGTCGTTTCGGATTTACCGTGATGATCCCCCAGGACGGTGTCATAAACCGCCTCGGAACGATGGTCGCACAGAACTGGCAGCAAGCGGGAGTCAACGCTACCGCGGAGGCGGCCCCGGACACATGGGACCGTCAGGCGGTGGGCGATTACGAGGTGAACATCGCGTGGTCCGTGGAGACGTGGGGAGGACATCCCGACCTCTCGTGGTTCCTCGACAGTTGGCACTCGCAGTACGTCGTTGGACCGGGCGAGGAGCAGCCTGCGCGTAACTGGATGCGGTGGGAGCACCCGGAACTCGACCGCATAATCGAGGAGATCCGTACCGTCGACTTCGACGATCACGAACGCAACGTCGAGCTTGGACAACAGTACGCCAGGCTGGTCGTGGATGAAATGCCGTTTATCCCGATCATGTCGTACAACGTGTTCGTCGTGATGTCGGAGCGCTACTGGACCGGATATCCGACCGCTGATAATCCGTATGCGAATCCGGTGAACAACTGGGCGAACTCGCGGTATATCTTCAATATGCTGGAGCCGGTGTCACAGTAGGTCACACTGTCTGTCTGTAATCCTCACGGTGCCCTCCTGGGCACCGTGGGGCCACTTCTCTTGTTTGCCGTTTTGGAGAGGTCTTACCCAGGCGAGATTAGCGGAAGGTTGTATGCGTTGCTCGGAGGTGTTCGCCATCCGAGTACCTCATGGAGCGTTCTGCGAACGTTGAAGTGGAAGGGAAGGTTAGAATGCGAGCATACTTCATATTCATTGCGAAGCGGGCCGTGCAGCTTCTTGCGGTTGTGTTCTTCGGTATCTCGGCTGCGTTTTTCATCACCCATCTGTCGCCGATCGATCCCGTGCAGCAGGCGATCCTTCGCATCACATCGCGGTCAAGCTTCAGCCCTACGGCATTAGTTGCGATGAGGGAAGCGCTGACCGAGATGTACGGTATGGACCAACCTCTAGGTACCCAGTTCGTCAATTTCTGGGTCAGGCTGCTGCAGGGGGATCTCGGCCCGTCGCTCATCGCGTTTCCGACTCCCGCAATGGACCTTGTCCTGCGCGCGCTTCCGTGGACGGTCGGGCTGCTGGTAACCGCAGTTATCATTACGTGGCTGCTCGGCAATATTCTGGGCGGGCTCGCCGGCTACTACCAGAACAACAAGTTTCTCAAGGCGTTCGGCGTTGTAGCGATGGGGTTGCAGCCGATTCCGTACTACATAGTCGCCTTTATCGTCCTGATCATTTTCGGATTTGTCTGGCCCGTCCTGCCGATATCCGGTGGTTACGCGATGCACGTAACACCCGGCTGGAATATCGATTTCGTTATGTCGGTAATCAGGCACGCAACTCTGCCGGCGCTCTCCCTGGTACTCGTCGGGATGGGGTTGTGGTTTCTGGGAATGCGCGCTCTCGTCTCCAACATTATCACCGAAGATTACGTGACGTACGCCGAAACGGCAGGAGTCGACAGCAAGAAGATCGTTGGGTTCTATGTCATTCGAAACGCGGTGATCCCCCAGTTAACCGCCCTTGCGATGGTTCTTGGCGGTATCTTCTCCGGTACCGTCATAACCGAGGAGGTCTTCTCCTATCCGGGGTTGGGGTCGTTGCTGATTCAGGCGGTGAACGGTGGTGATTATACGCTCGTGATTGCCGTTACCGCTATCGCAATCACTGCCGTAGCAGGTGCGATCTTCGTCGTAGATCTCCTGCACCCTATTCTCGATCCTCGAATCCGAGTGGAGTAGCGCATGTTTTCCATTATCAGGGACTTATTCAAGTACAACAGGGAGTTTGCCGTCGGCGCGGTCCTTCTCGGTCTGATTGTGTTTTTTTCGATTCTTTCGTTCTTTTCTCCTGTCGACCCGACGATGCTCTACATCGAGGTACCGGATAGGCCGCCGTCGGGCGAGTACTGGTTCGGGACGAACTCTCGCGGTCAGGACATGTTCTGGCAGCTGACATTCGCATTTCGAAACACGCTCTCGTTCGGCTTAATGGTGGCTGCACTGAGTCGAGTTATTTCCATCGTCGTGGGTCTTCTCTCGGGCTACATCGGTGGCGTGGTAGATCGTATCCTCATGTTCTTCAACGATATCTTCGTGTCGCTACCTATTTTCCCGATACTTGTGCTCTTTTACTTCGTGCTGCGGAGTGATCTGACTACGTTCAATCTTGCGCTGCTGATGGCGTGTCTCGGGTGGCCGTTCGATGCCCGACTCATTCGGTCCATCGCCTTAGGATTGCGTCACCGGGAGTTTACCCGTCACGCGGTGTTTTCCGGTATGAGCCCGGCAAAGATCATGTTCGAAGAGCATCTACCGTATGTCATGCCGATAGTCTTCTCCACGGCGATCGCGAACATGATCTGGGCCATCGGGCTGGAGGTCACGCTCGCGGTCCTGGGATTCACCAATATCAACATTCCGACGGTGGGCACTACGCTGTACTGGGCGATCAACCACTCGGCCATGGTGGTCGGCGTGTGGTGGTGGATTGTGATTCCGGTCATCATTATTGTCATGATGTTCATCGGACTCTTCCTGCTGACGGTCTCGCTCAACGAGTACATTGATCCTCGCTCTCGACTTCGCAGGATGGGAGGTTAACGATGGCGTTCTCAGAAGAAACCGTGCGAGAGCAAAGAGACGTGCTCACGCTGAACGGGCTTAAGGCCTATTACCAGACCAACTATTTCGGCGTTGAACGCGAAGTGCGCGCCGTTGATGATGTCTCTCTTTCCGTCCGTGAGGACGAAGTATACGGAATTGCCGGAGAAAGCTCCTCCGGCAAGACCACGCTTATCAAGACGTTCGCAGCGGCCATCCGCCCTCCGTTGCGTTTGATAGACGGCACGGTGGAGTACAAGTTCGGTGACCGTGTGGTAAATCCGTACGACATGGACGAGGACGAACTGAACGATCTGCGTTGGAAGCACGTCTCGTACATTATGCAGGGTTCCATGAGCGTTCTAAATCCCGTGCGACGAATCAAAAAAAGCTTCCGGGACTTCGCCTTCGAGCACATGGATCGTTCCCGCGCCGAGTTCTGGAATGCGGTCGAGGACCACCTGAAGCTGCTCTATCTCTCGCCCGATGTCCTGGAGGCGTATCCGCACCAGTTATCAGGCGGGATGAGGCAACGCGTTACGATCGCTCTTGCGACGGTGTGTCACCCCGAGTTCATTATCGCCGACGAGCCGACGACTGCACTTGATGTAGTGGTTCAGAAGGACGTTCTCGCAATGTTGGATGACATTCGTAAGAAGCTGCGTTCCTCGGTCGTCTTTGTGACGCACGACATGAGTGTTCACGCGAACATGGCGGACAGGGTAGGGATCATGTATGCCGGGCGGATCGTGGAGGAAGGTCCAACGAGTGAGCTGTTCACGAGCCCGAAGCATCCGTACACCGCCCATCTGGTATCGAGCTTGCCTCAGATCGGCGATACCACTCGCAAGCCGGCGTTAGAAGGCCGGCCGCCTAACCTGGCCGAGCCACCCAGGGGGTGCCGTTTCCATCCGCGATGTCCACTCGCCATCGAAAAGTGCACGACAGACGTTCCCCCGCTCGAGTCCGTCGGTGCCAACCACCGGTCTGCGTGCTGGCGCAGTGCAGATGTCAGACCGCTCACCCCCGCTGTGAAGCCGAAAACGGGAGAGTCCGCATGAGTGCCATACTGGAAGTCACCAATGTGAGCAAGCGATTCGCAATGGGAGGAATACTCTCGCGGAATTACGTGAACGCAGTGGTCGACGCCGGCTTCACGATTGAAGAGGATCAGCCTGAGGTGCTCACGATCGTCGGTGAGTCGGGATCCGGAAAGACCACGCTCGCTCGCATGATTCTCGGCCTTGAATCGATCTCCGAGGGAGATATCAAAGTGGCCGGGCGAAGTGTCTCCGGCCGGGTTAATCGCGCTCAGAGACTGAGTTTCATGCGTCACGTGCAGCCGGTATTCCAGAACCCGTTCGAGGCGTTCAATCCGTTGAAAGAGGTAGACAGGTATCTGCAGGCCTCCGCACGTGTGCTCCTCGGTGCGACGAGCCGCGCGCAGGTAGAAGCAGCGATGGATGACGCGCTGCAGAAGGTCGGTTTGAGTCTCGCCGAAGTGAAGGGACGATTCGCCCACGAACTCTCAGGAGGACAGCTACAGCGGGTCGCAATCGCCCGGGCACTAATACCGAATCCAGCTATCCTGGTCGCGGACGAGCCGGTATCAATGGTGGATGCGTCGCTTAGAATGACGATCGTGAATCTATTGCGCGATCTGCGCGATCAACTCGGCGTGACGGTGATATATATCACACACGATCTGGCTACAGCATACTATATCTCGGATCGCATTATCATCATGCAGGAGGGATATGCTGTTGAGATGGGACCGGCACGAGTCGTACTCGATGCTCCCGAACACCCGTACGCGAAACTCCTTAAGGATTCAGTATTGCCGGTGGAAAACGCCGGAAAGTCGCGTGTTCAGCCCGCGGATCGAAAAACGGCTCAGGCTGCCGCGAAACTATCCGGCACCGGTGAGCTTGTTCTCCGCGACGACGGGCGCTCGGTGCGGTTGCCGAGGGACGGTGACGGGAGTGTCGCCGTATGAGTCGAGTCGTCATGAACGTCGATGCTCCAACAACCCACATCAGTCGTCACATCTACGGTCACTTCGCTGAGCACCTTGGTCGTTGCATTTACGATGGGTTCTGGGTGGGAAAGGACTCGTCGATTCCGAATACCCGTGGTATTCGCAACGATCTTGTGGCCGCACTTCGCGCGCTCAAGATTCCGAATCTTCGGTGGCCGGGAGGGTGTTTCGCCGACGACTATCATTGGAAGGATGGGATTGGACCACCGGAACAACGAGCTTCGATAGTCAACACCCATTGGGGCGGAGTCACCGAGAATAACTCGTTCGGCACTCACGAGTTCATGGATCTCTGTGAGATGCTGGAGTGTGAGCCGTACATCTGCGGAAATGTCGGAAGCGGAACTGTTCGCGAAATGTCGGACTGGGTTCAGTACATGACCGCAGCAGCCTCATGTCCTATGTCAGACCTCCGGCGATCCAATGGGCGAGAAGAACCTTGGAAGGTGAGGTATTGGGGCGTCGGCAACGAAACGTGGGGGTGTGGTGGTAATATGCGTGTGGAGTACTACGCGGACGTGTACCGTCGGTACGCCACATATCTCCGTAATCAGCCCGACAACCGTTTGTACAGGATCGCGGTCGGAGCAGGCACTGCCGACTACCATTGGACCGAGGTAATGATGCGAGAGGCCGCCGAACTTATGGATGGGCTATCGCTTCACTATTACACCGTGACCGGGACGTGGGAGGACAAAGGCTCTGCGACCGAGTTCACAGAGGACGAGTGGTTCACATGTATCCGAAAGGCGTTGCGCATCGAAGAGCTCATCAGCCGGCACAGCTCGATTATGGACGTGTATGATCCGGAGAAGCGCGTCGGACTGATCGTCGACGAGTGGGGTACGTGGCACAACGTAGAGCCGGGTACGAACCCGGGGTTTCTGTATCAACAGAACACGATTCGTGATGCGTTGGTCGCAGGGCTCACACTGAACATATTCAATGAGCATGCTGATCGCGTCCATATGGCCAATATCGCGCAGACGATCAACGTCCTGCAGGCGATGGTACTAACGAATGATGAGCGCTTAGTTCTCACTCCTTCCTATTACGTTTTTCGAATGTACGCCGGCCACCAGGACGCAAAGCGTGTTCCCTTAGTGGTTGAAGCAGATGAAGTCGAACACGATGGATACCAAATGCCGACGATAAACGCTTCGGCAAGCGTCAATAACTCCGGTGATGTGTTGGTCACGCTCTGCAATATTCACCCGCATGAACCGGTGAATGTCGATTGTGAGGTGCGAGGAATCGGGATTTCGCAGATCAGTGGACAGGTTCTAACGGCGCCGACGATCGATGCGCACAACACGTTCGAAGAGCCGGAGCGGGTAATACCGAAATCATTCGATGGAGCGTCATTCGAGAATGCGGCCCTCCGCGTTCGCATGCCCGCGAGGTCGGTCGTTGCGTTGTGGCTACGCTGAAGGTGACGTCGCGGCTCCTGGAGTCGCCCACGATCCGACGGATAGCGCAGCCCGAAATTGATACTTCCGTGCAAAGAATCACCGATAGCAGCGTTAACTCTTTGTGGCGATAAGTGATCACAGAGATGGAGTGCGTCTTGTGACAGCGTACAATGGATAAGCTAAGGAGATGAGATGACAGACTCTAGTACGGCGACCATGGTCGTCGATAAGGCGTTCCGAATCAGCAAGGTCGATCCACGAATCTACGGATCGTTCATCGAGCATCTCGGACGCGCGGTATACGAAGGAATCTACGAACCAGACCATCCGAGCGCCGACGAGGACGGATTCCGCGGCGACGTGATGCAGTTGGTCAAGGAGCTCGGGGTGCCGCTCGTGCGCTATCCCGGCGGCAACTTTGTATCCGCATATAACTGGGAAGATGGCGTCGGACCGCGGGAGCAGCGGCCGAGGAGACTGGATCTTGCCTGGAAAACGCTCGAGCCGAACGTGATCGGAACGAACGAGTTCATGACGTGGGCGAAGAAGGTCGGCTCCGAGGTGAATATGGCGGTGAACCTCGGTACGCGCGGAATCGACGCAGCCCGTAATCTTATCGAGTACTGCAATCTGCCGACCGGCACCTACTACAGCGATCTGCGGGCAAAGCACGGATACAAGAGCCCGTATGCGATAAAAACGTGGTGCCTCGGCAACGAGATGGATGGGCCGTGGCAGACCGGCCACAAAACCGCGTACGAGTACGGGCGACTGGCGAACGAGGCGGCGAAGGTCATGAAATGGACCGACCCGTCGATCGAGCTGGTCGCAGCGGGGAGCTCATCGACCCAGATGCCGACGTACCCGCAGTGGGAGGCGACCGTCCTCGAGGAACTCTACGACAACGTCGATTACATCTCCATTCACACCTACTACGTGAACTACGAGAACGATATCCGGAACTTCCTCGCGAAGTCGCTTCACATGGACGAGTACATCCGCTCGGTAGTGGCGACGTGCGATTTCGTAAAGGCAAAGAAGCGCTCGAAAAAGCCGATTAACATTTCTTTCGACGAGTGGAACGTCTGGTACCACTCGGTTGCGGATGACAAGAAGGTCGAGCCGTGGAGCGAGGCGCCGCATCTGCTCGAGGACAAGTATAACTTCGAGGATGCACTCCTGGTCGGATGTCTGCTCATCACGCTTCTGAAGCACGCCGACCGTGTGAAGATCGCGTGTCTCGCGCAGCTCGTGAACGTCATCGCCCCGATTATGACCGAGGCGGGAGGTGCTGCATGGGCGCAGACGACCTACTATCCGTTTCAGCACGCCTCGAGATTCGGCCGCGGTACGGTGCTTCTTCCGGCAGTCGAGTCGCCGAAGTACGACAGCAAGGACTTCACCGACGTGCCGTACATCGAGTCGGTCGCCGTGCACAACGAGGAAGCCGGTGAGCTGACC
>SLIN01000357.1 GCA_007135605.1 Spirochaetales bacterium | reverse complement strand
TGGCCGGATGCTGGATGAGCCTCGTGTACGGATTCGGCGGTATGAGGGACTGGCATGGACGGCTACGCTTCAGCCCGCGACTGCCGAAGAAGTGGTCGCGCATCGGGTTTCGAGTTCGGCTCCAGGATAGCCTCATCCAGGTACAGGTGCGGTGCGACGGGGTGGAATACTCGCTGATCGAGGGGGAGCCACGCACTATCTACCACGAGGAGGAGGAACTACCTCTCGTCGACGACACTCCGATGGTGCGTCCGCTTCCCGACATCCGACCCGATTTCCTGCGCGGTTAGTTGGTCGGATCTCACTTCAGAGTTGAATATCGGAGGCATACATCGACATCGGACTCCGTTTGTCCTTCAATCGCCGGCTCGCCCGTAACTTTTTCCGTTTGTCCTTCAATCGCCGGCTCGCCTGTGACGGTAGTCCTCAGGTGAGATGGGTGTTTTCGAAACTCGATGTCGCGTGTGGGTACGCAGATGGGTTGTGACCCGCTGCCGGACAATCCCCCGGCACGGCCGGCCGGTGACGGCGTGCGCCCGACGTGTGACTGGATCGGGCCGGGCGACCCGACGGAGCGGAAGGGTGACGCGGTGGCGCGCCCGACGCATGACTCGACGGGGTCGAAAGGCGATCCGGCGGTGTACTGCGACCGCCGGGTTCGTGGCCGTGTGTGCTGTCGCGAATGTGCAGGCCCTTGACGTGCCGAGTGTTCCCCTCCTTTCGCTGTCGCTTTCGACCGAGAGCAGCGGGGCAACCGAGAACAGCGCACGGCTGCAGTCGAGCGAATATCTGCTGCTGCTTCGGGCTCGCTCGGCCGGCGACGGCTCGCCGGAGTACAGCGGCGGTGTCGAGTCGCCGGAGTTATCGCTCGGTTCGCTGTCCGCTCGCGGGCTCGAACGTACCCTCGAAAGGCCCCTCCGCCTCGGCGCGTTGTCCGACGGTAGACTCCTTGCCGGCGGATACCGGCTGCGCCGTTCAGGGGGGTACGGCGAGTTTCCGGACGCTGCGGTACGGGTCGGCCCGGCCGCCGCCTTCCGGCGCAGCACCGAGCGTTTCGCCTCCGTCGGGGTTTCGTTGGCGGGGGCGTTGGCTGGTGGCGGAGCACGACCGTTGGTTGTACGCGTCCTGGCGGCCCGATCGGTGCCCACGGTTGCGCCGGAGGAGAGCGACTGGATTCTCGATCGACCGGAGCCGTCGGGAGGGCCGCTGTGGTTCTTCGGCGTCGAGGCGGTAGGCCCGCGCGGATATGCGGGGCTCGTACTGTCTGCCGGCGACTCGGTACGTTCCTCGGTGCTCGGGGTGGGGGTGGGAGATGTTCGCATCGGACCGGCCGATCTCAGAGCGATGCTCGGTGCGACGCTCGGAGAGTTCGTAGGCGCCGACGGCATTCCGGCAACTACCGATGCGCTCGGTGGGCTACGGGCATCGTTGCCGCGTGGCCGGCTCGTGCGCCCGCTGGCACGCTCGGAGTTGCGACTCCGGGCCGCTGCGATCATGCCGCGGGAGGTGATTCCAAGGTCGAGCGATTCACGGGTGGGAATCGAGCTTGGTCCTGAGTCGTTATTCGTTCAGCCGAGGTGGCGTATCCGAACAGATCTGTCCGCCGAGCGACTGAAGCGGCTGAGACACGATATATCGGCCCGCCTTCGTATTGCCGGCGGGAGATCGAGGACAGTCATCAGCGCTCGACGCGGATTTGACGACGGCAAAGCGGGGTTTCTCGAGGCGAGGATCGACACGCGATTTGCTCTTGGCGTTGTTCGGAGAGGAAGCGACGGAACAAATCTGCCGGCCGCGACGAACCACGCGCTGGAAACGGATATTACGCTCGAGGCTTCGGGTGCGGTGACCCGGCGGGACATGCGACCGGGAGATGTGGCGTTCGTACCCGACGACGCTGAAGAGCCGCAGATATCGGGGCGACTACGCATGTCGATGGCTGGTGAACGGCTCAAGGCGGGAATGCGAATCGACATTGCCGATCGGGGGATTCCGATTTCTCGTTTGCCGGAACTTTTCTCGAGTCCGCTTGCATGGAGCGAGGGAACGATCTTCGTGCGGTTGGAAAGCGAGTTCGGCATGTTCCGACCGGGCGATCCGGGGCGGTGAACCGAATCGGTTTGCTCGGCGAAGTGCTACCGGCTCCGGTCCGGCCACTCACCGACGAAGAGGACCTCGCGCTCGAGCTCGATTCCGAACGCTTCGCGGGCTCGCTCTTCCATGAGTCGGGCGAGAGCATCGATATCGGATGCGGTTGCATTTCGGTCGTTTACAACGATATTCGCGTGCAGGTCGGAAATCTTCGCACCTCCAATGCGGGTCCCCCGCAAACCCAGTCGGTCGAGCAACTTCCCGGTCGGCTCTCCGAAATCACGGTTATTCTTGAACAGGCTGCCTGCGCACGGCCATGCGAAGTGTCCTTTCGATGTCCTGTCGGCTTTGTACGACTCCATCCTGCTCCTGACCGTCGATTCCTTCTCGGCATGGAGGAGAAAACGCGCGTCTACGATAATCCAGTTATTCGTCTGGAACGGAGTTCGTTTGTATCCGAACTGGTTCGGGTCGGGAATCATCACGTGACGCGCTCCATCTTCGTCGAGGTAGTCTACCTGTTCGAGAATTTCGATAATGCTCGAGCCGTAGCAGCGCGCATTCATCCAGACTGCTCCGCCGGTACTGCCGGGCATGCTGTAGAGAAAATCGAGTCCGCCGAGACCTGCCGCGGCAGCCTGTTCGGCGGCATCGCTGACAGGCAGTCCGGCGCCGACAGTCATACGCTCGCCGGTAATCCGGACATGGTTAATGTCGCCGACATCGACAACGAGAGCACGGAGGCCGCGGTCACCCACCACGATATTTGCGCCGCCGCCGAGTATGAAGGTCGGGAGCATGTGCCTCCGCGCGAATCGTCGAAGCCGGGCGAGCTCTTCAGCGCCGGCAGGTCGAACGTACACATCCGCCGGTCCACCCACTCGGAACGTCGTGTGAGCCTCCATCGGCTCGTCGAAGCGCACTTCGCCCTCGATATTGATTCGGGCGCAAATATCCTGTAGCGTAGCCACGTCGGATATCTTAGAAGATGATCCAGCCGCACGGCTACCTCAAAGCGCGGGCGAC
>SLIN01000046.1 GCA_007135605.1 Spirochaetales bacterium | reverse complement strand
GACTCGAAGTACTCGACGGTCAGGTCCTCGAGCGAGCCCGGCAGCGAATCGTAGCTGTAGATGAGAAGCTCGTCCGTTTCGTCCCGGCGCTCCTCGACGGCGGGGAACTCCGCCTCCTGAACGCCGGCAGCCGAAAGCGGCTGCGGGACGAAGACGAGAAGTGCGGCGATTACTGCCGTAGTGACGGTTACGGCTGTGGTGAGCCTCGCCGCCTTCGCGGCGATTGCCGCGGCCGTGGTGATGCGTGCGGCTGCGGTAGCAACTGCCGCCGCAGTGCGTCGTCCGAAAAAATACGGTATCTTTGACATGGATCTCCCTCCTGCGCGTTCCGCGCTGTCAGGGGTCGAATGCCATACCCGCATTGAGAACTGATCAGGAAGGGTCTCGTGCCCGGTAGCGCGGAACCGTTGTGCCTGCTGTGCGAACGGTTACTACCGGAACGGTTCGACATTGCCTTCGCCGGAATTACCCGGATCAGGTTCAAAGGGTATGATCTCAGCCGACCGGAAATCCACCGGCCAGCACCCCTATGTGATTTGCCTCTTCAATGTATGCTTTTGCGCGGCGGCGCGTCAAGCGACGGGACAGTTACCGCAATCTCGCCCTCGGACAGCCAGGCAGTCGAAAAGTCTGAAGAAATTCCGATAGCGCCTTATCGTTATCACTTGACCTATTTTGTTATATACTTCATGAATTACAGTAACTCGGGACAATAAACACGGTTCTACCGGATATTAACTATTAAGAGGAAGGAAATTATTACTATGCGCATTGCAATGAAAATCGGAATGACGCTTGTCCTCGTGGCTTTCGCTGTCGCAGCGTGTGAAGGCGAGCGGGCGGTTACCCGCGAGGATACCGCCGACCCGGCCGCCGAAGCTGCGGCCGAAGAAACCGCAACGGGCATCAATCTCGGCGACCTTGCCGACGGCTGGTATCGCGCAGCCGAGGAGTACGACCCGGAAGCCGATTGGCGTAACATCGTCATGATTGAGGTTCGCGACGGCGAAATCGTCGACGGACGCTGGACCGCCGCGCCGAAGACCGGCGGCCCTGACAAGCTTACCTACTCGATCGACGGTGGCTACAACATGGAGCGCGTCTCGCAGTGGCCATGGCACGAGCAGGCGGAAGCGACGATCGAGCACCTGATTTCGACCCAGGATCCGCACGACACCGAATGGGACGATGACGGTGTAGTCGATGCGATCAGCGGCGCCACGATGACCGTCAGTTACTTCTTCGAGCTCGCCCGGGAAGCGCTTTCCGGTGAGCCGTTCGAGCCCGGTCCGTACAACGACGGTGCATATGTCGGTGAGGGTTCGGCCGGCGACGACTGGAAGGATATCGTCCATATCACCGTGATCGACGGCCGTATCGAGTCGGTTCACTGGGCCCCGGAGCCGGTCGGCGGCGACGGTCCCGACAAGTACGAGTACTCGGTCGAAGGCGAATACGGCATGGAGCGCGTTTCCCAGTGGCCGTGGCATGAGCAGGCGGATGCGGTCGCCCGATTCGTGATCGAAAATCAGTCGCTCGACAATATGGACCTCGACGACGACGGTGATACCGACGCGATTAGCGGCGCCACCATCTCGCTCGGCGGCTTCTACGCCGCGGCGAGCGACGCGATCGCGCAGGCCCGGTAAGGCCGACACTTCAAGCGCCGCGTTCTTCGAGAGCGCGGCGCGCGTTGTCATGCACCCGCACATTACCTGAGATAGCGGCGTCGTCGGCTCCGTTCGACAACGCAAACCGATAACGCCGAGGTCGGCGTGCCCGCCGTCGCTCGGCCATTCACATCAACCTATCGATCCATCTCTCTGAAGTGGTACCCAATACGCGACGATTATGTAGTATGGGGGCGCACGGCAGCCGTATGCACACGAACTCGCGCACAGTGTACACGCTCCTGATTCTTCTCGGCGCGGCCACACTGTCGGGGTGCGCTCCGAATGGTTCGCGCGAGGCAGCCGAACACGACCGCTACGAGAGCGCCGGCGGGCGTTATGTCTTTCCGGTGGCAGCCGAGATCGAGACGCTCGAGTGGACCGAGTACCACTGGGACGGCTCGGATGCGGTCGACATCTTTGCCGCATCCGGGTTGCGCGCCGACTCGACGGAAATGCAGGCGTTTCGCCAGGCGCCGGTCCTCGCGGTCGCCGACGGAACCGCACAACGCGTCGACAACGAACGCGGCGGCATCGCCGTGTTGCTGCGGGCGGAGGGCGGCAGGCAGTTCTACTACTCGCACCTCAGCGATCCGGCGTTCGACGGCGAGACACAGGTCAACGCCGGCGAGCCGATCGGGCGGATCGGCACCAGCGGCCGGTGGAGCCGCTATATCGAGCCGCACCTGCACTTCGAGGTAATCGACGAATGGACCGACGGACTCGGCTGGAGCGAGACGGTGAACGCCGCCCGGTGGATTCGCCGGCATTTCGGCTTTCGGTGGATCGATCGAGAGGTCGATGAATACCCGCCGGCCTCACCGGCCGGGCCGGTGGTCGACCGGGGCGCGGAGGTCGTCCGCGGATTCTCCAACCTTCGTGCGGAGAATCCGGACACCGCCGGAGTGGAAATCGCCGCCGGCGAGAGTTTCGACGCGCTTTCGTCGCTGACCGGCGAAGTCACCGTCATGCGCGCGACAACGCTCGGTCTTCGTGTCCAGGTGACGAACCGACACACCGAACAGACGGTGGTCTACTCGGGGCTCGCGCATACCGGACTGCGCACCGGCGATGTCGTGCAACCGGGCGATCGGATCGGCACGGTGGACGAGGTGCTGCACGTGCAGTATTTCGACGACGGGGTGCTTCGCGATCCGCTTTCGAGCATGGAGGTCCCGTGACGTCGCAAGCGCTCGCCGCTTACGAAGCGGCCGCGGCGGTGTGAGCGCGCGTTACGAGCGGAGGTGCGGCAAGCGTGCGAGTTATCATCATCACCCGAATAAAAAAGGGCCGGACTCCGTAGTGGAATCCGGCCCCGGGTAGTGTGGTTTGTTGTCAGCGAGGACTCTTAGAAGTCCTGCTCCATTTCGATGTCTTCGTCGATTTCCACCGGCTCGCATGCGAGCGCGACGAAAGTAACGGCAAAGGCAACAACAAGAACCTGAATAAGTTTCTTC
>SLIN01000019.1 GCA_007135605.1 Spirochaetales bacterium | reverse complement strand
TAGTATTCGGTCCATGGCTGAGAACCATCGGATCGTTCCGCAGACGGTCGTGCCCGACGCCTCCGACGAGGAGTCGCTCGACGCGTGGGGATTTCGTGACTCCGGTTTCGAGATCACCGAAAACGGTCACGTGCGCATGCGCGGGTCGCGATATCCGCTCTCGGGTCAGGAGCTTCCGGCCCTTATACCGTGGATACGCGGGATTCTCCAGGTCGATCTGGACCTGGATGATGTTCACACCCCGCACTATCCGCCGCCGGTGCCGAAGCCCAGAGTCGGCCGCACGGTACGCGCCGCGCTCGAAGCGGTGCTGCGAGACGATCAGATCGTAGTTGACGACGAGACACGGGTGCGTCACGCGCACGGGCACACCCAGGAAGATATGTGGGCGATCCGATACGGTTCGCTCGAACGGATCCCCGATGTGGTCGTCTACCCGGAGAGCGACGAGGAGGTTCAGCGCATTGTTGAGGCGGCGATCTCGACGAACGCGGCGATCATCCCGTACGGCGGTGGGACCAACGTGTCCGAGGCACTGAGCTGTCCGGTCGGCGAGCGGAGAACCATCATCTCGGTAGATCTGGCCCGCATGAATCGCGTGCGGTGGATCGATCCGGTGAATCATACCGCCTGTGTCGAGGCGGGCGCGGTCGGGCGGTATATGCAGAAGACACTTGCCCCGCACGGATTCACGATCGGTCACGAGCCGGACAGCATAGAGTTCGCGACCCTCGGCGGATGGATCGCCACGAACGCGAGCGGTATGAAGAAAAACCGCTACGGCAATATCGAGGATCTCGTCGAGGATCTGACCGCGGTGCTGCCCGACGGCGTGTTGCGCCGCGAGCATGTCGGCCCGCGCGAAAGCGTCGGCCCGGATCTGCGCTCGCTGCTTTTCGGCTCGGAGGGTGACTTCGGGATTATCACCAGTGCGGTGGTGCGCATCTTCCCGTTGCCGGAGGTGCAGCGCTTCGACTCGATCCTCTTTCACTCCTTCGAAGACGGGGTGGCGTTCATGCACGAGCTCACGCGTGCGCAGCTCGAGCCGGCGAGTGTCAGGCTCGTCGACAACATGCAGTTTCAGTTCAGCCAGGCGTTGAAGCCCGCCTCGGTCGGGTTGAAGCGTTTGAAGAGTCGGCTCCAGAAGTGGATTGTCACCCGTGTCAAGCGATTCGATCCGGAACGTATGGTCGCCTGCACACTGGTCTACGAAGGCGCGAAGGATGAGGTGGCCTCCCATCAACGCAAGCTCCGGCCGCTCATTCGCCGGCATAGCGGCATGCTCGCCGGTGCGGAGAACGGTCGCCGCGGCTACGCCATGACCTTTGCCATCGCCTACATTCGCGACTTCATCATGCGGTATCATATTATTGCCGAGTCGTTCGAAACGTCGGTCGCGTGGAGCGATCTCGAGGAGATGTGCCGGCGCGTCAAGGAGCGGGTCTACGTCGAACACTCATCGCGCGAGCTTCCCGGTCGGCCGTACGTCACCTGTCGCGTGACGCAGGTCTACCCGAGCGGCGCCTGCGTCTACTTCTATCTCGCCTTCTACTCGAAGGGGCTCGATCGGCCGAACGAGGTGTTCTCGGAAATCGAGCGTGCCGCGCGCGACGAGGTGCTCGCATCGGGTGGCACACTCTCTCACCACCACGGCATCGGTAAGATCAGGGCTCCGTTCGCCGATCGTATTGTTTCGCAGTCGGGCGGGAAGCTGCTCGGTCAACTGAAGAAGGCGATCGATCCGAAGAACGTTTTTGCGGCGGGCAACGGATTGCTCGCGCCGAAGGGATAAAGGCCGGGAAGGGTAGGGGACCGAAGCGCCGAATGCCGGACGCCGTGGCGAATACCATCACATCTCCCCACATTCTGCTGACCGGTGCTACCGGCTTTCTCGGCAAGGTGGTACTCGAAGCGCTGCTCCGCCGGGAGCCGAATGCGACGGTTACGGTGCTCATCCGCCGGAAACGGTCGGCGGACGCCGCGCGTCGTCTCGAGAGCCTGTGCAGCTCGCCGTGTTTTTCGCTGCTCGAGGGTGGATGGCGCGATCGGGTGCGCGCCGTAGACGGCGACCTGGCGAACGCAGGGTGTGGACTTCGCGACGCCGATCTCGCCGATCTTCGCGATCGGGTAACGCATGCGATCCACTGCGCCGCCTCGATCGACTTCGATCTGCCGATCGAAAGTGCGATGCAGGCGAACGTCGTTGCCACAATGAACTTCATGGAGCTGTTGAGGGAGATGCCGCACCTGCAGCGTGTGGTGAGTGTCTCGACTGCGTACGTGACCCCCCACCGTAACGGTGCACCGGTGTGCGAGCAGCTTTCGCCGCTGCCGCGCGACCCCGACGAGCTGCTTCGAACGGTGACGGAGGAATCGGTTGACGAACGACAGCTTCTCGCCGAGAGCGGGCATCCGAACACGTATACGCTGACGAAATGCATCGGGGAGCATCTGCTCGATCGATATTACGCCGATCTGCCGCTTACGATCGTCAGGCCGAGCATCATCTCCGCCTGTCTCGAGCACCCGTTCCCGGGGTGGATCGACAGTCGCGCGGCGTTCGCTGCATTCGTGACGATGGTCGGTACCGGCAACCTGCGCTCTCTACTCGGGCACGCCGGAACACGGATGGATATCGTGCCGTGCGATGTGGTGGCCGCCTTTATACTCGAAACCGCGTTCGGGAGCGCGGGAGCTCGACCAACGGACGGTGGCACTGCCGCGCGCGTACCGATTCGCCACGCGACCGTCGGCCTCGATCGCTGTATGACGATCGAGGTCGCCCGTGACGGAATTACCCGCTTCTTCGCCGCTTATCCGGTCGATAAGCCGCCGTACCTTTTCTATCTTGGCCCGCAGCACTTCTGGTTCCGTCTCGGGCGTATGCTCGAGCATAACTGGAGGGCGTGGAATGCAGCCGGGCATCGGGCGAAGAAGAGGGTGCGGATGCTCCGGCGCGAGACCGGAGAACTGAACCGCTCCTTTCGCTATTTCACGCTCAATACCTTCGATTTTCGCCGGTCCGGTCCGTGGCCTGCCGGGCAGTTCGACCCCACCTCGTATATCTGGACGGTCTGCGAGGGGGTGTATCGTCATCTATTGCGCCGCAATCGCAGACGCTTTGCGCTCGGGGGCAGGCGCGGCGGCGGACCGAAGCCGCCGAAGCTTCCCTCCTTCCGCCGGCCCGTAGTCAGCTATAGAACGCTTCGAGCTATCACGCGCCTCGACCGCGCGCTCAGCCGCCATCTCGAATGGCTCACGATCGACGAGCTGTCGCTTTCACAACTGCGCCGAGAGCTCGCGCCGGGTACGCTCATGGTGTTGCATCCGGTTCTCTGTGCCGACGACGGCTGCCTCGGTCCGGATGCGGCCGCGCTGCTCGCCGCGTATGCGGTGCTGGTGCGCAGTCATGCCGGTTGCGGCGCGGTGTGGCTGCTTCCGAGAGCGGCGGCATCGGTCTTTTCGAACGGTAAGCCCGCAGATCGCGTTCGGGGAGCTGCTGCGGGCGACCGCGGCGGTGCTGCCGGCGGACCGGCCGGTTCTGACGGGGCCGGGGGGCCGGGCGGACCCGCGCCTACCGACGACCGCGGCGGTTCGCCGGGCGTTGACTGCCGCGGTGGCCCGCTGGTCGTGGTCGCCCGCGAGTCCGCGCCGACAACACCGGCGAGAACCGTGCTCGGCACGCCGTCGGCGCTGGCCGCGGAGGTCGAGTCGGGGCGGGCGCTCGTTACCGTACCGGTGTTCATCGATTGCCGCGGAGGGAAGGGGTGTTCCGACGATCGACCGTCGATCGTCTCGGGCGAGGAGCCGGCGGCGGCGGGAGCGGGCGTGCGCTTCTTCGAGCGGCTGGCGAATGCCGGTTTCCCGGACGGTGTTCGCGATCGGCACGTACACCTGCATTTCGGATTCACCGGCGCCGCCGAATACCGGGAACAGAGATGAGCGAGCTTCGCCGAATACTGAAGCGACAATTCGGCTTCAACGACTTCCGCGCACACCAGAAGAGGATCGTCGAGGCGTTCGTGGCCGGCCGCGACGTGTTTGCCGCGCTACCGACCGGCGGTGGAAAGTCGCTGTGTTATCAGCTGCCGGCGATTGCAGGGGGCGGACTCACCCTCGTTGTCAGTCCGCTCATCGCGCTCATGAAGGATCAGGTTGATGCCGCTCGTGCCAACGGATTGGCCGCCGCGTGCTTGAACAGTACGCTCGGTGAGGAGGAGGCCCGCGAAACGTACCGCGACCTCGCTGCCGGGTGCGTTTCACTTCTCTATGTCTCGCCGGAGCGCCTCGCCCTCGAATCGTTTCGCGATGCGCTCGCTGCGTTCGGCGTTACGCGCATTGCCATCGACGAGGCTCACTGCATCTCCGAATGGGGGCACGATTTCCGGCCCGATTATCGAGCGCTCGGTTCGCTGCGCGAGCTGTTCCCCTCGGTGCCGATCGCCGCGTTTACCGCTACGGCTACCCGTTCGGTGCAGGACGATGTGATTGCGCAGCTGTCGCTGCGAAAGCCGTTGATCGTACGCGCCAGTTTCGACCGTTCGGAGATCTTCTACCGCGTCGAGCGCAAGCGATCGGTCGGGAGTCAAATCGCCGGGTTCGTGGAGCGACATCGCGGAGAGCCGGGAATCGTGTACCGGTCGACGAGGCGGGCAACCGAGGAAACAGCCGCTTTGCTCCGGCGGCGCGGCTTACACGCTGCCGCGTACCATGCCGGACTGAGTCAGGAGGAGCGGCGCGAACGGCAGGAGCGCTTCGTACACGATGCGGTTCCGGTGATCGTCGCCACAATTGCGTTCGGTATGGGCATCGACAAGTCGAATGTTCGATGGGTCGTGCACGGCGATCTGCCGAAGAGCCTGGAAAGCTACTATCAGGAGACCGGGCGAGCGGCGAGAGACGGCGAACCGGCCGAGACGGCGCTGTTTTACGGAGCGAACGATATCGCGACGATTCGACATCACATCTCCCGCATAGATGACGACTCCGAACGTGAACGGTCCGAGCAGCGGCTTCAGGAGGTTTTGCGCTACGCGGAGTCCGGGGTATGCCGGCGCCGGCAGCTGCTTGCGCATTTCGACGAGCAGCACCCCGGCAACTGTGGTGCCTGCGACATCTGCCGGGGAGAGGTGGAAACCGAGGACGCGACGGTTGCCGCGCAGAAGATCCTCTCGGCCGCCGTGCGCACCGGCCAGCGCTTCGGCGGCCGTCACCTCGTCGATGTGGTGACCGGTCGCGCTACCGATCGTGTAATCGAACGAGGGCACGACCGGCTTCCGACCTTCGGCGTCGGGCGCGACGAGTCGCTCGAGTACTGGTTGTCGATCGTGCGCGATGTCGAGTCGGCGGGATTACTCGCGCGGGTGGACGGCCGGCAGAGCGGATTCCGCCTCACCGAGGAAGGGCGCCGCGTTTTGAAGGGGAAATCGTCGTTTGTGGTGCGGCGAGGCACGGTGGCCGGGGGTGGCGCCGGTGGTCATTCCAACCGGCCTGGTGGTTTCACGCGTGCGGAAGGTTCAACGCCGATCGGTGGATCCACGCGTGCCGAGGATCCAACGCGAACCGAGGGCTCGACGCGGATCGAGTATTCGCCGGCGGCACTCGGCGGCGAAGAGGCGCTCTTTCAACGACTACGCCGGTTGAGAACGAGAATCGCCCGGGAGCGCGGTGTGCCGCCGTACACCATCTTCAGTGACAAGTCGCTTAAGGTTATGGTAAGAAATCGTCCGACCGACCGGCGAGCGTTCCTTCGCTGCAGCGGCGTCGGTGAGTACAAGCTCGAAGAGTTCGGCGAGGCGTTTCTGCGCGAGATTCGCGAGTTTCTCGCCGGCGAGTAGACACAGTCGAGCGAATGCGGCGAAATGGCGTCCGGAACGGAGGAATCGTAACACGTGGATCTTGCAGCACTCATTCTGGTGATCCTGGCGGCGTTCTGCCACGCCGGCTGGAACCTGCTGGCCAAACGCTCGAGCGGTGGAGTCGCATTCGTGTGGCTCGTACAGGGAAGCGGTATGCTGCTCTACGCGCCCCTGGTAATCGTGCTGCTTGTCCGCAACCCTCCGGAGCTCAGCCTCGCCCTGCTTGCTGCAATCATCGCGAGCGCCGTATTTCACCTCTCCTACTTTCTGAGCCTGCAGCGTGGGTATCGAAGCGGCGATCTGTCGCTCGTGTACCCGGTAGCGCGCGGCACGGGCCCGGCGCTCGCAACGGTCGGCGCTATTCTCGTCTACGGCGAGCGGCCCGGACCGATCGCGATTCTCGGTGCGGTTCTGGTCATCTCCGGAGTCATTTTCATGTCGATGGCCGGCCGCCACACTGCAGCCGATCCACATGCGCGCCGCGAGGGCGTGAAGTGGGGAATGATAACCGGCGTCTTCATTGCCTCTTACAGCATGAACGACAGCTTCGCCGTATCGGCGCTCGGCATCTTTCCTTTCTTCTATCTGTGGCTCGGCGACGTGCTGCGGACTGTGCTCCTGACGCCGCTTGCATTGCGAAGGCTGCCCTCGGTGCGGCACGAACTCACCGCTCACCGCCGTGAGATTCTCGGTGTTGCCTTTCTTTCACCGCTCTCGTATCTGCTTGTGCTTTTCGCGCTGTCGTTCACTCCGTTGAGCTATGTCGCGCCGGCCCGCGAAATGAGCATTCTCATCGGAACGATTATGGGGTCGACGCTCCTTTCGGAGGAGGACGGAAAGCGCCGCATTCTCGCCGCGGTGCTTATCGTCGGTGGCGTGGTGGCACTCGCGGTCGGCTGATGCGGAGTGTTGCAAAGGGTACCGGTTCGCCTCGCTTCGAGGCGGTCAGGTGCCGGCCGGGAGCCCGAATCAGCGCGTGATTCTCCTGCGGTGGGCACGCACGGCGATGAGCACGACGCCGGCGGTCAGAAGCGGGGCGACGAACGGATTCGCCTGGAAAACAAGACCGAATACGCTCGCTCCAACCGTGCCCGCCGAGACGACCGCCAGGCTGAACGCAATCGAGCCGAGTACGACGCTCGCCCAGGTGAGCGCCAGGGTGAGCCCGACATAGTACAAACTCCGTATTGCCAGTTCGGCGGCGGTATCGCGCATTTTCATATTTGTGTCCTCAGCCGTGCGTTCTCAATGTACCAGAAATCACCGGAATCGTCTCGACCGATCACGGAGACGCCCCAATCGCGATTTCGCACGCTCACGGCGACGCTCGGTTTCCTCCTCGTCGAGGTGATACCCCCCGGCATGGTCGAGCACGAGGACGGAGCCCTCACCGGCGGCCTCCGGGAGCTCGCCGGCAGGTACCGTGCGGGTCGATCCGTCCGCATCGGAGATGAGGGCGGCAATACCCGATTCCACCCGGTCGACGGTGAAGCGCGCACCGCTACTCAACACACGCAAACCCCTGCTCGATGATATCGCGAATCCGCACATCGGCGATACCGGGAATCCTCACGAGCTCCTCGACCGAATCGAAGGGGCGCATCGCGACCAACGCCCGGGCGCGCGCCTCGCCGATATGAACGATCTCGGTAAGCCGCTGGGGATCGGCGGTGTTGATATCGATGCATGCGGCGGCGAGCTCGGCATATTGGTCGGTTTCCACGTGCCATCGGATGCCGTCGGTGGTGGCGATGATATTCCCGTGACGGTCTGTCCCGTACACTGCGGCGCCGATCCGCTCGAGTCGCGCGATCACCTCATCGTGTGGATGTCCGTACGGATTATCTCTTCCGGCGCTGTAGATGGCGACTTCCGGTGAGACCGCCTCGAGAAATCCCGTAGTCGTCGACGTTCTGCTTCCGTGATGGGCAACTCGAAGCAGCTGAGCGCTTAGATCCTCGATATTCTCCAGGAGCTCGCGCTCGAGCGGTGCTTCGGCGTCGCCGGGAAGGAGCACGGCGGAGTCGCCGTGGACGATACGAACGACCTTGTTCAGATCGTGCAACGGACCGTCATAGTCGGCGGCGGACCGATCAGGGTGGAGTACCTCTATGCGCACCCGACCGAGCTCGGCGACATCGCCCCGCAGCGGTTCCTCGTATGCGGCGTCGCTCGACTCGATCGCGTCGAGAAAGCGATCGAAGGTTGCGGTAGTATGCGCCTGCCCGTTGTACCACAGCTCGTCCACGCTCTTATGCTCGAAGATATCCGGGAAACCGCCGATATGGTCGGCATGTGCGTGTGTGGCGATCGCAACGTCGATATGCGCGACTCCGATAGCCGCAAGATAGGCGCGCGCACGACCGTTGTCCGGACCGGCGTCCACGAGTATGGCGTACTCATCGTGGAGCAGGAGCGTGGCGTCGCCCTGATCGACGTCGATTACGTGTACGGAAAGCTCGGCGAAGAGCGGCGCGGCGAGCAGCGCGAAGAGGGCGGCGAGCAAAGCCACATGGCGCCCGGGCCGCGGCCGCCGTCGGGTCCCGCCGGCGGCCGTTCCGCTGTGGCCGCAGTTTGGATACCGGTTCCGCCGGCGAATGCCGAGGACTCGATCCGGTCGGAGTCCAGGAGTTTGTCGGACTACACTTCGGAATTGAATATCGGACGTATATATCAACATCGGAATGCATACGACTCGGCGATAATTTGCGCTACGCCTTTCCGGGATTCAATTCTGCCCATATGTCCGACAATCTCCTGACTAGTACGGCGACTCATCCTGCCGCCCGCTCCTCTGACCGGTTCTGTCGATACGCTTGCATCCGTCGCACGATTCGGTACTCGACCTCCTTTGCGAAGGGAGTGTGAGAAGCGGTGTAGAGGGCGAGTGCGAGCCAGATGAGGCCGAAGCTGATCGCTTCGACACCGGTGAACGGTTCGCCGAAAAGGAGCACGCCGATGAGCAACATGAACGTCGGGGCGATGTACTGGAGAAATCCGACCCGCGACAACGGAATACGCCGCGCTCCGTGCGCAAACCAGTACAGCGGGAGAGCGGTGACTGCTCCGGCGGCGCCGAGGAGCAGGTCGGTTGATAGATTGATGGATGCGAGTGCGCCGGCCCCGGTGGCGCCGAATACGGCGATCAGGGCGACGCCGGCGGGTGCGAGAAATGTCGTTTCAACCGCGAGCGCGCTCAGTGGATCGAGCCCCATCTGTTTTTTCCGCAGACCGTAGTAGCCGAACGTGCCGGCGAGCACGAGCGCTACCCACGGAACGACCGCATAGTGCACCGTAATGACGAGGACTCCGGCTGCGGCAAGCGAGACCGCCGTTTTCTGCAGCAGGCTCAACCGTTCGCCGAGCACCAGCGTGCCGAGCAGGACGCTTACCAAGGGGTTTATGTAGTAACCCATGCTCGCGTCGAGCACCCGCCCGGCGTTCACCGCATATATGTAGGTGAACCAGTTCACGCCCAGCAGCGCTCCGGTGAGCACGAGCCCTCGACGCAATCGGCGATCGCGGATCAGCGCACCGAGTCGGTACCGGCGACCGACAAGCAGCACGACGGAGGTGAATACGGCGGTCCAGACGATGCGGTGGGCGAGAATCTCGATTGCGGGAACGTGTTCGAGCAGCCGCCAATAAAGCGGGAGCATTCCCCAGAGAGAGAACGCTCCCGCGGTGTAGATTGTCCCGAGTCGCTGCTCGCCGCCGTTTGCCATGTCTATCGCCCATAATCGTGATGCGCTGCGGACGAGTCAAGCTGCACCGCAAGTAACGATGCCATGTGCGATAGCTGTGCGACCCGGGTCACTCCGGCGATACCGTCGCCGCGACGACTCGTCTCTCACGCTCCTCGCCGGGCTCGGTCTCGTACAGGAAACAGGCAACGCGATGCCTCTTGTCGACCGGATAGAAGGCCGGTTCGTCGGTCCGCGCGAAACGCACGACGAACGCGTTTCCACCCACCGTCTCGACGCCCACCACCGCCTGCGCAATCGTTGTCAGCGACGCGTCGAGTACCGCCCGCACCGCTTCGATTGCCTCATCGCGTAGCGCCGGGACCGTGGAAACGTACAGATCGGTTCCGTCCACGTCGAGTGTCGCCTCTTTCAACGGCGCGATTCGGGCCGCTTCGAGGCGCCGGCTCGGACCGCCGGATTCGTCGATCTGAGCGCCGGCGGCGATAAGCTCTTCGCTCATCTCCGCATCGATCAGGCGGGACCGGATGATTCTCGCCAGGTCGGCTCCTTCCCATCCGCAGTGCGCCATCGCGTACGGGCAGCGAGCGTGAAACCGGCATCCGTTGGGAATCGAAATGGGGCTCGGGATTTCACCGCGTGCATCCACATGTGCGCGCTCTTCGTCGGGATTCGATCGCGGTACCGCCGAGAGCAGCAGTCGGGTATACGGGTGTCGTGGCCGCTCGATTACCTCTTCGGTCGGACCGAGTTCGGCGAGCCGCCCGAGGTAGAGCACGGCGGTGCGATCGCAGATGTAGCGTATTGTAGCGAGATCGTGCGACACATAGACGATCGACATGCCGAGCTCGGAACGGAAGCGGCGGAAGAGGTTCAGGACGCCCGCACGGATCGAGACATCGAGCATACTCACCGGCTCATCGGCCACGAGCAACTTCGGTCCGCACACAATCGCTCTGGCGATCGCCACTCGCTGACGCTGGCCCCCGGAAAGCTCGTGGGGATAGCGGTCGAGATAGCTTTCCGCCGGAACGAGCTCAACTTCGGTGAGCGCCCTCCGCACCAGCTCGCGACGCTCGACTGCATCGTCGCCGATATTAAAGTTATGCAGCGGCTCGACAACCGTCTGGAATACCGTGAAACGCGGGTTGAGCGTCTCGTACGGGTCCTGAAACGCCATCTGGATTGTGCGGCGCATAGCGGGGTCGACCCGCTTTCCCTGAAAGAGCGGCTCGCCGCGGAAGGTCAGCGAGCCGTCGCTCGGCGGCTGCAACCCGACGACAACCTCTCCGAGTGTGCTCTTTCCCGAACCGCTCTCGCCGGCGAGCCCGACGATCTCTCCGTCGCCGACCTCAAGGCTCACTCCGTCGACTGCGCGAACGGCCAGTTCGGGGGTGCGGCGGAGGAACTCCGTCAAGCCGCGTTTCAGGGGAAAGATACGACGTAGATTCGCGATCTCGAGCAAGGCACGGCCGGTCGCCGGCTCGCCTGGAGCGCGGACATGGTCGCCGGTCGCCGGCTCGCCTGGAGCGCGGACATGGTCGCCGGCCGCCGGCTCGCCTGGAGCGCGGACATGGTCGCCGGTCGCCGGCTCGCCTGGAGCGCGGACATGGTCGCCGGTCGCGCCGCCGACCGCCGCCGCGCCTGGAGCCCCAGGAACGCCCGGATGATCTCCCACCGCGCCGCCGCCCGGAGCGCCGGGTTGGCCTTCTCCCGCACCGCCCACGGGGGCGTGGTCGGATGCCCAGCGGCTCTGCTCGCCGGCGCCCGCACGCATTTCCGCGGCGCTCCCCGCGTGGTGGCACGCCGAGATGTGCCCCGGAGATACCTCCACCGCCGGAGGTGTCTCTTGCCCGCAGATTTCGGTCCGAAACGGACATCGCGGAGCAAACGGACAACCGACTGTGGGCTTCGAGAGATCGGGCGGGGATCCGGGAATCGAGATGAGCGCACCCTTCGCGCTTTCGAGTGTCGGGTACGCGTTCAGGAGTCCCATCGTGTACGGGTGCGAAGCATTCGAGAATATCTCGCGCGATGTGCCGATCTCCATGATTCGCCCGGCGTACATCACCGCGATTCGGTCGCACACTTCGGCGACCAGCGAAACATCGTGGGTGACGAGAATCATCGAGTTATCCAGTCGTTGCTGGATCCGATCGAGCCGGCGGATGATCCCGTCCTGAACTACGACATCGAGGGCGGTCGTCGGCTCGTCGGCGATAATCAGCCGCGGGTCGAGCGCGAGAGCGAGCGCGATGACAACCCGCTGGCGCATTCCGCCGGAAAGCTGATGCGGGTAGTCCCACAACCGTTGCGGACTCAGACCGACGAGCTCGAAAAGCTCCGTCGCTCGGTGCCGCGCGTCGGCCCTCGTCAAGTCGGTGTGCAGCCGGAGGGTTTCGACGATCTGATCGCCGGCGGTGTAGACCGGGTCGAGTGCGTTCATCGCACTCTGGGCGATCATCGAAATCTGTTTCCATCGGTAGCGGTT
>SLIN01000152.1 GCA_007135605.1 Spirochaetales bacterium | reverse complement strand
TCTCGTTCTCGCCGTGCCGGGCGGAGTATGGTGGGCGATAATCGTGGTCGTCGCCATGGTCATGGCTGTCCGGTCGGTCGTGCTCGCCGCCCACACGACAGACCGCGCCGTCGAAGACGCGTCGGAATCGAGCCGTCGAGTCGCCGGTACGGCGTCGCTCGCGCGGCGGGCTCGGGTGCGCGAGCTCGCCTCCCACCTCGAGCGCTCGGGGGAAGCCGCCTCGTCGCGGGCGAACATTGATCGCGCAATCGCGGAGATCGCCGCGCGGCGGCTCGGTGCGACCGGGTGGAGCAGGCGCTACGCCGACGAGCTCGCCGCGGACCCGCGAATCGCCGCGCATCCGCAGTTGCGGCAGGTCGTGCGGCTGGGACCCGATTACACTCAACGACCGGGAGGCGCGATCGCCACGTTTGCTGCCAGGGTGATGCGTCCGGCGCGGTACCGAGCGGAGGTCGAACGGCGGAAGACGAGCGAGCTCGAGCGGGTCGACGCGCTGATCGACGGCCTCTCGCAGCTCGATACGGGCGCGCAGCCATCATCATCAGCATTTGGAGAGGAGCCGCATGAGCGAGGTTGAATCGGCATCCGATGTATCGGTTGTATCGGATGTGACCGAATCGGTGGTCGAGGCGATCGCGAAGGTGGTCGTCGGAAAGGATGTGCTCGTGCGCGATGTGCTCGCCGCGCTGCTTTCAGCCGGGCACGTGCTGTTCGAAGATGTGCCGGGGCTCGGCAAGACGCTGCTCGCCGGGAGTATCGCCTCGTGTCTCGGACTCGATTTCGCGCGGCTGCAGTTCACTCCCGACCTGCTGCCGGGCGACATTACCGGCGGCTACGTGCTCAATCCGGAAAGCGGACATTTCGAGCTTCGCAAGGGGCCGATCTTTACGAACGTGCTGCTCGCCGACGAGATCAACCGTGCTTCGCCGAAAACCCAGAGCGCGCTGCTTCAGGCGATGCAGGAGGGGACGGTCAGCATCGAGGGGAGCACCTTCACGCTGCCGCGGCCGTTTTTCGTCATGGCGACGCAGAATCCGGTGGAGTACGAGGGGACCTTTCCGCTGCCGGAGGCGCAGCTCGACCGGTTTATCATGAAGTGCGCGATGGGCTATCCGTCGCGCGAGCAGGAGCAGCAGGTGCTTCGAAACCGCAGGGCACGCGGGCGAGACGAGGCGCGGGTGGATGCGGTCACCGACGCGGAGAGCCTCGAACGCGCGCTCGCGGCGACCGAGCAGGTGCATGTCTCCGACGACCTCGATGCGTATATCGTCGACCTGGTTGCGGCGACACGCTCGCAGCGCGGTGTTTCGGTCGGCGCGAGCCCGCGCGGATCGTTGGCGCTGCTGAAGCTCGCGCGCGTTCGCGCGGCACAGGCCGGGCGGGCGTTCGTAATTCCGGACGATATTACGCACTTCGCGCAGAGCGCGCTCGCGCACCGGCTCGTACTCTCCCCCGATCTGTGGGCGCGACCGGGGGCTGCGGCCCGGGTGGTGGAGGGCGCGTTGCAGGCGATTGCGGTGCCGGTGCTCGGAGATGAGGTGGTGGAGGATGCGGAAGGCGGCGGCCAGGGTTCGGCCGGCGATGCCCCGCAAGCAGGCGGCGACACCGCGCCGTCACACGCGCGACCTTCCGGCGAGCGACAATGATCGATCGATTTCGCGCGATCCGCTTCGCGCGCGACATCACGGTTCGCCTCCGGGCGAGCTCGGAGACGGCACCGGGGAGTGACTCGGATCTCGCCCCTCGAGCGCGGGGGCGAACGATTGCCCTTACCGCCGCGGTTGCAGTTGCTCTCGTTGCCGGGACGGCGATTCGCAGTCCATATCCCTTCGCGATCGCGATTCCGCTGATCTTCTACGCCGGCGCCTCGATTCAACAGCGCAGGGGTGGCGTATCGGTCGAAGCTGAGCGCACCGTTTCCGCCCGGCGTATCGACGCAGGCGAGGAGGTCACGGTGGCGCTTACCGCACGGTTCTCTTCGCCGAGCGGGTACATTTCGTTCCGCGATGTGTTGCCGTCCGGTGCCGAGCTCATCGAGGGCGAAACGGAATACCGCGGGCCGATCCCCGAGACCGGAGCAATCGCTCTCTCGTACCGTGTGCGGCTCGGCCGCGGAGTACACCGCTTCGCCGATCCGGCGATCGTTCACGTCGGCGGAAGGCTGATGTGGACCAGATCGATGGTCGCCCCTGCGCACGCACTCGTGACCGCCGTGCCGCGTGTGGCGGTACGCGGACACTTTCCGATTCGTCCTCCGTCGACGAATCTCTACCCCGGGGCGATCCGCTCGGGGCGCGCCGGAAGCGGAACCGATTTCTTCGATGTCCGCGAATACCGCAGCGGCGATCCGCTTCGACACGTGAACTGGAAGGCGAGCTCGTTCGGTCCCGGCCGGACACCGCAGCTGGTCATAAACGAGTACGAGGAGGAGCGGGCGACCGACATCGGCCTCATACTCGACGTTCGCGCCGGTGTCTATCCGAGGGGCCGAGTCGACGGCGCAGCCGAAGCGGGAATCGCGAGTTACGATACCCTCTTCGGTCGTGCGGTCGTTGCGGCGGCGGCGCTCGCCGAGCTGTTCACGGCGAACGGAAACCGCGTCGGACTGCTCCTCTACGGCGGGCCGTTGCGCTGGAGCGATCCCGGATACGGCAAGTACAAGCGCGAGCGCATGCTCGATCGACTGGCGGGCGCGCGGCTGGAAGAGCACGGCGCCTTCGGCGAGCTCGGGCGCATCCCCCTTAATCTCTTTCGGCGCGGAACGCAGCTCGCACTGATCAGTCCGCTTATCCCCGAAGACGCCGACGACCTCATTCGCCTGCGTGCGCGCGGATATCGCGTTCTCGTCTTCCGCCCCGATCCGATCTCCTGGGAAGAGAGGATGCTTCCGCACTCGCCGTATCTCGAGCGCGCCGCGCGCATCGCTCGAATGGAGTACGCATGCGCGAAGGAACGGCTCGAGCGCAACGCGGTGTTCGTCGCCGAGTGGGATGCCGAGAGCGAGCTCACGACGGCGATCGCTTCGGAGTCGCGGCGGTTTGCCGGATGGAGACGCTTTCGATGAGCGATGCAGGCGAACCTCGCCGAGGTCGAAATGTCGTTGCGCTCATACACACCGTGACGATCGCTGCCGC
>SLIN01000241.1 GCA_007135605.1 Spirochaetales bacterium | reverse complement strand
GGAAGGACGGCGATTGCGAACGCGGCAATCGACATGACAATGAAACGGGCAGTTTTTCGACTTTTGTAAATGGGCACAGCAGAATGCATAACTGCCTCCATACATTAGGTTGGAGACTAAAGAGCAATTGCTGTGCCAACCCCTGCATATGCTGTTTTATCGTAAAACGCTATATTTCCGAGGCTTATGGCCTTTCCATATAGGCTCGGATCGCCGGTCTAATCCACAGCGTCGACTGAACCGCACACCACTCGATTTCGAGTACAATTGTGTAATCCACCAGGCAAAAAAAAGCGGATCACCCGCTTCCGCGATCGATCCGCTTATCTATCCGTGATTTCCGGGAGAGGAATCAGCGGTTGCGCCTCCAGCGCGGATGCCTGATCCCGAAGCGCCGAATTTTGTGATTGAGCACCCGGGTCGACACCCCCAACAGCTTCGCCGCGTCTTTCTGAACCCAATCGCACTGTTTCAGCGCATCCAGTATCAAACGAAGCTCAGCTTCCTTGAGATTCGTTGTGCGCTCATCCGGGTCGAATGATTCGTGGCCGGCCGGCTCTCGGCGTTCACTTTCGGAAACCGAGAGTCCCAGGTCGTCGAGTCCAATTCTCTCTCCGTCGGACATCAGAATTCCACGCTCTATAACATTCTTCAGCTCCCGTATATTTCCCGGCCAGGAATGTGACAGAAGCGCGTTTATCGCCTCCGGCGTGAAGTCCTTGTACGGCCGCTTCAGATCTCCGGCAAGCTTTCGTGCGAAAAAATCTACTAACGGAAGGATGTCCTCGTTCCGCTCGCGCAGCGGGGGGATATCGATAGTGATCACATTCAGCCGGTAGAACAGGTCCTCGCGGAAGTCGCCCGCTTGCACCAGCTCGTCCAGTTGCTTGTTGGTTGCAGCGATGATTCTCACATCGGTCCGGATTGTCCTGTTACTACCCAGTCTTTGAAACTCTCGTTCCTGAACGACTCGCAGGAGTTTCGCTTGCGTTTCGATGCTCATATCGCCGATCTCATCGAGGAAGATGGAACCGGTGTTCGCGTGCTCGAAGCGGCCCGTACGTTGTCGCTCGGCTCCAGTGAATGCACCCTTCTCGTGCCCGAAGAGCTCGCTTTCGAGAAGCTGGCCGGGTAAGGCGGCACAGTTCAGCTTTACGAACGGCCCCTTCGCTCGGGGGCTTCCGTAGTGAATCGCGCCGGCTACCAGCTCCTTGCCGGTTCCGGTCTCTCCGGTGAGTAACACCGTGGAGTCGCTGCGAGCAACTTTGCGGGCGAGAGAGAGGACCTCTTTCATCGGTCTGCTTACCGCTACCAGTTTTCCGATATCGTGGATGAGGCTTCGTTCGTGGCGCAGCGATTGTGCCTCGTAACGCAGACGCCGGGACTCCAGCATCCGCTCTAACTCGAAGCGCACCTGCTCCTTCGAAATCGGCTTACTGATCATCTCCAACTCAGCTCCGAAGCGTGGAAGCACATTGGGCGTTACCCCGCCTTGAGCGGTAATCACGAGCACTACCGACTCAGCGAAGATGTCGCGGTAGATCCGCTGCAGCTTCCGTAGCGACTCCCCTGAGGCATCGACATCCGCAACTATAGCATCGAACTCGGTCCTCGCCATCAGCTCGCGGACGGCATGCAGGTCAGCCGTGACCCGCACCCGATAGCCCGCTTCGATGAAGTACTTCTCCAACTGCTCGCGTGACTGGGACGTTACCGAGAACAGGAGCACACTACTCATGTTTGTCGACCATCCTTGATCGTTCGCCTGATATGGATTGCTCGCCGACGGAGTACTCTCCAGTGGTATACTGAGTGCAGTCAGAATACGTCGTGATGCGCACCGACTGGGACGTTCTCGCGGCGATTTGGAGCCGAATGAAAACAGCACTGCAGATCGTGCGATCGCCGGAAGAACAACTGATCGTTCAGCTCGCCGCATCCGACATTCCCGCAGCGCAGCAACTCGTTGAAACAAGTCGCATCGATATAGCGAGAATCATTGAACTCAGTTCGCGTCATATGATGACTGCGGTTGTCTTCCAACGTCTGGCTCAGCTCACCCTCGAGGAGCCGCTGAGAAGTGATGTGATGACTATCGCTCGTCGCACGACAATTGACGCGATCGCATTCGGGGTGACTGTCCGTTCCGAGCTACATCGAGTTGCTGATCTCCTCGCTCGCGCCGGCATCGACATGCTCGTTATCAAGGGACCGGCGGTCGACAAGGATCCCTTGCGCTGGGCGAATGACCTTGATGTATTAGTGCCGCAACACGACGTCATGCGGGCGGTCGGAGTGCTCACGACTGCCGGCTACAAATACATCGGCAGTCCGATCCTCAACGACTGGGAGAAATGCCGACTCGAACGGCAGCTCGAATGGAACAATCAGTTTCAATTCGCTTCACCGGCCAGTGGCCTTCAAGTCGAGGTGCACTACAACCTGTTCGAGCGAGACCGTATAAGACTCGAAAGAATCGACCGATTTCTCGATAGCGTGGCGTTGTTCGGCGATTCTCGCAGATGGGATAATGAGCTCGGGTGTCACATTCCGGCACCCGAATCATCACTCGCACTGCTGTGCGTGCACGCAGCGACCAAACGGTCTCCCGCATCGGGCGCGTTCGTTCTGCGTCACGCCTACGACATCGTCGGACTGCTACAGAAGGGTATAGAAGAAGAACGCTTTCTCTCGCTCTGCCATGCGTGGGCAATCGAATACTACGCGTACGCCTCTCTTCGTCTCGCCGCACTGTGTCTTGAGGCGCGGTCTCCGTTCCTGCTCGCGTCGCGACTAAAGCCGAGTCTGACCGCTCGAATGATCCGACTTGCGGACATCCAGTGCCGGTGCTTTCGCGGGCTCGACTCCAGCTCGTCCTTCTATAAACGACTCTATGTGCTTCACATGCCCTCGGCTATCGGTGGCGGTTGGCGAAAAAGTATCCGTTGGTACCGCGAGGCGATATTCGCCCCGCGGTGGCGTCAGGAAGCACGCATCGGGGTGAGTCGGGACTCTCCACGCATATATTTCACGTACGGCACGCTTCTGTTCAGACGAGTATACCGCGCCGTTGAACGCATCCTGCGAGATAGTCGAACCTCGGTCCGTTAGGTCACCGATCGGTTAGGGATCGGCGTAG
>SLIN01000050.1 GCA_007135605.1 Spirochaetales bacterium | reverse complement strand
CTTCCGGCCGCCGCGAGTGGGTGGAAGCGGAGATCAACCGGTTCATTTAGATAGAGTGATGATGTTAACACCTCGCGCCCGCTCACACCGTTCCGGTGGGGCGGGCCGACCGCCGAACGGCGCCTCGAGCTTCGCACCTCACCCGCGAACCGACGCCGGAATAACGCCGTGGTACGATCTTCCGCCGGTGCGCCGTCTGGCGCTGGAGGTCTTTCTCGACGGCAACCCGCACACCCGCTCGGAGATTGCCGCGGCGGTCGGTCAGAGTGCCCCGTCGGCGACCGGACACATCGAGGCGCTGATCGAGCGCGGGCTCGTCGCGCCCGTCGACGAGGCGAATGCCGGCGGCCGCTGCGCGGCGGGTTCCCGGCCAAGCTCGCCCGGTCGACCGGCGACCAGCTATCGACTGCGTCCCGAACGTGCGCTGGCGCTCGGCATGGAGCTGCGTCCGTCTATCGACGAGCGCGCGCCGGCACATCTGACGAGCCGGGTCATTCGACTCGACGGGTCGGTGGTAACCGAACGGCACATCAACCTGCCGACCGAAGCGCTTCGATCGATACGCAGTGTAGTCCTGGAGGAAGCAAGACGGTCGATCGCCGAAGTCGAGCACGGGTCGGCCGCAGGCACCGCCTCGTCGCCGGGCAACGGCGGATCGGCTGCAGGCACCGGCTCGTCGCCGGGCAACGGCGGCTCAGCTGCAGGCACCGCCTCGTCGCCGGGCAACGGCGGCTCGGCTGCAGGCACCGGCTCGTCGCCGGGCAACGGCGGCTCACCGGCCGGCAACCGGCCGGCGACCGGCGCGCCGGTAGTCGGTGTCGGACTGGCGCTGCCGGGTGTTGTCGACTGCGAGGAGCAACTGCTGATCCACGCGCCGAACCTGTTCCTTTCCCGTGTGTCGTTCGCGGGGCTCGCCGAAGAGTTACGGCGGCCGGTCTACATCGATAATGAGGCGAACGCCGCCGCCCTCGCCGAATACGTGCTGTTGGGCGGCGCAACCGACGCCGCGGCGGCAGGAGAGCCGAGCTATGCTCAGATGCAGCCGCCGACCGGCTCCTTCGTCCGCATATCGATTACCGAAGGGGTCGGCGCCGGCATTATCGTCGACGGCCGGCTGATGCGCGGCGATACGTGGCGTGCCGGCGAGTTCGGACACATGGCGATCCGCGACGGGAATCGGCGCTGCAACTGCGGGCGAACCGGCTGTTGGGAGCAGTACGTGTCCGAGCGCGCGCTACTTCGCGAGGCGCGCGCGGCGGGCCTCGCCTGCGGCGATGTCGCTGCCTTTATCGACCTGCTCGCCGTCGGGCACCCGCGCGGACGACACGCCGCTGTCTCGCGCGCGGACCGGCGTGGGGCCGGCTCGTATGGTGACGCGCAATACCGGCCGACGCGAGCCGGCTCGCCCGCCGAGAGAGTGTGGAATCGGTATATCGATGCACTTGCGGTGGGCATTGAGAACGTTGCCGCCTGTGTGGACCCCGGGACTATAATTGTCGGCGGTACGGTTGCCGCGGCGGGTGAGTTGCTCGTCGCTCCGCTCCGGCAGGCGGTCGAGGCGGTATCGTTTCTCACCAGCGGAATCCGGGTTGCCGGCTCCGCTCTGCCGGCTTCGGCGCCCGTGACCGGGGCGGCGTTGCTCGGCCTCGGAGATCTGTACCCGGCGGCGTGGGGAGATCGTCCTCCGGGTGCCGGGGCGGGAGCTGGATTGAACCGCGGCGATCTGGGCAGGTTCTACGCATCGACGGCCACGTAGTGCAGATGGAGGAAAAGTGATGGCAAGAAACAAACACGTGCTCGGCTTCGAGCTTTCGACACAGTCGGCGAAATGGATCGTTCTCGATACCGAATCCGGTACGCTTGCGGCAAGCGGCGGCTTCGAGTTCGATACGCACTTCCCGTCGTACGGTACCCACGGCGGCGTTCTCGAGTCCTCCGACCCGAAACTTCGACACGCACCGCCGGCAATGTACCTCGACGCGCTCGATGCGATCTTCGAACAGCTGCGCGAATCGGATATCGACCCCGGTTCTCTCGCGGCAATCAAGTGCGACGCGCAGCAGCACTGCACCGTTTACTCGAACGCCTCCCTCGCCGAGCGGCTTGCCCGGCTCACTGAAGCACACTCGCTCGTTGACTGGATCGAGCCGGCGATTACACGCAGAACGAGCCCCATCTGGGAGGACCGTACCACAGCACGCGAAGCCGAACAGCTTAGCGAGGCACTCGCCGAAGCGCACGGCGGTGGTTGGGCCGGCGGCGGTGGACCGGGAGAAAACGCAGCGAATGCACGTCGGGCAACCGGCGTGGAGGCGATCACCGGCAACCGAGCCGAGCTTCGCTTCCCGGCGTCACAGATCATCCGGTGGGCCAACGAATCGCCGCAGGAGTTCCACAACACCGCGCACATTCAGCTGCTCAGCGCCTGGCTCACCTCGATACTCACCGGACGCATTGCTCCGGTCGACAGTGGCGACGGGTGGGGCACGAACCTCAACCATCTCGACATCGATCACCCCGGCTTCTCACCGACGGCCCTCACCGCGGCCGCGAAGCTGTGCGGCGACTCGGCCCCGGCCCGCTTGAGCTCGCTGGTCGGCGAGATGGTCGCGTACGACGCGCCGCTCGGCACGATCTCGCCGTATTTCAGCCGCCGCTACGGGGTATCCCCGGATGCGGTCGTCCTCGCGGCGACCGGGGACAATCCGGCCACCCTCCTCGGAGTCGGCGACGGCGCGCTCGTAAGCATGGGAAGCAGCTATACCGTCTGCGGTCCGATGGCCGTACCCACTCCGTCTCCCGACGGCAGCTATAACGTCTTCGGCTATCGACCCGGATTCGCCGTGGCGTTGACGGTGATCACCAACGGCGGAAAGCTGCATCGCGAGTTCTGCGACCGGTTCGCCGGAGGCGACTGGAGCGCATACGGTGAGCTGACCGGCGGGCGCCGCATCGACCCGGATCGCGAGCCGCTCATGCTGCCGTACCTCTCCGATGAAAGTGTACCGGTGGCGCCGGCGGGAATCGTACGCGACGGCTTCGATGAAACGGATCCGGCGGCGAACGTTCGCGCGCTCCATCTCTCACAGGTGGCATCGATGCGACTGCATTCACGACATCTCGCCGATGTCGATCGCGTCAATGT
>SLIN01000260.1 GCA_007135605.1 Spirochaetales bacterium | reverse complement strand
TTCTCGCTTCGGCCGGGAAGACCCGGAACGAGCATACAGATTCCACGGACGTTCAGCTCCACGGTCACCCCGGCGGAGCTCGCGGTGTAGAGCGCTTCGATTATCTCGCCGTCGGCGAGGCTGTTTATTTTCGCGATGATGTGCCCGGTACCTTCGCTTTCGGCGCGCATCGTCTCGCGGTGGATAAGCTGGAGCAGCTTCATTTTCAGTCCCACCGGCGACATGGAGATCCGCGAGAAACCGGGAACGACCGAATAACCGGTAATCGCGTTGAAGAACTGTCCGACATCCCAGGCGATTTCGGCGTTGGTGGTCAGCAGGCAGAGATCGGAGTAGAGTCGTGCCGTTTTCTCATTGTAGTTTCCGGTTCCGAGATGGACATATCGCCGGACTCCCTCCGGTTCCCTCCGGACGATCATGAGCGCCTTCGCGTGCACCTTCAACCTCGCGATACCGTAGACGACGATTACGCCCGCACGTTCGAGCTGCTCGGCCCATTCGATGTTCTGCCCTTCGTCGAAACGAGCCTTGAGCTCGACGACCGCAGTGACCTGCTTGCCTTCCTCGGCGGCCCTGCTCAGTGCACGCACGATCGGCGACCCTCCGCTGGTTCGATACAGGGTCATCTTGATGGCGAGCACGTCGGGGTCCTCCGCGGCCTGTTGAACGAGGCGAACGACCGGAGAGAAGCTCTCGTACGGATGGTAGAGGAGCACGTCGGTACGCCGCAGCGCCTCGAAGATCTGCTCGTCCTCCGAGAAGACGGGACTGTGGTTCGGAGAATGCTCCGGGTAGCGGTACGCATCGTAGCCTGAGAGATCGGCGAGCTCGGTCAGGCTCTTCAGCTCGAGCGGATCCGGAATCTCGTACACCTCCTCCGGATGCACATCGAGCGTCTCGGTGAGAAAGTCGCGAAGCCGCTCGCTGCCGGGCGAGACCGAAAGGCGCACCGGCTGGCTGTACTCGCGCCCTTCGAGGACCTGCTCCATCGCCTCTACGAAGTCTTCGTCACGCTCCTCGTCGACACCGAAGTCGGCATCGCGGGTGACCCGAAAGAGAAGAGTGCCGGTAACCGTGTAGCCGGGGAACAGGCTCGCCGCATGCTCGACAATCACGTGCTCGATCAGCGCTACGTTGGTAGCTCCGGTTTTGCCGGGAATATAAACGAGCCGCGCGAGCGACCTGGGAACCTGCACGACGGCGATCTGCTCCTCCGCGGGCGGTGACTCCGCGCCGGTGCTCGCTTCGGAGGTGTGCACCGAGTCGGCGCCGCCGACCTCCTCCGAACGGGGGCCTATCTCCGCGCCGGCGCTCGCTTCGGCGGCGCTGTGCAGTGTCCGCGCACCTTTGCGCGGCTGCAATAGAAATGCCGCGCTCAGCCGCATGTTACCGGCGTACGGCATGGGTTCATCCGAGCGACAGCGAACCGGTGTGAGAACCGGAAAAATCTCGTCACGAAAGAGCCGGGAAAGATAGCTGCGGTGCTCGGCACGGTAGGTGTCGGGCGTGTGCACCACGATGCCGGCCTCCGCCATCTGCGGCAGAAGCCGTTCACGCAGATGCTCGTACTGGATCGCTACCAGCTCATGTACGCGGCGCGAGATCTCCCGCAGCTGCTCACGCGGTGAGATCCCGCTCGGGCAGCGGGCATAGCTGCGGCTTCGAACCTGACGCTTCAATCCCGCCACTCTTACCATGAAAAACTCGTCGAAGTTGCTCGCAACGATGCCGCCGAAACGCAGGCGCTCGAGCAGCGGAATGCGCTCGTCGAGCATCTGGTCGAGAACCCGCGAGTTGAACTCGATCCAGCTCAGCTCCCGGTTGAAAAACGCGTGATCCGGCTCCGGTCGGTCTTCGATCTCTTCGCTGTACTGACTCGTGCTCTCCATCAGCTCCCTTACTTAACGCCGATCAGACGATCTTCGCCGTATATCCGAACACCTGTTCAACCATATCACCTTTTTGCTCGAGACCGTAGCGCTCGACCGATACATCGCCGGAGTGCTCAACGTGAAGCAACATATCTCCCTCCACAATTTCGACGGTTACGCCGCGAACACGCTGACTGTGGCTGCGATCGAGGGCGTCGGCGATGCGAAGAATGGCGCTCAGCTTGAGAACGATCAGTCGATGCTCGCGACGCAGGCTGACGAAGTTTGCGTGGCCCGATTGTGGCGGCGCCTTTCGGTGGTAGCGGACGAGATTCGCGAGAATCCGGATGTCTTCGCGGGAGAAACCGAAAATCTCCGAGTTGGCAACGAGGTACTGGCTGTGTTTGTGATGGCCGCTCGAGCGCACGAAATTCCCGATATCGTGTAGAAGGGCAGCGACCTCCAGCAGCAGCCGCGCGTGCTGATCGAGGCCGTGTTCGTCCGCCAATTGATCGAACAGCTCGAGGGCGAGCTTCGCAACGTGGCGGGCGTGCGGCTCGTCGAAGTGATACTTCCTGCCGAGCGACACGGCGCTCGCGATGACTTGCGAGTAGAACTGCTCTTCGACCATGCGGCTGGTTCCGAGAGCGAAGCTGATGAGCACTCCCTCGCGAATGCTTACATCGGGGACGATCATATGATCGGCGCTGGTAACGTCGAGAAAGAACTTGTACAGAAGCAGAGCCGGCTGCAGCGCTTCCGCCTCGTAGTAGCTGATACCGAGCTGTTCCACGCATTCGTCGACGGCGAGCTCCTCGACACCGGCCACGAACTCGTTGAATGCCTTCTTCTTCACCACCGAGAAGTAGTCATGCTGCTTCTCCCCGACCATCCTCGCGGCAAGGCGCGCATCTCCGCCGACGGCAACGAAGAAGCGAACCCGATTCAAATCGAACTCCGCTTCGAGCACCTCTTTCGTTACCCGCACGTTTTCGCGCAGATACTCGCGTATCTGATGTGAACTATCGAAGCCCGGACGAATCTGCTGCTGGACACGCACCGTCCCGATTCGCAGGCTGTGGGCGCTGATCATTTTGCCGCGGTTGAGAATCATGAGCACGCTCGTGCCGCCGCCGACCTCGAGGATAAGCGACCCGGAGCGGGAGAACTGCGGGCGCATGTGGTTAATCGCACCCTGAACGGCGAGGTAGGTGAGATGGTTTTCCTCTACCCCCTCGATAACGTTAATGCGAAAGCCGGTGCGGATATGAACGCG
>SLIN01000093.1 GCA_007135605.1 Spirochaetales bacterium | reverse complement strand
ATGATGATGTCAACGCGCCGCAGGTCGACCGCGCGCTCGAGACCCGCATGCCGCCGCGCGAGCCGGTCGAGCCGCCGGCTCATCCACAGCGGCAATCGCCGGCCCAACGCGTTCCGGAAGCTCGGCAGAAAGAGCACCCGCACCCCGTTTATCCAGCGGTCGACAGCGCGCCACACCGAACCGCCGGCACCCGTCGCATAGATGACCGAGTGCCCCTGCCCGGCGAGCGTCTCGCCGAGCAGCCGCAGCGAGGTTTCCGCTCCACCGACTTTCACCCCGGTGTAGCTCGATTTTGATGTATAGATGAGTACGGTCACGACGGTTTACCGGCTATTCAGGGGTGTGCGCGGTCTCCGGACAGCCGAACCGGGACGAACAACTCCTCGTGTGTTTGACATCCACCTACTCCACGTATCGCTTGATCTTAAACTCATGGAACGACATCGGTGGTCATCCGGCGCATGTATTCAGAGGCTGCGTTCGCACCCCCATGCTTTCCCGCTCAAGAGACAAAATCGAGCCAGTTTTCGCTATGAACGGTGTCGAATCGGGCGCCCGGATAGGCGTCGAGAAATGACCGCGGCGGCCTTGCGGCCTTCTTCTTGAGCTTGAACTCGTAGGCGGAAAGCTGTCCCTGCTCTTCCTCGATGTAGTCGATTTCCGCGCCGGTGTACACTCGCCAGAAGTAGGCGCCGCAGTGGCGACGAGTGTAGCTGTTTGCTTTTAACCGCTCGGAGACGAGAAAGTTCTCCCACAGCGGTCCGTTGTCGCCCCGCAGATGCCATTCCTTCGTATCCTCTATGAGGATGTTTCGAACGCCGTTATCGTAGAAATAGACTTTGTCTTTCCTGCTGACCTCTTTCCGAAGATTCCGCGAAAACGCACCGAGGCAGAATACAACGTATGCCTTCTCGAGTAGATCGATATAGGAGAGGATCGTGTCCACGGTCAGACCGACCTGCCGGCCGAGTTCCTGATACGAGACCTCCGATCCTATCTGATATGCGAGAAGCCGCAGAAGATCGCGAAGCTTGCGGGAGTTGCGTATCCCACCGAGCTCCAGAACATCACGGTACAGGTAAGCGGTACTCAACTCATGCAAGTGCTCCACCCGATCGTCTCTGTTCGCCAGAGAGAACAGAGCGGGATACATTCCGAGCACCAGCGCGTCCGGCAGCCGCCCCTCGAGCTCGAACGGATTCTCATGCTCACGCAGCTCGGCGAAGGCAATGGGATAGAGCGTGTAGGACCACGTTCGCCCGGTAAGCGCCTCCCTGGTTCCTCCGGCAAGCGACAGACTCGATGAGCCGGTTACCAGAATCCGCGGGTCCATTTCTCCGGCACGGCGATTGTCATGCACGATCTTGAGCGCAGCGCCGACATTCGGTATGTGCTGTGCTTCATCGAGAAGGACGTAGCGGTACCCTGAGAACACCGCACGTAAGCGGGTGAGATCACAGGAGGAAACGCGTTCGGCCGTTCGCGGGTCTTCGCCGCTCAGCGCGAGGTACTCACCTCCGGCGACCTGCTCCATGATCTCCTTCGCGAGCGTTGTCTTTCCCGCCTGCCGAGGACCGAGCAGCAATACAAGTCTGTTGTCGGTGCTGAGTTTCTCGGCAATAATCGGCTGCAACGCCCGGCGGATATACTGCATGATGCAGACTACCCTACATAATTACCGTGAATGTGTCGAATTCAATCGATGAATTCACGCGAATTTGTCGATTTCAGCAAGACGGTAGCTCGTGCTGCGGCCGCCGAGCCCCAGACCCGCAACACGCTTCTCGAGCGCTTCCCGGTCAGGCCCCTCTCCTCCTCAACCCCGCTTACTCCCGGAAGGCCGTCTCCAGGGCGGCGTAACCCTCGTGGAGGGCAGAGCGAACCACGTGCCAATAGTCTGGTTGCGACAACATGGTTTCTACCGTCTCCCGAGGCAGGAAGCGGCTGATCTCGTGCAGGAAATCAGTGTGCTCAAGCTGCGTGAGTCGGTCGTTGAGCAGGCTGAGAAAGAGCTGCGGCTCGTGCTCGCGATCGGCGAGTTTTCTTCGCACAAGGTCAGGGCGCAGCTCGACGGCATTCTGACCGAGCCATACAATATCCCAGAGATCGCGCTGCTTGATACGATTCGGCCGAAGTGCCAGGGCTACCCACTTATCGGCAAGTATCTCCTCGCGCGATGCGGCTTGCAGAATTAGACCCGCGGTTCCGAGGTCTACACCGTACGGATTACGCAGCAAAGCCGGCCGGCTGTCGTGGGCGGGAAGTGCACATACGTCGATATTGATGCGCTGGATCGGCATATGCGGCTGTTCGGGCCGAGTGACGACACGTATCCGCCAGGTTAGGGTGTTCCCGGCTTCTCGTTGCGGCTCGCTTACGTCGACGGTGAATCCGTATCGCTCCGAAATAATCTCCGGTATGGCCGAACCCAACGCACCCAACTCATTGCGGTCAAATTGCTTCCCTCCGTAGAAACCGAGGTCTTCGCTGAGCCGCGGAGAACCATAACAGGTACGTAGACAGGTGCCGCCGATGAAGGTGAGCCGATGAAGATAGCCGAGCTGAGACAGGGTGTTGAGGATATCGTGGTGCAGGAGTTCCTTTTCGATAACCGGTTGGAGGGTTGCAAGCTCCTGGTTACGTGAAAGCACCTCTTCAACCAGACGGTCAAGCAAACTCATGCGCAAGGCTCCAATCGATCAAATCCATTGGCCGTCTCGTTTGGCGCATATCGGAAAGCGCCAGAGCTACCGAGGCTCTCCACATCCGGATTCGCGCATCGTACGTCACTCCGCCGGCGAGATCGTTCGGTTGCCTCTTTGTATGCACGAACTCGATACTGCCATACGCCCCGCAGGACATCACATAACTACGGCCACTGCTCATAACCGTAATCCAGTTGATCGGAACCTGGGAGATGACCCCCGCGTCGCTCAACACCGACTCCAGGCTCAAATAGTTAAACCGGCCGCGCCGCAGTTTGGAGGCGGCATGGTACAGCACAAGGCCTCGTGGATGGGGAGCCCGCGGATAGAGGTACAGCCCCTGACATACCCGCTCGAGCACTCCGCTTCCGGCGGCGCGACTCAGAAGCGCTTTTACGGCGGCCCGATTCAGATCGGGGAAGAGCACCTGGACGTCGTCACCGCTGAACAAATAGTGATCGCGGTCGGACACTTCATCGAGAATCCGCTCCAAGCATCGCATTCGCTGCATTCGCGGGCCCTTCTCCGGTATACAAAAAATAACGCTTTTCGTTACTTCTTGTAAACCGCTGTTGACAGCAGTTCATATCGCCGTGGTCATGGTCGCCGCATACCTTGAAATTTGATGATGACATCATCAAATTGGCAGGTATACGCGATACTGCTAACAAGCGCGACGGAACACTCTTTTCCATAGAGATAAAACTCACCGCCCGCCCAACCGCGTCCGATGCCGGCGGAATTGCCGCCTTCCGCCGCACCTACCCGGCCGCGTCCGTTGCCCCGGGGCTCGTCATCTGCGCTTGTGAGCGCCCCCTTCGGCTTACCGAGAACGACTTGGCTCTTCCGTGGGACGCCCAATGACTACGGCGAATTCGTGTCCACCCGCGTGTCGTCCACTCCTTCGCGGTGAAGCTTTCGGAAGTTCCCGTTTTGTCCCGGACTCCGGCCAACCGGGCAGCTCGTGAATCCATTCCATATTCACCGCATATCCTGCGGTGAATACAGGCGTTATTCACCGCACAAAGCAATCGATTCGCGGCATTTCGTCGTTAAAGACCACACATAACCAGCGGAGGAGACAAAAGAGCATGATGCTGCGCACGACGCTGCGTCCTTGACCGCCTTCCCGGTGGGTAGTAGGAATCTGTGGATGACGAATATGGCAATCCGAGTCGCCGACCACACGATTCTCGTTTGCTCACCGTTGAGTCTCCACGAAGCGCATCCGGGCAGGTCGTCATGAAGCCGCTTCGACGCATTCACCGCCGGCTCTCACGTTGGTCTCTGATCTTGATCCCGGCGATCTCCTTGCTCGAGAGGATGATACAGCGAAGGCTACTCGAACCGCTTCTGACGCGAGCGTTGAGAAAAAGAGTGTCGGGACAATCGTCGAGATACGCGTTGCGGCATCTATGGCCGCAAACCATGAGCGAACCGGTAGCGCGGTCGGTGGATAGGTACTCGCTGCGTCTTTCGGGCTCGTTCCGAGCCGAGCTTAGTCGCCGCACAATCGTGAAAAACTACTCGACAGTTCTGCCCGAGTGGCGGCTGAACGACAAGGCAGTCGGACGCGCATTTGCGAACCGCTGCGGCGTTCGTGTTCCTGTCGTCCATGCTTCGGGAGTACGCTTTGACGACATCGACCTATCGACTCCCGTCATTGTGAAGCCGCTGTACGGCGCGGGGTCGAAAGGTGTATTTCTCTATCGGTCGGACGACGAAATACTCGATATTCAGAACAGACAAACCTTCAGCTCGCTGAACGAATTCCGAGGTGCCATCGCCGCGCTGCTGACAAGCGGAAAGATCAGTGCGGACGAGTGGATTGTGGAGGAATACATTGCCCCGAAATCCGGCACCATACCGTCCGACCTGAAGTTCTACACCTTCTACGGTCGCGTAGGATTGATCCAGGAGATCAACCGTGACGAAGCGGACACCCGGTACTGCTTTTGGAGCCGCAGCGGTCGTGTCCTTGAGACAGGGAAGTTCCGGAATCGAAGAGGATTCACCTCCTTCCTCGGAGACGGAGCTACAACGAGTGAGATTTCGATCGCCGAGGAGCTAAGCACTAAGATCCCGGCTCCTTCAGTTCGGATCGACTTTCTGAAAGGGGAATCCAGCCTCTGTTTCGGCGAGTTCACCCCGCGGCCCGGCGCCTATCATACGTTTCACGACCCAATCGATCGAAAACTCGGACAACTATTTATCGATGCCGAAGCACGCCTATACTTCGATCTCGTACACGGCAAACGGTTCTCGGAATTCAACGATGTCGTGCACGCTCGAGAACCTCCTCCCACAGCCCGATAATCCGGTCGACTGCAAAGTCGCCGGCGCGCTCACGGCCCGCCTCGGCCATTCGCGAGCGCAGCCGGTCGTCTGCGGCGAGTTCGCGCATTGCCGAGGCGAGCGTCTCGATATCGCCGGGCGGAACGAGCACGCCGTTGCCCCCCGGATTATCGATGATCTCGGCGGGACCGTACGGACAATCGAAGGCGACGACCGGCAGTCCGGCGGCCATCGCCTCGATGACGACGTTGCCGAACCCTTCGAACCGCGAGGAGAGCACGAAGACGTCCGCGCGCGCGAAGAGCGCCGCAGGGTTGCGCACGCGTCCGGGAAGCAGTACCCGGCCGGCAAGGCCCAAACCCGCAACACGCTTCTCGAGCGCTTCCCGGTCAGGCCCCTCGCCGACAATCACCAGATTCCACTGAGCAAGGTCGACGGCGACGGCGGAAAATGCATCCACCAGAATATCGAATCCCTTCTGCTGAACGAGCCTTCCGCAGGCGACGAACCACCGCGCCGAGCGATCGAGGGCACGCACCGGCTCGGCTCGTATCTGTTCGTGGATGTCAGGCGGCAGCGCGTTATGCACGACATGCCGGCGCGCGGCCGGAAACCAGCGGAAGCACTCGTCAACGCCGTGACTGAGACTGACGAGTGCGTCCGCGCGCCGGTAGGTCAGGCGCCGAAGCAGCCGCCACTTCGGCGGCAGTCGCACCGCCCGCGGGTTGTTGCGCTCGCTCACGACAACCGGTATCCGGCTCCCCCGCAACGCGGAGAGCACCCGCACGTTCATCTCGGTCGTGAACGACAGTACTACGTCCGGCTCGCTCCCGCGAATAGCGTCGGAGAGCAGCCTTCGCCGCCTGCGTGCCGCGCGAACGCGGTGAACCGGCCGGCGGTCGCCGGCGACCGCTTCGACCTCGACGTGGCGTACGCCTCCCGGAAGGCGGTACTCCGGTTCGCCGCGGCGATGTTTGGTGACCACGGCAACGCTGTGTCCGAGTCCGGCAAGACCGGCGGCCACGGTAACCGCCGAGCGCTCGGCGCCGCCGCGGCCGAGCGAGCTGACGACGATCGTCACTCTCATCGGCGGATAGTTCCGGAGGCGCCGGGACACCACGCGATACGCAACCGTTCGAACGCCCGGGCAAGCGAAACGAGGTAGTGCACCGCGATCACCTTCAGCGCGATCGAGCGGGCGGCGCGGCTGCGCCGGCGAAACGAGCGGAACTTGCGCACCGGAGGTCGCAGCTGATGAACGAAGCGGAAGAGCTCCACCCCGCGCGCTCGGCGGTTGTACTTTCCCGCCTCCACGCGCCGGCTCTTGCCGACGAGCGCGCGAACGCTACCGCGCGCCGGATGGCGGACGACAACATCGGCAGCGTACTCGATCGAATACCCGGCGGCGCTCGCACGGTAGCCCCACTCGTGGTCGCCGCCGGAGAGCAGGCGTTCGTCGAACGCTCCTACCGCCTCGAATACGGAAGCGCGAACGAAGAGATTCGCCGTCACCGACGTTCCCTTCGCCGCATTCTCGCGCTGGCGAAATGCGAAGTAGGACTCGTAGAGCTCGATCGCATTCGGCCGGCGACGCGCATAGAAGAGTTCGATGTGACCGGCCACGCGGTCGGGCGGCCGCTCGCCGGAGAAGCGCGCGAGTGCGTTCGCCAGCCAGTCGGGTTCGGGAACGCAATCGGAATCGGTGAAGGCGATGATATGCCCTCGCGCGTGCCGTAGCCCCTCGTTTCGCGCGGCGTACGACCCGGTTCGTGCGCAATCCATCAGCCGCCACCGCTTCGGAAGTCGGAATGCGGGCGGCGGTCGATCCGAGGGGTCGTTGTTCACGACAAGCACCTCGAAACGCTCGGGCGATACGCTCTGACGTTCCAGCGCATCGAGACAGCGTTCGAGCCGGCGCCAGTCGCGGTAGGTGGGAACGATCACGGTTACGGCGGGGGCCCCATCGCTCATTCGGGCATCCCCCTCATCCGGCGATCTCCCGGTAGATGGAGATCAACTGCTCGCTCACCGGTCCTATGTCGTACTCCTCGCGCACACGCTCGAGCCCGGCGCGCGCGAGTCGCTGCCGGAGGTCGCGGTCCTCAACGAGCGAGGCGATCGCATCGGCGAAGGCCGTCGTGTCGCGCTCGGCAACCAGAAGACCGTTGACCCCGTGCTCGACCAGCTCAGGGATTCCCGAATGGTAGGTGGATACCACCGGCACGGAGGCAGCCATCGCCTCCTTGAGCACGTTGGGTATTCCCTCGCGATCGCCGTCGGCTGCCGTCACGCAGTGGAGCACGAAGAGGTCGTGCGCGTGGTAGCGCTCGATAAGCTCACCGTGCGGAAGCGACGGCACGACCGAGATGCTCGCCTCCAGCCCGGCCGACGAGATTTGAGAACTAAGCGCTTCCAGTCGCGGTCCGTCGCCGACGATGGTGAGCGTCACCTCGATCCCGCGTTCGCGAAGAATACGCATCGCATCAATCGTGTATTCAAACCCCTTTTTCTCCACCAGCCGCCCGACCGAGAGAAGCGTCACCGGTCCGCCCGAGGCGGCGCGGTCGCGATCGCAAGCGAAGCTCGACACGCGAAGCGGGGTTACGTGGACCGACACCCTCTCCTCCGGGATACCGCGGTCGGCGAGATCGCGAGCGAACGCGCGGCACACCGGCAGGAACCGTTGCACGCCGGTCGACAGATCGGCCCAGTCGACGCCGCCGGCGGCGCTCCTTCGGGTCAGATCGTAGCCCCGGAGGGAGACGATCACCGGACAGTCGAAGAATCCCCGCTCCCGGTACCAGAGCGCTTCGCCGGCGAGGGTCGCGAATTGGCAATGGAGCAGATCGGCCCCGCCGGCGACCGAGCGGAAGATGCGCCCGGCGTGGACGACATCGGCCCGGGAGTCGGCCGGTGCAGCAGCGAGCGACCGAAGCATTCGCACGAGCGGCCCCGGGGCGCGCAGCGCGAGCACCGTCAGGTCGACTGCAAGCCCGGCGACCCGCCGCCACGCGCTTCTCGCCGGCACGTACAAGGGCCGGACACCGTCGACGGGGCTGCCGGTGAGCTTGCGCGTCAGCACTCTCACCGTGAGCCCGCGCGCGCGAAGCTCATCGATCTCATTATAGATGAACTGCTGCGACCTGACCGGGAAGCGATTAAGCAGCTGAACGACGGTCATGCGCGAAGCGTCCGCCGCAAGAGTCTGATCGCCCGCTTGAGCTGGTTTCGCGACAGTTTCCACCACACCAGGTGGCGAAAGTCGAGCAGTCTCGCCGCCCCGCCATCGATTCCCTGCGAAATACGAGATAGCGTCTTGCGATTGGCCAGTCGCGCCAGGAGCTCGCGCTCGCTCCGGTCGCGACAGAGCTTGCCGTACCTCCGCCGTCGAGCGCCGACGATATGCGGGAGCTGAAGGTTCGATGCGGAGGTGATGATCTCGCTGTGCTCCTGCACGAAAACCGAGGTGGGTTCGCTCAGGTAGGCGATTCGCTTGTCGGCAAGGATCAACCTGAGCCAGAGATCGGAGTCCCCGCCCCGCAACGCCTCTCCGGCCGGAAAGGCTCCGAGGTCACGGAGCACTTCCGTGCGCACGGCCGTTCCACTGGTGTGCATGAAGTCGCTCCCCGCGAACCACGCGAGCGCCTCACCGCGACGTAGCGGCGCTACCACCGGCCGGCCATCAACCTGCTCGTTCTTGACGATCGCCCGATCGCCGCCCTTGCGGACGCTGTAGTTGGTGAAAACCACCTCCGGGCGTACGGCCGACTCGATTGCGACGGAGATCCGCTCGAGATGGTCCTCGCGCCAGTAGTCGTCGGCGTCGAGGAACGCTATCCACTCTCCATTTGCATTCTCGATTGCGACGTTTCGCGCCGCGTACCCGCCCGGCCCGGGTTCATCGCGGGTAAGGACACGGATCCGATCGTCGCCGACCGAACGAACGATATCCGCGCCGCCGTCGGTAGACGCATCGTCAACCACGATGATTTCGGCAGGCGGCACCGTCTGCGCGAGCACCGACTCCAGCGCCGTCCGTACGTGACGAGCCTTATTGAAGAGAGGGATGATGACGGAGATCGACGGCGCGGTGGTTTGACGGCTCATTCAGCCCGAAGCATTACGTGTCAGACGAAACCCGCGCCCGAGTTCGGGATTCCACCTCGCTGAGATCTTCTTCACCGAGAGTCTGCCGGGCCGACGAGTTTCGAACCTGCCACGCGACTAACTCTTCACTGACATTGAAGTCGTGGACCATCTCCCGAATCGCGGTCACGACCGTACTCGCTTTCCGTACTCTCGCGGCGGCGGTCTCGCGCGGAAGAAGAAACTCGGCGGCGAATGCACGCGCCCGCTTCTCGGGGAACTCGAGCGTGTTACCACCCAACGTTTCTCCGACGGGCAACATCCCGTTCCGGTCCAGGAGAAGATGGCAGAGTTCATGCGCGAGTGTTGTTCGCGCTCCGTGTGCGTGAGCCGGTCGTGCTTCCGCCCACGAATTCAGCACTACCTCCGGCCCGTGATTCGGCCCCCATGCCGCAATGGCTTCGATAGCACATCCGGTCAACTCAATCCGACCGATGCCTACGTCGTACCGTTCGATAACCAGCTGCGGGTCGACGGGAACATTCGCGTCGTACCCTAATCGCTCACGCAACCATGCGGCCGCGAAGTAGCCCTGGTCGTGCGCCTTTGCATCCGCGGGAAGCTCACGACATAGGTCCCGGGAATCGGCGTCGAGGTCCGGGGTCGGGCGGCGAGGCATTCCGCGAATCAAGTCAAGCAACTCGCGCTGCCGCACATGGGATACAACCCCGGCGGTCATCCGCGCCGCGGCGAAAATCTCGGTGTCTCGTTCAGGTTCGTCGGGACGAAACTCCCAGAACTCCTCGTCGCGCTCCGATTGCTGAAGTACACGTCGAGACTCGTCGGTCAGTCCCGAGCGTATTGAAACGGCGGTGTCCACGAGCCTTTCGGATCGCCGATCCCACTCGGCAACGGCTGCTTCTCCTCGCGGGTGACCGCTCCCACGCACGAACCCGGCAATATGGTCGCCGACTGCGCCGAGTGTATCGACGACTTCGGTACGCGGTCGTGTAAGTGTCTGGCCGCCGGCAGAACTGTGGCACAGGAAATACTTACCCGCTCGCATGAGTATTACCGACGGGAGAAACAATCCTTTGAGGCCGGCGGCGAGATCGTGTCTCATAAGAAAGCGCTGCACCGACTCTTCCTCGCGCTCGATATCGGGATCCGGCATATCTTCCCATCTTCGCTCAGCCTCGCGTTGAAGATACCCCGGGTGAAGAGGGCTCACCGGAATCGGGTACGACTCTTCCAGCAACAGCCATGGCCAGATCCGGGCGAGAAACTCGAGCAGATCGACCCATGTCCACATTATGGGGTTCAGCTCGGACGTGGTGTCGTCGTCGGTCCAGACTGCCTCACCGCCGAGCAACAAGCGTGCCGAGCCCCATGCGAGCCCACGCTCGTGTTGCTCGTCTTCGGTGAGCGCGAGTTCGAACAGCAACCCTTCGGGCGACCCTATTTTCCGAACTTTCTCATCCATCGTTTGACATCGTGATTCCATTGATGCTTAACCCGACCTTCGCCGCGCTCGTACTTCCAATCCATTCACGACCGGGCGCTACTCTACCACGCGCGGTGTTCGCCCGCAATGTTGCATTGAGTTCGATCGATGCAACGAATTGCGCCCCACATTTCGGAGCAGCTCTATCCACCAACACGATTCATCCCTCACTCCCGCCTCAACGGCACCCAGAGATTCACCCCGTCGGCGATGCGGGGGTGGCGAGCGAGCCGGGCGGCGAACCATTGCTCGTGCGCGGCCAGCGATGAGTCCACGTCGCGATAGTAGACGAGCGGGCGCCCGGAGAGCCGCTCGAGCAGCTCGGCCGAACCGAAGGTCTCGATTCCCACACGATGCTCGTAATCGTCGTGATAGACACCGGTTACCCGCTGTCCGTGGGCGTACAGCGTATAGGAAGGGTGCATGGGGGTCATGGTATCGCTCACGTCGGCGGAGAAGAGTTCGAGATAGTCGAGTATCGGTCCGTAGTCGCGCTTGGTGCGCGGCCGCAGCGCGTCGCCGTCGTAGGTTCGGTTCACCTCGCCGAGCTCGCGCACGAATCGGGCGGTGTTCGAGGCGACCGCCGGCGCCACCAGGGCGAGGAGCAGCGCGAGGGCAACCAGCCGTCGATGAGATCGAAAACGGGTGACGATCTCGACGAGACTCAGCACAGTCGCGAGCACGATAAACGGTATGGTCATGCTCCAGTAGCGCGGAAGCTGTGCGTACTGATGGCCGACGAAGAGAATGCCGGCGGCGGCGACCGCGGTGACGAAACGCAGCGTTCGGTTGCGTTCGGCGAACGAGGCGCCGATCGCCGCGGGATAGAGGAAGGCGAGCGGGATGTGGGCGATGACACGGTCCCAGACGACGCTGAACGACCTGCCGCCGGCGCGCGTCCAGCCGGGAGACGGACGCTCGAAATACGCCTCGAGCACATTCACCGTGCCGTAGGTCGAGTATCCGACCGCCACGATCGCGACGACCGCGACCGCGAACGCGGCGATCGCCCTGCCCCGCTCGCGGCAAACGACCATCTCCATGAGATAGAAGAGCGCCACCGCCCAAAGCAGCGTCACCGACAGGCGGTGCACCGACGCCGAAAGCAGAACGACCGCGAGGAAGGCGGCAAACAGAAGCGGATTGAACGAGAGGTCGAGCCCCCGCACCCGCAGGCGGAGCACCGGACGCGCCATATCGATGACCGCGCGGTAGAACAAATAGGCGGCGAGCGCGAAGAGGAACCAGACCATCGGGTACATCCGCACCCAGCGGGTGAAGATGAGCACGTAGCTCGTGCTCGCCCACAGCGCGGCGGCGAGCAATCCGGCGGCAACCGACCGCCGCCGCCCGAAGAGGTACACTACGACGAGCGTGCCGAGATTAAAGAGAACATTCGGCAGCCGCGCGGCGTACGTGCTCGGACCGAGCACGCGCATGAACTGCGCGACCGTCCAATGGTACGGGTAGGCACGGTCGTATGTGTAGCCTGTCTCGTACACCGGCGCCCCGCGCTCGGCGATGTAGCGCGCCGGGAGAAAGGAGTACACCTCGTCGAGCCACAGGTACGGCTCTCCGATGCGGTAGAGATGGAGCGATGCGGT
>SLIN01000156.1 GCA_007135605.1 Spirochaetales bacterium | reverse complement strand
TTGATGTCTCGGATATGCTTCGACTGGAGATGACGCTCGACGAGGCGGCCGATCGCACGCTCGATGTCATGGCCCACACGGTTCGTGGCAGGCTCACCGCCGCCGAGGCGTTGCGGCATAATGAGTTCGTGATTACGAAGCTGTTCCGCAGCGCGTAGCGGCGAGGATCGCGTAGCGGCGAGACGCCGGCGCGAGCGGCGGCCGGTGGACTTCGCACGCCGGCCGCCCGGGAAACGGTTTGGGAACGTGCCGGGAAACAACATGCCGGGAACAACGATAGAGCTTCCGTACGGGGCGGGTGCGGTGACCGCAACGGTACCCGGCTACCTGCGGACATACACGCTTCTCCCGCCGGAAGCACCGGCGGTAGCCGATGGCGCCGCCGAAGCCGAGCGAGCGCTCGGTGATCCGGTCGGCGGAACGAAGCTCCGGCGGCTCGTACGCTCAACGGCGGCCGGGCGGCCGGCAGAGCCACCGGCGGCCGGGCGCCGGTCGCCCACCGTCGCGATAGCGGTGAACGACAAGACTCGTCCGGTGCCACACGCGGAGCTCCTCCCGCCGTTGCTCCGCGAGCTCGAGCGCTGCGGGGTGAAGCGTGGTGACATCACCTTCATAATCGCCACCGGCATGCACCCGGTCATGGCGCCGGCCGAGTATCCGGCAATCCTCCCGCGCGAGATCATCGACACCTGTACCGTTGTGTGCCACAACGCCCATGACGACCGCTCGCTCGTAGAGCTCGTCACGACCTCGCGCGGTACACCGTGCACGGTAAACGCCGCATTCGCCGCCGCCGACCTGCGAATCGTGATCGGGAACATCGAGCCGCACCAGTTCATGGGCTTCTCCGGCGGGGTGAAGGGCGCAGCGATCGGCCTCGCCGGCGCGGCCACGGTGAACGCGAATCACGCACTCATGCGTGAGCCGGGCGCCCGCCTCGGGAGATACGAAGGTAACCCTGCCCGGGAGGACGTGGAAGAACTCGGACGCCTGATCGGCGTGCACTTTGCGGTAAATGCCGTGCTGACGCAGGATAAGCGGATCGTGCGGGTTTTCGCGGGAGCGCCGGCCGACGTCATGCCCGCCGGCATTCCCGATGTGCTGCGGATTTGCACCATCGCTGTGGACGAGCCGTTCGACGCTGTTATTGCATCGCCGGGCGGGCACCCGAAAGACATCAACATCTATCAATCCCAGAAAGGACTCGCGCACGCCGTCTCGGCGGCTTCCGCTTCGGCGCCTGTCGTGCTCGCGGCGGCGTGTCCCGAGGGGGCCGGAAGCATACACTATGAGGAATGGGTGAACGAACGGAACAACCACGACGATGTGCTTGGCGACTTCGCGAACATGCCGTTTACCGTCGGGCCGCACAAGGCGTTCCAGATCGCGCGCGATGCTTCCGGCCGGCCGCTGCGCCTGGTGACCGATATGGCGGAGCGTGCGGTTGAGCGGTTGCTTATGACGAAGGCGGGATCGCTGCAGGCGGCGGTGGATGAGGTGATCGCGCCACTGCCCGAGGGGGCGCGCGTTGCGGTCATTCCGCGGGCGAATGTGACGATTCCGTTGGTCGGTTCGGCTTCGGCGGGCGATGCCCGCATGGGTGCTCAAAGACAATGGAGGGATCAGGGTGATGGATGGTAATACGGGCGGTCGCACGGGCGAGGAGCCGGAAGTACGGGCCGGAGGGCCGAGTACCGGCGGACCGCTTCGCAGCTACGATGTACGCGAGCGCAACGAAAAGCTCATCCTCCGGCTCATCCAGGACCGGCAGGAGATTTCACAGTCGGAGGTGGTCAACGAGACGGGCCTCCGTGCGCCAACCGTGTTCCGTATCTTCTCGAATCTGGCCGAGCGCGGTTTCATCACCGAGTCGACGACCCCCCGCGAGGACTCTGACCGCCGCGGTCGGCGGCCGAGCTATTACCGTATAAACGCGACGGCGGGGTACGCGATCGGAGTCGATCTCTGGGCCGGGTCGGTCGCCGCGACGGTGGTGGACTTCGCTCGGCATACGGTGATCCGTGTAGTCGAAGAGATCGAGCCGGAACGAGCGGCCGATGCCGTTATCGAACGGCTTGTCGAACTCATTCGCGGAATGCTGCGAGAGGCGAACATCGACGGGCAGCATTTGCTCGGCATCGGTGTCGGCGCCCCGGGCATTGTCGATGTGGCGCGCGGTGAGATTGTCTCGTATTCCCGCATTCCGGGTATGGAACGCGTCCCGCTGGCCGAACGGCTCTCGGATGCATTCTCGCTTCCGGTTGTCGTGCACAACAACACGAGCGTGATCGCCGCCAGCGAGTACCGATACGGACGCGCTCAGTACGCTCACTCTGTCATGGCGATACTGATCCGCAGCGGCGTCGGAGGTGCCTTTCTCCAGCACGGCCAGCCGTTCACCAACAACGGGCACTCGGCGATGGAGGTCGGTCATACCATCGTCGACCCGTCTGCCAGGCTGCACGGGCGACCCGGGACGCTCGAATCGATGGTCAGCGAGGGAGAGCTTTTCTCGAGGCTGGAAGCCGAATGCGGCACCTCGGATCGCAGCGCGTTGCTCGAACGGCTCGAATCGGGCGATCGTGCGGCAGTCGACGCGTTGCGTGAGCCGGTTGAAGCACTCGGCGCGTCGATCGTTACCCTTGCGAATCTTTTTAACCCGGAGGTCTTCCTCATTATATCCCGACATGCCGTGCTGTCCGCCTATCTCGCCGCCGGGGCGTCCCGCTATGCGGAGCAGGATCTTCACGGCACCAGGCTGAAAGCGGGCGAGGTGATCCCCTGCGAGTATGACCCTCTGCTCGCCTGCCGCGGCGCCAGCGATCTGGTATTCGATCGCTATTTCAGCGCGGGAAATGATTGACACGGGCGTATGCCCGTGGTTTACTTTCTGAAAGAAAGAAAAGGAGAGCGCCATGAAGAAGCTTTCAATATTCACTATCGCCCTTGTTGTTCTCGCACTTCTCGTTCCCGCCGTATTCGCGGGTGGGGGTGCCGAAGAGCCCGACGAGATAGTCCTCGAGTTCCCGACCTTCTGGGTCGGCCAGGACTCGAAGGCGGATATGGTCGAGTATCTCGTAAACGAGTTCAACGAGATGCATGCCGGTGAGATCCGGGTGGAGATCCAGCCGATGCCGGATACCGACGGATACCGCTCGACGATCAACACACGAATGTCCGCCGGCGATCCTCCCGACGTCTTCGTCTTCCAGCCCGATCCGACGACGTTCGGCTTCTACGGGGCCGAGGGTGTATTGATGGATTTCTCCGACGAGCTGTCCGGCGAATGGGGCAACCGGTTTTCCGGCGGAACGATCGAGCAGATGACGATCGACGGAGAGACCAAGTCGATTCCGTATGAGGTGGGCGTCACCCCGATCTGGTACAATCAGCGACTTTTCGATCAGGCCGGCGTCGATTCCTTCCCGGAGACCTTCGATGAGGCTGTAGCCGCATTCGAAGCGCTGAAGGACGCCGGCATCACCCCGACCTCGCAGATGACCGGTGGTGCCAACGCCTGGACCAGTATGCTGTGGTACAGCCACATCATCGGCAGTATCGGTGGCCCCGATGCATGGGATCGCCCGCTGAGCCATCCGCAGTACGAGCAGGCGGCGGAGATGCTGCTCGGTCTCTACAGCGACGGCAATACCACCTCCGACGCGGTCGGCGGCGACGCCGACGTATCCGGTGGGCACTATCTCGCCGAGCGCACCGCGATCTTTATCAACGGTCCGTGGTACATCGGTCGTATAGCCGGGGATGCTCCCGAGGTGCACGAGGCGACGCGGTTGGCGGCCGCACCGGCGGTCGACGGCGGTCACCACGGCCATCAGGTTGCGTTCCCGCAGTCGAACCTCGCCGCGGCGCATACCGACGATCCTGAGCGACGCGCTGCTGTGGTTGAGTTCATGAAGTGGATGACCGAGCCGGAAAACGTCGCAATGATTACCGAGGACGCCGGACCGCTGTTCTCGATCAACTACGATATCGACCCCGGTGTCGATCCGCTGTTGCAGGAGTTCGTCCGCGTACAGAACGAAGCACCGTTCACGATCACCCACTTCGAGGGTGCCTTCCCGGTTGCGGTCGTGCAGGAGTTCGGCACAGCTATCGAAATGATGGTAGCCGGCGGGGCCAGCCCGGCGGAGTTCGTGGAAATCCTTCAGGACGCGATGGACTGACACCGTACTGTTCTGATATTCATAAGCGTAACACGGGTCGCCGGCAGGCGGCCCGTGTCGCGTGTTGTATCCGGTTTCGGGTTTCAGAGGGAGCCGATGACACTTCACAAGCACTGGAAAGGAATAGCGCTGTTTCTTCTTCCGGTCGGCGTCATGTACGTCACCTTTTTCATCTACCCGCTCGGATATGTCTTTGTCGTCAGTCTCACCGACTTCCGTGGCTTCGGTTCCATGGAGTTCGTCGGACTGGCGAATTTCCGGCGCATTTTCGAGATGACGAACTTCCAGTTCGGCTTGCGCAATAACCTGATCTGGGCGCTGTCACTCGGGTTCGGACAGGTTGCGCTCGCCGCGGTCGTCGCAATGATACTCGCACGAAAGCCGCCGTTCTGGCGCTTTCTGCGAACCGCGTATTTCCTGCCGAACGTGATCAGTCAGGTGGCGATCGCCATGCTCTGGTACACGATCTATCGGGAGAATTTCGGGCTTCTGAATACGGCATTGCGGGCGATAGGGCTCGATCATCTTGCACTGAACTGGCTCGGGAACTTAAGCACCGCTCTGCCGGCGGTGATTCTTCAGCAGCTCCTCTACATCGGCTACTTCATGATCATACTCCTCGCCGGAGTCATGTCGATTCCGCGTTCGCTCTACGAGTCGGCGGAGATCGACGGTGCCAACGTGTTCCAGCAGGAGGTGTTCATCACGATTCCGATGGTGAAGAGTATTGCCGTCGTGGCGATGACCCTGGCGATGGCGTTCGGGATTCGGCATTTTGAGGCGACATTTCTGCTGACCGGAGGCGGGCCGGCCAACCGGACGATGACTCTCGGTATTCTGCTGCATCGCAACCTTCATGCGGCCAATTACGGGCGCGCGAGCGCTATCAGTGCGGTGCTGATTATCGTCGGAGCGCTGATCATCGGATTAACGCGTCATCTGCTGACCACGCGAAGCGCGATTGAGGACGTGAAACAATGAGTGGGCATGTAACGGCCATGAACCCGCGCGAGCGTGCGCTGCTCGCCGGACGCCGTACCCCGCAGGCTGTGCTCGCGAAGGCGGCGAAATGGAGCGTGCTGGCGTTGTTCCTAATCGTAACGCTCTTTCCGCTGCTGTGGTTGCTGTTGCAGACATTCAAGACGAATGCGGAGTTCGTCATGAATCCGCTGGCACTGCCGAGTGGCTTCTACTATCAGAACTATCTCGACGCGGTCCGGATTTCCGGCCTGCCGCGGCTCTTGATGAACTCGGTGATCGTCTCCTCGGCAAGCACCGCAATCAACATGCTGATCTGTTCCATGGGAGCGTTTGTATTCGCCCGCGAGAAGTTCAAGGGCCAGCAGCTCATTGTAACGATTATTCTTGCCGGTGTGCTCGTGCCGATTATCGCGCTCATGCTTCCGTACTATCGGATTATCCGCGGTCTCGGGCTCTTCGATTCACTCGCCGGCCTGACGCTCGTTTACGTGGCGATCAACATCCCTATCTCGACATTCCTGTTGCAGGGGTTCATGAAATCGATTCCGTTCGAAATGGAGGAAGCGGGAGTTATCGACGGGTGCAATTTCTGGCAGCGGTACTGGCTGATTGTGCTTCCTCTTTCCAAACTCGGTATCGTGACAGCCGGTACCTTTGTATTCCTCTTTTCGTGGAACGAGTTCGTCTACGCATTGCTTCTGACCGCTTCTTTCACAACGCGAACTCTCCAGCTCGGTATCCGCGATTTCCAGGGACAGTTCTTTACCAACTACACCGGAATGTATGCTGCGATTACACTCAGCATCATTCCGAGCGTTATTGTATACGTCTTTTTCCATGAGCGCATAATCAGCGGACTGACGTCCGGAGCGCTTAAGACCTGATCTTTTAATCCAATGCTCGAGGCCCGCCGGACAGACGACACCGTTGAGCTTCTCTTCAAAGGCCGCGTGGTGCTCCGACACAGACCCGGAAAGCCGTGCCTTACGGTCGGGCGCGGGGAAGCGTCGTGGGACGTGCGATACGGCAACTGGAAAATCGCCGATCGTGCGCGTATTCACCCGTTACGACGTGTGAGTTTCGAACAGGGCGATTCGATTGTGTTGCACTTCGCGCGCGGGATCCGCCTTTCGGCATCGGGTTCCGGCGGGCGGCTCGTGATCGAGCTGCACGGCCTCCCGGACGACGTGAATCGCGTGAGCCTGAGGCTGGCGGCGACCCGCAGCGAGCGGATATACGGCTGCGGGGAGCAGTTTTCGCGCGTGAATCTGCGCGGCTCGCGGGTGCCGCTCTGGGTTCGGGAACCGGGCGTCGGGCGGGGAAAGAACCTCATCTCGTTGCTCGCCGAGCTCGATTCGGGGTCCGGAGGCCGGTGGTACCGCACATACTTTCCGCAACCGAGCTTCGTTTCGAGCGATTGGTGGTACTGTGTCGTCGATACCGACGCGTACTGTCGATTCGACTTTTCCCACACGCACTACCACGAGTTGGAGTTCTGGCAGCATCCGCGACGGATTGTAATCGATGTTACCGAAGGGCCGGAAGCGGCGTTGCGTTCACAGAGCGATCTGATCGGGCGTCCCCGAGCGTTGCCCGACTGGACGTGGAACGGCATGTGGCTCGGCGTGCAGGGGGGTACGGAGGCTATCGAGCGCAAACTCGCCTCGGCGCGTGATGCCGGCGTTGCCGTCGGTGCGCTGTGGGTACAGGACTGGGTCGGCAAGCGCGAGACGAAGTTCGGCCGGCAGCTCATGTGGAACTGGCAGTACTCACCCGAATACTACCCCGATCTTCCGCGAGAGATCACCGCACTGCGTGAGCGCGGTGTCCGGTTCCTCGGCTACATTAATCCGTTTCTCGCGATCGAAGGGCCGCTGTATCGGGAGGCGAGTGCACGCGGGTTCTGCGTGAAGGATCGGCATGGGGCGGACTACCTGGTTACCGTTACTACCTTTCCGGCCGCGCTCATCGATCTGACAAATCCGGAGGCGCAGGCATGGATCGTGGGAATCATACGCGACAATATGCTCGGCGCGGGAATGGCCGGCTGGATGGCGGACTACGGTGAATATCTGCCGGCCGACGCGGTTATGTACGACGGCCGCCCGGGGGCCGAGGTGCACAATGAGTATCCGGTGCGCTGGGCGGAAATCAATGCCGAGGCGATCCGGGAAGCGGGGCGCGAGGGAGAGGTTGTCTTTTTCATGCGTGCCGGATGGCTCGGTTCGACTCGGCATGCGGCGGCCTACTGGGCCGGTGATCAACTGGTCGACTGGAGCCGAAACGACGGAATAGCAAGCACTATACCCGCAGCGCTCAGCCATGCCTATTCGGGTGGCGGGCTGTGGCATACCGATCTCGGTGGTTTCACCAGCGTAGCGTGGAAAAAGCGCAGTCGCGAGCTGTTCATGCGCTGGGCGGAGCTTGCAGCGTTCGCCCCTATTATGCGGAGCCACGAGAGCAATCGCCCCGACAGCAATTGGCAGTTCGATTCCGATGCCGAAACGCTGTCGCATCTCGCGGCCATGACGCGGCTTTACACCGCGCTGGCCCCGTACCATCGTCTCGTCGTGCAGACCTATGTCGACACCGGTATTCCCCCCATTCGCCATCTTGCCGTCGCGTATCCGGACGATCGCGACAGCCATCTCTGTACCGATCAGTATCTCTACGGTCCGGACGTGTTGGTGGCACCGGTTCTGCGGAAGGGCGCGAGGCGCCGAAGCGTGTATCTTCCCGAGGATCGATGGGTCCACCTATGGAGCGGGAAGGAGTACCGCGCCGGCCGGCACTGTGTCTCTGCCCCACTCGGATATCCGGCTGTGTTTCACCGAGGTTCGAGCATACATGCCGAAACGTTTCGGAAGATTCGCCGTAACATTCGGCCAATCGCTTGACCGATCGCCGCCCATCCGGCTCTCATACTACGCATGGATTTCCGGCAGTATCAGGAAGATTCTCGAAAAACGTGGAACCGCGTATATACCGACCATCCGCTGGTGTATCCGACCATGGGGTTAACGAACGAAGCCGGTGAGGTGGCAGGGAAGGTGAAGAAGATTTTCCGTGATCGAAGCGGAGAGGTCACCGATGAAGTTCGTAGCGCGTTGAAAGAGGAGCTCGGCGATGTGCTCTGGTATCTTACTCAGATATGTACCGAGCTCGATCTCACCCTCGAGGAGGTTGCCGAGACGAACATCAGCAAGCTCTTCTCGCGCATGGAGCGCGGCACGATCGGCGGCGACGGCGACCAGCGGTGAGCTGGGGCACGATCGGCGAGCGGGAACCCCGCGTTCGTTGTGCGCTCACGACCTCCGGCGAATGACGAAGAGGTGGTTTCGCTTGCGCGATCGTGCGAAGTCGGGCGGCAGGAGACTATCCGAGACGTCCTCGACCGCCATACTCTCCGCGAGCTCCGGATCGATGCGGAAACGACGGTAGTTGTTCGCGAAAAGTATCGCTCCGCCAGGCGTCAGGCGTGCGGCCGCAAGCGAGATCAGTCGGCCGTGGTCGCGCTGGACCTCGAAGTCGCGGTCGCGACTCTTGCTGTTCGAGAAGGTGGGAGGGTCGACGAGTATCAGATCGAATCGTTCGGTGGCCGACTCCAGGTAGCGTATGCTGTCATCGTTCACCAGTCGGTTGGTTCGATCGTCGAGCCGGTTGAGTTGGAAATTACGCCGTCCCCATTCGAGATAGGTACGGGACGTGTCGACGGAAACGGTCGCCGAGGCCCCTCCAAGCGCGGCGGCAACCGACGCGGTACATGTGTAGGCGAACAGATTCAGGAAGCGGCAACCTGCGGCACGCGAGCGTATCATGGCGCGGAGATCGCGTTTTTCACAGAAGAGTCCGGTATCGATGTATCCGGCAGGGCGGACTTCAAATCGCATACCACGCTCACGGACGATTATCGAGCGCGCCACCGATCGCCGGCCGGCTTCGTACTGGTCGGCTCCGCGCTGCCGGCGTCGCTGCTTAACGATAACCCGCTCGTCGTCAAGCTTCAGATACTCACGAACGGCGGACCGAAGTTCTTCGAGCCTCCGGGCGGCGATTTCCGGCGCTATTTCCGACGGCGGGGCATACTCCTGCAGCACGGCGACCACCGCTCCCGACTCGGCGGTGTATACATCGATAGCGGCCGCATACTGCGGGATATCGGCGTCATACAACCGGTAGCACCCGATCTCTTCGGAACGAAGCAGCGGTCGTAATTTCCGCCGGTTCTTCTTGAACCGATTTACGACCGCGTTCGAGCCTTCACTGTCGTTCCCGGCGACCGATCGCTCTGTGCGGGGCGGCTTCCCTCGGGAGGCGGTCGGCTCGCGGTACCGATTCGTTTCATTGAGATGCACGATCCCGGCGACAATCTCGGTTCCGCCGTTGTAGAACGTGAGGACACGCTGCGCCTGCAGTCCAAGCTGCCGGAGATGATCGCGCGAGGCGGCGAGCACAGTTGCGGAAAACCCGGTGAGCGTTCGCGCGAGCCACGTGCCGAGTTCGGCGTAAATTCGGCCGGAATCCATCCGAATCCCGTAGGGCGGGTTCGTCACGACGAAGAGCTCCGGCCCCCGGGCTTCGGCATCGGTCGTTTCCTCGGCGGAATCTAACGCGCCGACGACGTCGTTCGCGCCATCCACCACCTCGTTCCACATTCCAAGCAGCGCGCCGCGCTTCAGCGCCGCGAAGTCACGCTGTCCGAAGTCGATGCACGGCGAAACGCCGGCGCGCTCGGCGTTCGCCTGCGCAGCGGCGATCGCATCCGGATCGCTGTCGGACGCCCAGATCCGTCCACAGGCGTCCTTCCATCGATCGATTCCGCCGCGCCGCCGCTCTCGGGCCTCCTCGAGGAGCGTATCCCCGAGTGCCCCATCGTACCCCGACCAGCGCTGAAAGCCGAAATGCGAGCGATCGAGTCCGGGCGCCGAATCGGTCGCCATGAGCGCCGCTTCGATGGCGAACGTTCCCGATCCGCACATCGGATCGACAAGGAGCGGCGGACGACCGCCCTCCGCGCGCCACCGCTGGAGCGCGGCCGGCCAACCCGAACGAGTCAGAACCGCGGCGGCTGTGTTCTCACGCAGCGGGGCGGCGACCGATTCGGTTCGGTAACCGCGCCGGTGAAGGCTTTCGCCGGAGAGGTCGAGGTACACGATTGCCTGCCGGTCGGTGAGGTAGAGCGATATCCGGATGTCGGGCTCATTCGCATCTACCGACGGTCTTCGGCCGGTACGGGCGCGGAAACGATCGCACACCGCGTCCTTTACCACCAGAAAGGGAAGGCCCGAGTGCCGGAATGCCGAATGCGCGCTGTGGCCGAATACCGCGATTGTTTCATCTACGCTGAAGTGCCGTTCCCAGGGTACGTGGCGGGCGAGAGCGTACAGATCGTCTCGTCCGGCTACCCGGTCGCGTTCGAGCTCCAGAAGCACGCGATCGGCGAGTCTCGTCCAGAGACATATACGCAGTCCCGTCTCTCTCGTTCCGACAAACGATACTCCGCCGGTCGTTGCCCGCGGTTCGCTGTCCGGTGCGATCGCGCGAATCTCGGAGACGAGCAGCTCTTCGACGTAGCGGGGGCAGGGCGAGAAATAGGAATTACTCGATCGATCGGCCATAACTGTATCTGAGCCCCGCGATTACCGCCGCGGTGCCATCTCACCGTCTGTGACTCGCCTCGGAAGGTGAAGTGTCCCGCCGTTCCAACTGTGCCATCGGGCGCGAGTATATCGGCGCCGGCGATCGGAGACAATCGTGGAACGAAAAGCGCGGAAACGTGCCGACCTCGCGGTTCGCACTTTTGACCACGAGCGCGCGGCGGTATAGCCTGTAGCCATCATAACTTAAGCGGAGGATACAGTAGCAGATGGCTAACAACAACGATTTCAAGCAGAGCGGTGCGGTAAAGCGGTTGCATGGAGCCCTTCCAAAGGTCGGAATACGGCCGACGATCGACGGTCGACGGCGCGGAGTTCGCGAAAGCCTCGAGGAGAAGACAATGGCGCTCGCCGGGGCGGCGGCATCGTTGATCGAGAAGGAGGTGCGGCACGCGAACGGGCACGCGGTCGAGTGCGTGATCACCGATACGTGCATCGGCGGTGTTGCGGAGGCAGCCGCGTGTGCGGAGAAGTTCGAACGCGAAAACGTCGGGCTCACGCTGACGGTGACGCCGTGCTGGTGCTACGGCTCGGAGACGATGGATATGACGCCGCTCATCCCGAAGGCGGTCTGGGGCTTTAACGGTACCGAGCGGCCGGGCGCGGTCTATCTCGCCGCGGTACTCGCCGCGCACAGCCAGAAGGGCGTGCCGGCATTCGGCATCTACGGGCGAGAAGTGCAGGACGCCGATGATAACTCGGTGCCGGAGGATGTCGCAGAGCGGATACTTCAGTTCGTGCGCTCGGGACTTGCGGTCGCGACGATGCGGGGCAAGAGCTATCTCTCGCTCGGCGGTGTTTCGATGGGCATCGGCGGCTGTTACGTCACCGAGCCGTTCTACAAGGATTACCTCGGCATGCGTAACGAGTATGTCGATATGACCGAGCTCATTCGCCGGATGAAAGAGGAGATTTACGACCCCGACGAGTACAAGCGGGCGATGGCCTGGGTGGAGAAGTACTGTAAACCGAACGTCGGCAAGGACCCGAATCCGCCGGAGAACCAGCGCAGCGCGGAGCAGAAGGAGTCGGATTGGGAGACATCGGTCAAGATGGCGATCATCACGCGCGACCTGATGGTCGGCAATCCTCGTCTCGCCGAGCTGGAATTCGAGGAGGAGGCGAACGGTCACAACGCGATTGCCGCCGGATTCCAGGGACAGCGACAGTGGACCGACTTCATGCCGAACGGCGACTTCATGGAGGCGATTCTCAACTCGTCGTTCGACTGGAACGGGATCCGCCAGCCGTACGTTCTCGCCACCGAGAACGACAACCTGAACGCCATGTCGATGGTTTTCGGTCACCTGCTGACCGCAAGATCACAGATTTTCGCCGACGTCCGCACCTACTGGAGCCCGGATGCGGTAAAGCGCGTAACCGGGAAGAGCCTGAGCGGCCGTGCGAAAGACGG
>SLIN01000345.1 GCA_007135605.1 Spirochaetales bacterium | reverse complement strand
CGCGCAGGCGCTGCGCGAGATCATAATCGGAATGGGCGGGAAGATGGACGGCTTTCTCATGAAAAGCGGGTTCCAGATTTCCGTCTCGTCTGAGGTCATGGCGATTCTCGCGGTCGCGAACGATATCGCCGACATGCGCGAGCGAATCGGCCGCATGGTCGTCGCCTACGACAGGAAAGGTCGACCGGTCACCGCCGAGGATCTCGAAGTCGCCGGGGCAATGACCGCGCTCATGTACAAGGCGATCAATCCGAACCTCATGCAGACGATCGAGGGCAATCCGGTATTCGTGCACGCCGGACCGTTTGCGAATATCGCCATCGGACAGTCGTCGATTATCGCCGACCGGCTCGCGCTGAAGCTTGCCGACTACCACGTGACCGAAAGCGGCTTCGGGGCGGACATCGGCTTCGAGAAGTTCTGGAACCTGAAGTGCCGCTTCTCCGGCCTCGTGCCGAACGCGGCGGTCATCGTCTGTACGATCCGTGCGCTGAAAATGCACGGCGGAGGGGCGGAGGTGAAGCCGGGCAAGGCGCTGGCGGCGGAGTACACCGAGCCGCACCCGGCGCTCGTCGAGAAGGGCGTGGCGAACCTCATCTCGCACATTGAAACCGTAAAGCGCAGCGGCATACAGCCGGTTGTCTGCATAAACCACTTCCACACCGATTCGGAGGATGAGATACGCGTTGTGCGTAGCGCGGCCGAATCCGCCGGGGCGCGGGTCGCGGTGAGCAAGCACTGGGCCGAGGGCGGAGACGGTGCGGTCGAGCTCGCCGAGGCGGTCGCGGAGGCGTGCGAGGCACGGGTCTCGTTCGACTATCTCTATTCCCTCGATACCTCGCTGAAAGAGCGCATCGATCTCATAGCACGCGAAGTTTACGGCGCCGACGGGGTCAGCTACTCCCCGGAGGCCGAAGAGAAGATCGCCACCGCGGAGAAGGACCCGGACCTCGCGGGGATGGGCACCTGCATGGTGAAAACGCACTTGAGCCTGAGCCACGACCCCGAGCGCAAGGGGCGGCCGACCGGGTGGGTGCTGCCGGTTCGCGATCTGCTGGTCTACCGCGGGGCGGGGTTCCTCGTTCCGGTCGCCGGCGACATTAAGCTCATGCCCGGAACCGGATCCGACCCGGCGTTCCGCAACATCGATGTCGACACGAAAACCGGAGACGTGCGGGGGCTGTTTTGACGCTCTGCGCGCTGCTCAGGAGCTTGTCGGACTTCACTTCGGAATTGAATATTGGGCGCATACCCTTGTGCGAATATGCATTTTGAGGGGCGGAAGTATACAATAGGTTGTGCCAATATTCAATTCTGCCCACATGTCCGACAAGCTCACGAGGTAGTATGATATACTGCTCCGGATGTCTCGAGTGATGAATCCCGCGCAAGCGGAGGCAGCGAAAATGAAACGAATTCTCGTCATCGACGATGAAGAATCGGTCGTCGGCGCGATGAAAGAAGTGCTTGACGGCTTAGGCTTCTCGACGACGATTTCGACGGATGCGGTCGAAGGTGAGCAGAACGCGATTTCCGAGGAGTACGACCTCCTCCTGGTCGACCTGAAAATGCCGGGTAAGAACGGGGCGGAGGTTACTCGGAGCGTCCTCGAGCGGAAGCCGGAGCTTCCGGTTCTCGTTATAACCGGTCATCCGCACGATCCGCTTGCGGCCGAGGCGTTGTCCGCCGGCGCGCGAAGCCTGATCGGGAAACCGTTCGAGATTGGCAAGATTATGGACTTTCTGCGAGACTGAGCGCCATGGATGAGCGGGAGATCGATGAGCTCATTCGACGCAGCGAAGAGTTCGTCACATCGCTTGAGGGCTCCGCTGCTACCGATAGCGAGTCCGGTCGGTCGGGATTGGATCTCTTCGAACTCGATGACGCGATCGCGAAACACGCCGAGCCGGTGCGGCCGGGTTATGCCGCTTTCGAGATCTCCGACGACGAAATGACGGTGACCGGCCATTTCTATCCGCCGGAAGGTACCGAGGCGCCGATCGCGCTTGATGCGGTGGAACAGCAGCTGGAAGGGCTCGGGGTCGTTTATGGTATCGATCGCGAGGCACTGCGAAACGCGATCTGGAGTTGCAACTCCGACGGCCGGGAGGTGCTCGAGGTTCCGGTGGCGCGGGGGAGCAAGCCGACCGACGCGATGGCCGCCCACATCGGGCTGCGCAACGAGCTCACCAACAGACATCGTAAGAACCGCAAGAGCCCGGACTCGCCCGAGCGGATTGATTATCGCGAGCAGTCGCCGTTCGTCATCGTGAAGAAGGGCACGGTACTCGCCCGCGATATTCCACCCCGCGAGGGTAAGCCCGGATACACCGTGCTCGGTACGGAGCTCCCGCCGAAAACGATCACTCCGAGGTCGTGGAAACCGGGGCCGAACGTAACCAGGAAAGGAAAGTACTACCGCGCGGCGGTCGACGGTCGGTTCGAATGGAGCTCGTCGGAGTTTCGGGTGAACAAGGTTCTCGAGGTCCATCACGAGGTGGACTATTCGACGGGGCATATCGACTTCCCCGGAGATGTCATACTGCACAAGGCGGTCCGCGATCGCTTCCGAATCCACGCGGAGGGCTCGGTGCTTTGCATGGAGACACTCGATGCATCCGACGTCCGCTGCGGGGGCGACTTGATCGCAAAGCGCGGAATCATCGGGCGCAATGAGGCGACTGTCTTCGCCGGCGGAGATATCGAAACGCGCTACATCGAGAACTGTCGAGTCTCGGCCAAAGGCGATGTCCGGGCGAACGCGGGCATCGTTAACTCGGTAGTCAACTCCCTCGGAGCTATCCGTACCGGGAAGGAGGGGATTATCGTCGGCGGCGAGCTGTGTGCACTTGCCGGCGTAGAGGCTCAACAGATCGGCAGCCGCATGGGAACGCGCACGACAATACGCTGCGGGGTCGATTTCGAGGCGGCCGAAAGGCTCGAACGGTTGCAGGAACGATCGACCGAAATCGTCTTCCGGCTTCAGGAGGTCAGAAACCGGATCTCACAACATCCCGAACACGCCGAGCGGCTTTCCGCGACGAAAGAGAAACTGGAATCTGCACTATCGCGCCTGCAGGATACAGCACCCGAGCTTCTGAATCAGCTCGACAAGGATGAGAGTGCCACGGTCCGTGCACGGCGGCGACTTCACGCCGGGGTATATATCGAAATCTGCCATGTCGGATACCAGACTACCTATCCCCTGCCCGGTGCGATACTGAAGCTTAATAAATTCCGCGGTGCGATCGAGGTCGAGACCGGAGCACGTTGAAGGAGTCTCCGGCCGGGGAACGCCCCGCTTACAGTCGGTTGGACTCGCACTCGGTTGCACTCGCACTCGGATGCACTCGCACTCGCTTGCACTTATCTACTTCGGCGATTGTCGATACACCGGATCGGCATGTACATTAAGGTGTACGCGAAACGAATACTTCTTATGGATGCACATACAACGAACAGTCAATCCCCGACACTCGGGCGTCGTATCGAAAGTGAGATTCACTCGGTTATCGTAGGAAAGCCGGAGGCAACACGCGCGATTCTCATGGCGCTCTTCGCCGGACTTCACGTGCTGATCGAGGATATTCCTGGAGTCGGGAAGACGACGTTAGCCAAGACCGTTGCCGCGTGCACCGGACTGGACTTCGGACGGATTCAGTTCACGCCCGACCTTCTTCCGGGAGATATCACCGGTATGACCGTGTGGAGCCCCGAGAAACAGGAGTTCATCTTCAAGGCTGGTGCGATCATGCGGCAGTTCATCCTCGCCGACGAGATCAACCGCGCGAGTGCCCGGACGCAGAGCAGCCTGCTCGAAGCAATGCAGGAAGGGGCGGTAACCGTCGATGGGCATACCTACCCGCTCGAGCAACCGTTTTTCGTCATAGCCACGCAGAATCCGATCCAGTTCACCGGAACGTTCGTCTTGCCCGAGGGGCAACTCGACCGGTTCGGCGTATGCATCCGGCTCGGTTATCCGACGCAGCAGGAGGAGACGGAGGTGCTCCGCCGCTTTCGCACCGATAACCCGCTGCTGCACACGAAAGCGGTCTGCGGCCCCGATGATATTCTCCACGCCCGTCAGAGCGTCCGGGATACACACATCGACGAGAAGATCGAGCGCTACATAACCGCACTCGCTGCGGCGACACGGGAGAACGACTATATCCGGCTCGGACTGAGCCCGCGGGGCACGCTGCAGCTCATGCGTGCCTCGCAGGCGGTTGCTCACCTCGAAGGTCGAAACTACGTGATCCCCGAAGATGTCGACGAAGCGCTCGGATATGTCGTGCCGCACAAGATTGTGGTGAACGAACAGGCGCGAATGGAGGGGATCTCATCCTCGGTAATCGTGGAACGAATCTGCTCCGAAACCCCGAAACCGGATCGCATAGCGAGCTCATGAGCACCACGACGCGGCGGATACAGGACACAGTGGCCCGCATCCGTGAGCGCGTGACAATCCATCCTCTCCCGATAACCGGCTACCTCTTTGCAGTCGCCGTATTCTATCTCGCCGCAGCATATCTCGGGGGCGGTTTCCCCTATGTCCTCGCAGTGCTGGCGATCGTTCCGCTTCTCAGCATCGTGCACACCGTGTACGCCGCCGTCTCGGTGCGGTTGCGGCTCGAAACACAACTCGGCGCGACAGTGCGAGGCGAGATGCTGAGGATTCCGAGCCGTGTGTCGCACACCAGGGAGGTGCCGTATGCCTCGTGGCGGATATTCATGCGGCTGCTCACCCCCTACGGAGACCAGGGAGACGAGCGCAACGACGGTGTCGAGAGAGTCGTTCTCACCGGAGCACGGAGCAGGCGACTCGTTCATACCGTCGACTGCCGCCATCGCGGCGACTATCGGTTGCAGATCGGCCCGGCGGAGATCGACGACGTGCTCGGCTGGATAACGCTGCGAACGCAGCCGCAGATCGTCGATTTTCACGTCTATCCGCGGGTGCTCAATCTATCTATCCGCCATCTCGGTTCGCCGGCGGGCTCGCCGGGAACACGCGGCGGCGCCGGGCGCAGCCACACTGCCGATCCGAGCCGTTTTCGCGGTCTCTCGCGCTACCGCGAAGGCATGCCGATTCGACATATCGCGTGGAAGAAGTTCGCCGCACACGGGCAGCCGTATATTAAGGAGTATGACAGCTCCCACACTTCGGGGGTGGCCGTCTACCTCGATCTCCGGCGTGTTGCGATGCGCGCGTCGGCCCGTGCCGAGGCGGAGGACCATTCGATGGAGCTGCTTACGTCGGTAATGCGGAGTATGCTCGAAGCTCACGTGCCGGTGGATGTATACGGCACATCGGTCCCGATCTACACCTTCAGCGGAGCGGGACGGCAGATGTTCGACGAGTTCTACCTCGGAACGCGTCACATACACTTCAACGGCGATCTCAGCCCTCAGAAATTGCTGGACGCGCATATACACGATGGACGGGTTACGAGGCCGTCGGTGATCGTGATCAGCCACCTTCCCGACGAGAATCTGCTCGAGCTTCCGTACCGCAGCGACTTTCGCGACATCAGCTGCGATGTGCTCCTTGCGGCCACCGCGTGGAGCCGGCAACAACGGGAGAAAGCGAAGCGGCTGGCTCCCCGGTCGTATCCGGGGATTCAAAAAGCGCGCGTGTATGTGTTAGAAAATATTCAACAGTTGGAAGACGGAGTGGAGCTATGAGCTATTCGGTGGGGCGATCAACACCGGCCGCGTATACGATCGCTTTTGCGATGCCGGCGGCAACCGCGTTCGTACTGAATGCTCCCGGCTCGCTCTGGTATCTGCTTCTGCTGGCAGCATTCCTCCTGAACCTATTCCGGGTACAAACCGTCCCGACCGAGCACGACTCGCATGACGAACGCGCAACGCCCCGCGCCGCGCGGGCCCGAATTGCACTCAACATTCTCCTTCCGCTGTTCGCTCTGCTGGTCGTCGCACGAATTATCATCGTCCCCTACTCGCTCTACGACGCCTGGTTCCGGCTGGTCGAAATGGGACGATCGGGTGGAAGCGTCTCGAACGTCTTTGTATGGGTAGCAGCCTACCTCGGCGTGCTCGCAGGGGGGAGTGTCTATCGCTACGGCGTACGGCCCGCGCTTCTGGCGACCGCGCTCAGCGCTCTCATGCTCGCCGGGATCGCGACCGCCTCGGGGTTGTTTTTCCTGCTTTCGGTCCCGATTGCGGTAGCGACAATCGCCGCGTATCGTAGAGCGGCGAACACCGTCGGGGCACGGGCCGAACGGCAATCTGACGAGATACACCCGGTTTTCGGACGGATGCCGACCGGTAAGCAGCGAGGAATCGCACCGCTTGCCACTGGTATTATCGCGTGCGCGATCGTTTTCGCCATACCTGCGCTCTTCATCGACGGCGCGGCCGGCAATCGGTACATCGATCACCGCCTCTCGCCTGCTCTCCGTCAACACCTCTTGACCGCCTTTCCGAGCTTTCCACTCGATTTCGGATTCGGCATGTACGGGTACTCGCTCGACTCGAGGAATCTCGGCGGACGTCCCGCCCTCTCACACAATCCGGTTTTTGAGGTTACCGCCTACCCGGGACAGAGAATCTACCTGCGCTCCGATGTGTTCGACGTCTACTCCGGCAGGAGCTGGGAGCGCAGCGATCGCATGCGCGAGACCGCAGCGAGCCACACCGATAACCTTCAGGACACGGATGCCCCGGAGAACGCGAACGTCGAGATAACCTTCCTGACCGAGCTCTACGAGTCGGTCCCGCATACACTGAGCACCCGTCATGTAGAGTTGCCCGAAGGGGTGGACGATACGAGCATATCCGGACACCTGGACACCGGCTTTCGCTTCAGCGTACCACCCGAGGTCGGCGAGACGATCGTCCTTCGCCGGGAGGAGCGACCGCAGAACGAGCACCAGCGTCGCTACAGCGGCGAATACCTGTCGGTACCGGCCGAGCTTCCGCAGGAGGTACGTCAGCTCGCCCGGGAGTTGCGAGTCTCCGACAACGATTCACGCGCGACGCTCCGATCGATCAGCAGATATCTGGCCGGCGACTTCGAGTACACGCTCGAACCGGAGCCGAATCTGCGAGAGGGCGATTTCGTGGAAGAGTTTCTCTTCCATTCGCGCGAGGGCTACTGCGTACAGTTCGCGACGAGCTTCGTCGTTCTCGCCCGCCTGAACGGAATTCCGGCCCGTTACGTTACGGGGTTCCTCGTCAACATGCCGTATCCGGAAATGGAGGACTACTACGGGGCGCGAGAACGACAGATCGATCACAACGAACCGGTAACCACACAGGTGACCGGATTGCGTGCACACGCCTGGCCGGAAGTGTGGATACCCGGTCGCGGATGGACGATCTGGGAGGCGACACCGCCGATGCGTGTCGGGGAGGTCAGCGAATGGACCGGCTTCCGGAGCGCCGACAACGAGCTGACCAATCTCCAGCTCGAGGAAATCGGAGGGGAGACCCCCGCGGGCGACGATACGCTCGACGACATTGCCGCCGAGGATGAGTCGCCGGCAGGAGATTCCGGTGCGATGGTGCTGATCCGCCGCATTCGGCTCACCGGAAGCGGGATAGCCGCGATTGTCGCCGCCGCGCTTCTCACAGTCGTCGCAGTCGCAGGGCTCAGAGTATACCGCACGCGACGGCGGCTGAAGAATCCGGTCGCCCGGTTCGACCGGCTTACCGGCCGACTGATCGCCGCTGCACGAACAGCCGGAGTGGCGGAGCCGACCGTTACCGGCTACCGCACCTGGTCGCAAGAGATCGGGCGACGGCTGCCGCGCCGCTCGTACTGCATTCGCCGCGCGACAGACATCATTCTACGCACACTATTCGCTTCCCACGTTCCCAGCGGCAGCGAGCTCCGGCTGCTCACGCTTCTCGACCGTGCGCTGCGCAGAGCGAGCCTGCGCCCGCCGTGGCGCCGGCGAACGACCACCGGTATAACAGCCGCCGGCGCGTTGCACACGGTGAACGGTCATGGTACGGTTCGGTTCAACCATGAACAAGAAGATCATCATCGCAATGGCGGTCCTTCTGCCGCTGATCCCGCTCGTGGAGCTCGCATCGCAACTCGGCGCTGATCTCGCCGGGGATGAGTTCCCGGCGATACTCGCCGCATACTACCCGGCGCGCGCATTCGCACTCATCGGCTTCGCCCTCATGTTCTATCAGTTCGTGATCGGCGCGCGACTTCCGATCGTAGAGAAAGTCATAGACAAGCGGGCGAACCTGCTGAAGTCGCACAGAACGCTCGGGAAGTGGGGCGGCGTGCTCATGCTGCTTCACGGAGTGCTGCTGCTGATCTACGATCTGTACGAGGCCGGGCAGATCCTCTTCAATTTCGGGAAGCTGCTCGGCGTTATCGGGCTGTTTCTCATTCTCGCCGCGGTTATCGCGGCGTGGTGGTTCAAACCGCTGCAGTTCAAGTACGACACGTGGAAGAAAATCCATCTCCTCGCATACATCGTTTTCCCGATAATCTTCGTACACGCGTTTCTGCTCGGGGGGACGTTATCGCAGTCGATTCCCACCCGGGTAATGTTCTCTGCGATGTTCGCGGTTTATCTCGCAATCGTCGGCTTCAAGCTCTTCGGTCCGTCGCACAAACCGGGGGCGCGAAAGAAAAAGGCGGCCGCACCGGCGGAGAAGGCGGCTTCGACGGCACAATCGGGTAGCTGAACGTGAACGAGTTCGTGCAGAGCTCGTACAGTATTACCGAACAACCGTTTTACCTCCCCATACGGGATGAGGTGGAGATATTCGAGCGCGCGTGGGCAGACCAGATTCCGGTCCTGCTCAAGGGACCGACCGGCTGCGGGAAGACGCGTTTCGTCGAATACATGGCGTGGCTCCTCGGGCAGAAGATCGTCGGTGTGCGCCGCAATGGAGATCATATGCAGACCGATCTCCGCGACTATCGCTCCGGTGTGGGTACGCTCTACACCGTAGCGTGTCACGAGGATCTCACCGCCCGCGATCTGACCGGTCGATACATCATGAAGGGCGGCGAAGCGGTCTGGGTCGACGGGCCGGCAACGATGGCGGTTCGCGAGGGAGCCATTCTCTACCTCGATGAGGTCGTCGAAGCCCGGAAGGATGTTACGGTTATTCTGCATCCGCTCACCGATTTCCGCCGCCTGCTCCCGCTGGAGACGCTGGGGACGCAGATCGAAGCGCCGCGCACCTTCATGGTGGTGATAAGCTATAATCCCGGATACCAGAGCATCCGCAAGAACCTCAAACCGTCCACAAAGCAGCGTTTTATCGCGATCAGCTTCGATTACCCGCCCGAGGATAAGGAGCGCAAGATCGTAGAAACCGAAAGCGGCGTTGACGCGGCAACCGCCGAGCGGCTGGTGCTGCTCGGCAACGATATCCGCAACATCTCGAATATCGACCTCGAAGAAGGGGTGAGCACCCGCAGTCTGATTCACGCTGCAAAACTCATTAAGCGTGGTATTCTTGCTCCACGGGCGTGCTCGCTCGCGATCGCACAGGCGGTCACCGACGAACCGGACGAGATCTCCGCCATCGAGATGATCGTCGAGCGGGTGTTCGGACGGTAACGCCGCCGACGAAGTGTGCGCGGCGGGCGAAGCGGCGGGCGAAGAGGCGTACGACGCCGGCCCGGAGTACATCCATCGGACGAACGCTGTGATACAAACCGACCGGGTAAGCTATCAACGACTTCTCGCCTTCTTCGACCGCTACCGCCCTCGGGTCAGCAAGCACTTCTCGAATGCGGTTGCCGATTTAGAAGGCCGAATCACGCTCGACGAAGCGCGCCTGCGCTCCGTCGCGAAGGTCGCCGGGGCGAGCGAGTACGTCTACTTCGACGTGGCGGGCATGTGTGAGCTTGCCGACACGCGCGGCGAGCTCGCCCTCTTCGCCGAGCTGATGTGGGATCTGTCGCAGCATCACCATCATCTTGCATATCTCTTTGTCACCGCATACCCGCGCGCGGCATGGCGACTGAGTGCCGTTCACGATTCGATCGCCCGCCTCGCTTCCGTGCTCGTGTCAGCCGGGCGGCACGGCGCTACCCTCATGCGCGTAGCGCTCGACTCCGAGTCGGCCAAAGCGCTGGTCGAGCGCGCTCGAGATTTTTGCACCGTCGCGCGAAACGGCCCGGCACTGCTCCCGGACGTCGCCCGTATTCTCGAGGAAAAACGCTCGATTCTGCCTGCCGACCTGCTGAGGCGCTGGCTCGCCCGCGGCGCGTCGCTTCTCGAGAGCGGCCGCCTCGAAGATGCCGGAGCGTTCCTTCGCTTTCAGAGTCGCGAGAGCCGGGCGCTGCTCGGGTTGCGGTACGCGGTTCTCACCGACGTGAGGAACGTGCTGTCGATATACGCATCGAGCGTCGCCTCGCGCGAGGTCGCCGTGCGCGATCTGGAATCGAGCGGACTCGAAGGCGAACGGCCGCGTACCGACGGCACGAGTCTCTTTCTTCCCGGAAGGATGCGTCTCTTTGCAAGCGTGGAAGCGAACGAGAAAGTATACACCGTGCTCGCCGGACTCAACGCCGGCATTATCCGATTCGGTACCTTTGGATTTCGCCTGGAGGAGGTGCGTGGGCTGAGTGATATTCGCGAGCGGTTCGGTACACTGCTGCCCGATGTAATGGAAACACTTCGCCGTCGCTACCGCGGCCAATCGGTGAAACTTCAGGAGCGAGTATCGGGCGAGGTCGACCTTCACTATCCCGGCGGTGTGAGCGTCGAGCTGTTGCGCACGCATCACGAGGAGTTCAGCTTTCTCTTTCCGACTCCCGATTTCGCCGCCGAGCTGTGGAGCTACCTCGAGTACCGGCGGGTGGCCGCGCTGCTCTCCTCCCGCTATCCGGGATTCGCCCACGATCTGCGTGAGCTGAATGGGGAGATATGCCGCCGTCGCGCCGCGCGCATGAAGGCGCTCCTGACTCCGGAGGCGGATTCCGGCGGCGACCTCGCCCGCGAGTTCCGGGCGCTGATCGAAGGGATAGTCGAGGAGGGAATGGCCGGAACATGGCACGGCGCCGGCGATGTCCCCCGTCTCGACGACCGGATCGGCGACGCCTGCGCCCGCATTCGCGCCGCGCTCGCCCGCGCCGCCGGACCGGAGGCAACCGCGCAGCTGACCTTCGAGCTGTACTCGGAGTGGTTCGAGCACTATCCACTCGTACCGCTTTTCGCACATACGAAGGCCGCCTCGCTCTTCGCAGGGGTCGGCGCCGGTGTTATCGACCCGCCGCTCGCCTACCGCTCGAGCCCCGAGCTGTTCGCCGGCGAGCGCGAGCGCCCTCGCTTCGACTACGAGATGAACGACCCCGGGGAGCGGGAGGTCGATCTGACTTCGCTCAGCCGGCACGAGGCGGAGCTCGATTCGCTGCGCGACACCCTCGTCCACGGCAGCATCCGCACCTATCGATACCGCGAGTACGATAACACGCTCGGCGGCTACCGCAGCGCCCACTGCACGCTCCGGGAAAGCACGCTTCCACCTGGTGACCCGAGCTTCTACACCGACACGCTGCGCGCGCACGATCTGGTCTTCCGCCGCATCCGCAAGCGCTTTCTCTATCTCAAGCCGGAGGAACGCAGCAGGTCGCGGCGGTGGCTGGACGGTGAGAGCATAAATCTCTCGGATGCCGTCGACCTGGCAACCGACATTCTGCGCGGTGCCGGCGGTGACGAGAAGATTTATGAACGGGTGATGCAGAACCGCCGCGATATCGCCGCCGCGATCCTCGTCGACTCCTCGAGCTCGACCGAGGAGCTGGTAGGCGAGAAGCGAGTGATCGATATCGAGCGGGAGGCGATTTGCCTGCTCTCGAGCGCCCTGCACATCGTCGGAGATGTCTTCGGGGTGTACGCCTTTTTCAGCATGGGGAGGTCGAACGTCTTCTGTAACGTTATCAAGGAGCTGCGCGAGCCGTGGACCCGCGCGGAACAGTCGCGGATCGTTTCGATGGAGGCGAATGCCGGCAATCGCGACGGGTGCGCGATCCGGCACATCACCTCGAAGCTCCTGCAGGCGCCTCAGCGCTCGAAGCTGCTGCTGCTTCTCAGCGACGGAATTCCGGCCGACGCGGGCTACGGCTCGAAACGCGGTCGCGAAACCGGTGAGTATGCGATCGAGGATACCAGGCGTGCGATCGATGAGGCGAGGCAGGCCGGCATCACTCCGTTCTGTATTACCGTCGACAGGTTCGCCCGCAACTACATACCGCGCCTGTACGGCCGGCACTGTGCGATTATCAACGATATTACGCGGTTGCCCGAACGGATCGGGCGAATCTATGCGAGACTCACCGCAT
>SLIN01000040.1 GCA_007135605.1 Spirochaetales bacterium | reverse complement strand
GCGCTCGGTTTGACAACGGTATAGGCCAACCATATACTTCGAGATACTTTGCAGTACCATGGATGGGCTGTGTGTTAACACCCAAGGAGGAGTCAGGGATGAGAGACGGCCGCCTCTTGAGGATCTGTATGAGTGCGCTGTTCGTTCTCCTCGCAGCGTCTCTGGTCGGACAGGAAACTCCGACGAATATTCAAACCGAGGTTATCGAAGATTTCACCGGCGCGAACGATATCCGGTGGACTGCTCGGGGAAGCCGGATGATCGCCGAAGGATACCCGCGAAGTGGTTATTTGGCCACCGGACCGGATGCGCTCTATCGACGTCGTCCGGACGAAGAGCGGTCGAGCTTCGGTGTCAACGCCGCATTCAACCGAACCGGCTTCAATTACCTGCAGCTGGTTCCAGTCGGTGTCGACGACGACGGCGAAGAGGTTCCCACCGGTATCCCCATACCCGGCACCGCGCAGACAATCGATATGTGGGTGTGGGGCTCGAACCGAAACATGTACGTAGACGCCCACCTTCGCGACTATCGCGGCGTTGAACACGTAATTCGTATGGGTGATATCGCCTACGACGGTTGGCGGAATCTTCGCGCCCACATTCCGGCGCGAATACCGCAAACTTCGACGACTCTGCCTCGATTTCGGGAGCTGGAGTTGACTCGACTCGTCGTGTGGACGCGTCCTGGAACGCCGGTAGAGAACTTCTTCGTATACGTGGATGAGATTCGGGTGCTCACCGATCTATACGAGTCGCCGTACGACGGTGAAGAGCTTGCCGATCCGGAGTATGTTGAAGAGCTCTGGTCGGACACGGATGTCGAGGAGTTCTGAATGAGGATCGCGAAATCACGGGAAATTGTATTAATTCTGAGTGCGGTGTGGTTGGTGGTTTCGACGGCAGCGGCCGTCGGCCAATTCGGGGAGGACATCGATCCCGAAGCCCTCGGTCAGGATGTTGCTCAGCAGCGGCTTCGCGAAGTCTCGGTTACGAAGTTCGAGGATGCGGGATTCTTCGATGTCCTCATGTCCAGCGATTTCGGAATAACCGAGTTTCGACGTTTCGAAGGGAGCCCGGCAGGCAAGGAACCGCTCGTTGCCGAGGCGAGCATCGGATTCACCGAGGCCGATCGGTACGTTCTCGGTATCCGGGCGAACTTCTATCGACGCGGTAATCCGCGGATCGTGGTCCGGCCGTCCCGGCCCATCGCTGTTCCCGGCATCGTGAAAACGATGAGTGTCTGGGTCGTCGGGCGAAATGCAAATCACGAACTGTACCTGCTCGTCGAGGATATTCGTGGCGATCAGAAGCGGATACGTGTCGGCGAGCTGAACTTCAGCGGATGGCGTAAAATGACCGTAGCGATTCCGCCGTCGATCGTGCAACAGGACGACCGCGCATCCGATCGTACGGGTTTGAAGTTCCAAGGCTTTATGATCCGCCCAAACATGATGCAGACCTACGGGAGCTATTACATCTATTTCGACGATTTGCGCGCGGTCACCGATCTGTTCGGCGAAGAGCTTCGTGACGAAGACGACATGGTCGACGGCTGGTAAACTCACCACCGCAACCAATCGTGCTACCTTGGGGTTTGTCGGACTTTCACGTCTGCCGCCATGTCCGACAAACTCCGGCGTGCGGGCAGATGCGAACGTTCGGCGTCCGCCGGTGTTCCGATAAGCACTTACAGCGGGTCGAGTTCTAATTCGAACACCCGTTTCGCGTTCGATACAACACTCGCTATGAGCTCGAAGGGGCTCAACTGCCGGTGTTCGGCGACAGCCTTGTAGGTGTAACCGATGAGCCCCGGATAGTTCGGACGCCCCCGTCGCGGGTGCGGTGCGAGAAAGGGTGCGTCGGTTTCGAGGAGCAGCCGATCGATTGGCACCAAATCGAGCGCCTCGCGGAGCGCCGGGGCATTCTTAAACGTTACATTTCCTCCAAAGCTTATTGAGAATCCGAAATCGAGAAACCGGGATACCATCTCTGCGGGTCCGCTGTAACAGTGCATCACGCTTTCGCGTTGTGGTGCGTGCGATGCGAGCACATCGAGAATGTCGCGTTCGGCGTCCCGATTGTGTACGATCACCGGTAGGCGAAGCTCGTTCGCCAGCTCGATCTGCTCGGCGAAGAGCCGTTTCTGTTGTTCGGAGGTCCCGTAATCGCGCCGGCGATCGATCCCGATCTCTCCGAGCGCACACACGTGATGTCGATCGTACGAGCTACGGAGTCTGTCCATGGCATCACGGAGATCGTCGCGAGCGGCGTTGGAAGGGTATAGTCCGTGCGCGAAGTAGACGCCCGAATGCTCGTCCAGAAGTTTGTGTCGAGCCTCGATGTCGTCCTCGGCGAGACCGACATCAATACAGGCTCGAAGTCCGCTGCCGAATGCGGCGGTCAGCACCTCTTCGGTTTCGAGCCCCCGGTCGGAGAGCTTGCTCGCGTGGAAATGTGTGTCGATCTCTCCACCGTATAGATACGCCGGTTCGAAGTGGCTGCGTTTTCCAGGCATAATCAAAGTGGTAGCATATCGAAGCGTGCTCGTGTACCATGCGCTTCGTTCATCCAACGTGCCGGAGTGGCGGAATCGGTAGACGCAGAGGACTTAAAATCCTCCGAACCGAAAGGTTCGTGCCCGTTCGAGTCGGGTCTCCGGCAGATATCGCCAACGGCGCTCGCGTCGCGGTCGAAACGCAATACGTTTCGCGCGAGCACTTGATGCAGGGGTCGAGGAATACTCTTGGAAAGCATAACGATTGGTCCGCTCGTAATTTCGACGCAGCTTGCGGTCCCGGCGGTATCGATCGCCGCGGCTGTAATCCTGATTCGGTTTCTCGGCCCGGCGAGTACGGAGGCTCGCCGATCGGCGAGCGATGCGATCGTCTCGCTGGTGAGCGCGTTCGTAGTTCCGTGGAAGCTGAGTCCGATCATCTCGCAGACCGAAGCCGTGCTTCGCGACCCCCGAGTGCTTCTCGTTGCGCCGGGCGGAAGACTCGGGACGGTACTCGGGCTGATCGGAGTCGGAGTAGCGTTATGGTTCATGTGGCGGCGGGCCGGTTATCCGAGGGGGGTGTTCTCCGACACTACGCGCTATCCGGCGGTGGTCGTGACGGCGCTCGCGGGTGCCGTCGCAATTGCGATAGCGGTGGCGCTGAACGGTGTCCTGCTCTTCGTCGCCGCCGGTGAGCGTGACTCGATAGCACCGGATTTCGCATTGGAGTCGCTCTCGGACGGAACGGTGACTCTCGACGATGTTCGCAACCGCGATCTCGACATAATCGTAGTGAACTTCTGGGCAACGTGGTGCGTGCCGTGCCGTGCTGAAATGGCGGTTAAGGAACAGATATATGAGGAGTTCCAAGACTCGGTCGAAGTCTTGGCGGTAAATATGACAGCAAGCGAAGCGGTTCGAAGCGATGTCGACCGCTTCGTCGATCAGTGGCGGGTCTCGTATCCGATTCTGCTTGACGTCGACGGTAGTACGGCGAGGAGTTACGGGATTCGAGGAACCCCCACAACGGTGTTTCTGAGCACCGAAGGCACCGTTCTCGAGCGCGTTTTCGGACCCATGCCGATGGGGCGGGCCCGACGGCTAGTAGGCGCGCATATTACGAGATGATGATCGGAATCAGCTGGCACGGTCGGCAAACGAGATAGTCGGGACGCCCTTGTTCGAGCAGCGTTGCCGAGTCGTAGCCCCAGGTGACAGCGGCAACCGGGACACCGGAACGCCGCGATGCCTCGATATCGCGTAGTTCGTCACCGATATATATCACCGAGTCCGACGCTAATTGTAGACGTTTCAGCAATGCTCGAATTCTACCCGGCTTCCCGAACAACCCTCGTGAAGATTGAATGGAAGCGAATCCGCCAATGCCGTTCGCATCGAGACAGCTGCGGATATTCTCGACCTTGTTCGACGACAGTATATGCGTCTGCACTCCGGCGGCGCGTAATTCCTCGAGTACCTCGGGGATGCCGTCATAGACCGGGAACTCATGCATCATATCGCCGAACAGCTGCAACGCGCGTCGTGTCAGGACGGGAAGCGCGCGCGGCTTGACGCCGACGCGCTTCAGACGTTCGCGTAGCGGGAGCGCTCGCAGCTCATCGAGCTGTTCATACGACAGCTTCGGAGTTCCATGCTCATGAGCGAGAGTGTCCATGACTGTCTTGATTCCGGATCGGGAATCGACAAGCGTCCCATCGAAGTCGAATATAGCTGCCTGCATTGATCACCACAGAATACGAATTTCACAAGGCGAGCGCAACCGAGAGTTGACTCTGACACTGAGCACCGAGAGGACATACGGCCGCTCGCGATGCGAATCGGAGCTACCACCTTCCTTGCTGCGTCGTGTTCAGTGTCGTCTCTCCGTACAGCGCCACCACCACTTACACCGAGTCCAGGTAACGCTCTCGAGCCTGCGCAATCTCCTGCTCGGTTGCGACCCGGGTGTTGAGCCATTCGATAACTGCAGCGTAGTTGCGACTCTCCAGGTCCGGAGCAAGGTACCCTTCGGCGATGCCGATTACGCGAAATCCCTGACGTAACTGGAAACTGAGAGTCGGGTCGTATGCACGTCCGGCGATGACCTCGCGGACGTAGTCGTAAATGTTCATGCGATCGGCGACCGCATCGTAGCCGGGAAGACGGGCACCCGCACGTATTCTCAACAGCCCGAGTCGCTTGCACAATTCCTGTCGCGCGTTGTACAGCGCACTGCCGATTCCCATACCCTGACGGTTCGGGTGGACGAAGACCTCGGCACCGTACAGCGTGCGCCCGTTCGGATCGTGATTGCGGAACGTGCTGTCGGCGGTGAAGTCAATGTAGTCGTCTCCGATGTCGTAATCCTCCCAGGAGACGATCAGGCTCATCGCGGTACCGACAACCTCCCCGGTCTTCCGCGAGATCGCCACGAACTGACCCTCCGGGAAGAGACGCTGGTGCGATTCGAGTTCTTCCCGCGACCAGGCAAGTTGTTCGTCGTAAATGAGTCGCGACATCTCCTCGATGGCCGAAAAATCCTCCGGTCTCGTCGTGCGAACGAAGACCTTGGCCCTTTTTCGTCGTGTCACAGTTTCACTATGTCGATGTTGTGCGTCAGTTCCTGCGTGTGCCGCGCATCCGAGAGCGGAAGCACGGTTCCGAATGTTCGGCTCGAGTCGATCGCCCGCAGATCGAGCTCGGCGATTGCGACCATATCCTGGTTGAGCACCCCTTCGGTTTCGATTCCGTCTCGAGCGAATGGATAGTCGCACGGCGTGAGCACCGCGGCGGTACCGTAATTCAGCGACAGATCGGGTACCCAGGGAAGTCCACCGACCGTGGGCGAGTGAATCACGTAGACCTGATTCTCGATTGCGCGGGCGTGGGCGCAGTATCGCACACGGAGAAATCCGTGCCGATCGTCGGTGCTACTGGGCACAGCGAGGATATCGATTCCGTACCGAGCGAGGCTTCGTACGAGCTCCGGGAACTCCACGTCGTAACAGACCGCCACCGCCATTCGACCGAACTCGGTATCGAAGACGGTAAGACGATCACGTTCGAGTACATTCCAGTCGTCGCGTTCGAAACGGGTCATGTGGAGCTTGCCCTGGCTGTGCCGGCCTCCGCTCGGCGAGAAGACGTAGCTGTCGTTACGCACCCGCCCGTCGTCGTCGACAGCGGGAATGGTTCCTCCGACGATGTACATACGATACCGCTCGGCCAGTCCCGACATGAACTCGAGAAAGCGAGGCACATGATTCGCTACACCACGTACGATCTCGGAAACCGGCTTATGCGGATCGTCGAGAGAAGCGAGCTGGAGGGTAAAATACTCCGGCAATACGAGCAGCTGCGAATTGTATCCGGCGGACGTAGCGACGACTGAGCTTACCTGATCGAAAAACTCATCGATCGCACGAATAGGGCGGACGAAGTATTGGCTGGCGGCCACCCGTACTCGATCGGGCGCTACGGTTGTCATACGTTCGGACGCTCCATGACGATAACCGGATCAGCTGGTCACCGCACCGCGGCTGGCGGAGCCGACGGTTTTCGCATACTTCGCAAGTGCCCCGCGATTATAGCCATGGGCCTTCGGGTGCCATCCGCTCCGCCGTGAGCTCAGCTCGTCGTCGGTCAGATCTACGGTGATTATCTTCCGGTTGCTGTCGATTGTCACGGTGTCTCCGTCGCGCAGGAGGGCAATCGGGCCGCCGTCCTGCGCCTCGGGTGCAATATGGCCGACGACCATTCCGTGGCTGCCGCCCGAAAAGCGCCCGTCGGTGATCAGCGCGACATCGTTGAGCAGGCCCGCTCCTGCGATCGCGCTCGTCGGGCCGAGCATCTCCCGCATACCGGGCCCGCCCCGCGGCCCCTCATAGCGGATAACGACCACGTCGCCGGCGACGATCGTACCGTCGAGAATCGCCTCGAGTGCGCTTTCCTCTTTCTCGAAAACCTTCGCAGGTCCGCTGTGAACGACCTCTTCGAGGCCGCATGTCTTGAGTACCGCACCATCGGGAGCGAGGTTTCCTCTGAGAATGGTGATCGGGCCGTTCTTCTTCACCGGTGCATCGAAACCGGCTACAACCTTCTGCCCCGGCTCGAAACCGCGAGCGCCTTCGAGATTCTCGGCGAGTGTGCGGCCGGTAACGGTCGGGCAGTCGCCGTGTAACAGCCCCTCTTCGAGCAGCAGCTTCATGACTGCCTCCAACCCACCTGCCTGATCGAGGTCTTCCATGACGTACTTTCCGGCCGGTTTCATGTCACAGAGGGTCGGAGTGCTGTCCGAGAAGGTGTTGAAGTCGGTGATGTCGACCGCGACATCGACTTCGTGTGCGAGAGCGAGAAGATGCAAGACCGCGTTTGTGCTCCCTCCGACGGCCATCGTAACGCGTATTGCGTTCTCGAATGCTCTGCGCGTCATGATATCCCTCGGAACCGTATTCGACTCGATCAGACGATAGAGACAGCGTGCAGTCTCTTCCATGACCTTTTTTCGGCGCGGATCGTCGGCGGGCACCGAGGCGTTACCAGGTATGCTCATTCCGAGTGCCTCGACGGCGCATGCCATCGTGTTCGCCGTATACATCCCGCCGCATGCACCCGGTCCCGGACATGCGTTACACTCGACCTCGTGCAGCTCTCCGGAGCTGATTGTGCCGCGACTGAACGCACCGACCGCCTCGAATGCGCTGACGAGGTCGACGGGACGGTCGCCGACGTGTCCGCTGCGGATCGTACCGCCGTAGACGAATATACCCGGACGGTTCATCCGCGCGATTCCCATGAGCGTGCCCGGAATCGTCTTGTCGCATCCGCCGATACCGAGCAGGGCGTCGAGCTGATGACCGCGGGCGACGAGTTCGATAACGTCGGCGATCGTATCGCGACTCACCAGGCTCGCTTTCATCCCTTCGTGGCCCATCGCCTCACCGTCGGTAACCACGAAGGTATTGAAGCCGACCGGCCTCGCACCGGCCGTCGCGAGCGGTTCGCGGCACTGATCCGCGAGATCACGCAAGTGGATGTTACACGGACTCACATCACCCCAAGCGCTGGCAACTCCGACAATCGGTTTGGTGAAATCGTCGTCGGTGAATCCGGCCCCACGCAGCATCGCCCGGTTGGCCGTACGCGCAAGTCCTTCGGTCATAACCCTGCTGGTGCGATTAAGCGTTCCTGTTCCGTTATTCTGTCCGCTACCGGGTTGCGTTGCGTTGCTCATGATCATCCCCTTACGAAGTCATTGAGATATGGCAGCCGCTCAGCGGTTTCGCGGATCGCATCGCGCCGGCTCAAGAGCAGTGCGGTCGAATCCCACGTTCCACCCAGCAGACTGTTTCGACTGGCGGGGGGGATCGAGCCCTCGAAAACCCGCCGGTCGGCCTGTACTATCTGTTCACGAACGCGCACCGAGAGCACCGTGGCCGGTTCACTCTCCACGATGTGCATGAGCTCTTCGATCTTGTCGTGATCCATTGTCATTGCCGGGATTCCCATCGCCGTACAGTTACCGGCGAATATCTCTGCGAAACTCTCACCGACTACAGCCTCAATGCCCCATTTTGCGAGTGCCTGAGGCGCGTGTTCGCGCGAGGAGCCGCACCCGAAGTTCGAGTTCACGAGCAGGACCTTTGCCTGCGAATGGCGTTCGTCGTTGAACGGGTGCGGTCTCGTATTGCCGTCTGCGTCATATCGTTCGTCGTAGAAGGCGTACTCTCCGAGCCCTTCGAACGTTACGCACTTCATGAAGCGTGCCGGAATAATTGCGTCGGTGTCGATATCGTTGCCCCGAATGGGGATTCCCGGACCGGTGATCTCATCGATTATTTCGTCTGTCGTTCGACTCATGCGTCTCTCCATGGGTAGTTCATTTGCGTCGCGCAGCCGCTCGGTGTGCACACCGTCGCCGCGAAGGTTCTGCGCGGTTCGGCCGTAAACGGTCGAAGTCGGACGCTCACGCTCCGACCGGCTCCGGTTCGCGGGTCTTGAGCTCCCGGACGTCGGTCACGTGTCCGTTGACCGCGGCGGCGGCAACCATCGCCGGGCTCATCAGCAACGTTCGGCCGCCGGGCGCTCCCTGTCGGCCGATGAAGTTTCGGTTGCTCGAGCTCGCACAGATTTCGCGTCCCTGCAGTTTGTCCGGATTCATCCCGAGGCACATGCTGCAACCGGCGCCGCGCCATTCGAAGCCGGCGTCTTCGAAAGTCTTCATGAGACCTTCTTCCTCCGCCTGCCTCGCGATACGCATGCTGCCGGGCACCACGAAGGCGCGCACGCCCGGCTTCACGCGACGACCCTTGACGATCGATGCGGCCTCCCGCAGATCGCTGATTCGCGAGTTCGTACAGCTTCCGAGGAATGCCACGTCGATCGGAACACCTTCCATCGACTGACCCTCCTGCAGCTCCATGTGCCGGTACGCCTTGGCTGCCACCTCGCGCTGCTCGGGCGGCATCGAATCGACCGCCGGAGTCTCCTCTCCGAGCCCAATCGCCTGACCGGGGTTTGTCCCCCATGTGATCATCGGCTCGAGCGTGTTGGCGTCGAGTGTATACACGTCGTCGTACTCGGCGTCCGCGTCACTGGCGATACTCTTCCAGTATTCGACTGCACGATCGAATGCCTCTCCCTTCGGTGCATATCGGCGACCGCGCACGTATTCGATAGTTGTGTCATCCGGGTTCACGTAGCCGACCCGAGCACCGCCTTCGATGCTCATATTACAGATCGTCATCCGCCCTTCCATCGAGAGGTCGTGCACCGCGCTGCCGGCGTACTCGTACGCGTATCCGAGGCCGCCTTTGACTCCGAGATCGGCGATTATTTTGAGGATGATGTCCTTCGCATACACTCCCGGCTGAAGCTTCCCGTCGACCTGAATGCGTCGCACTTTCGGCCGGCTGATCGCCATACACTGGCTTGCAAGCACGTCACGGATCTGACTCGTGCCGATGCCGAAACCGATCGCGCCGAACGCGCCGTGCGTCGAGGTATGCGAATCGCCGCAGGCGATGGTGATTCCCGGCTGCGTAAGTCCGAGCTCGGGGCCGATAATGTGGACAATTCCCTGATCGCCGCTTTCGAGATTGAAAAACTCAATGTCGTACTCGCGCGTATTCTGCTCGAGCGCCTTCATCATCTCCTCGGCGAGTCCGTCGCTGAACGGCCTCGACTGAGCGGCCGTCGGAACGATGTGATCGACGGTGGCGAACGTTCGCTCAGGATGGAGCACATCGAGCCCTCGCTCTTTCAGCATTTGAAACGCCTGCGGACTCGTAACCTCGTGTATGAGGTGCAGACCGATAAACAGCTGATCCTGTCCGTTCTCGAGTGTTCGTACCTTGTGCAGATCCCATACCTTGTTAAACAGGCTTCGACCCATGCTTCCTCCCATCTTCTCGCGAGCTTACGGTGTGATGTCTTCACCGCGGAGCATAATCAGCTTACCGGTTCTGACCATTTCCATCACCCCATATCGCTCGAGTACCCGCTGCGCGTTGTCGAGCGCCTCGGTGGTACCGGTAATCTGGATCGTAACCGTCGAATCGGTGAGGTCGACGGTTTTGCAGTCGAGGGCGTGCGAGATCTGAAGGATTTCATTGCGAATCTCCGGATCGCAGCTGACCTTGATCAGCGCAAGCTCGCGCTCGATGAGATCGTCGTCGGTGTGGTCGGTCGCGTGCACTACATCGATCAGTTTGTTTACCTGTTTCAGGATCTGGTCGAGCGTCGCACTGTCGCCGGTCGCTGTCATGTTGATCACGCTGAATCGCTCATCCGATGTCGGGCTTACGACGAGACTGTCTATGTTGTAACCGCGCCTGGAGAAGACGAGCGCGATTCGAATCAGGACGCCGGGACGGTTGTTCACGAGAAGACTCATGCTGTGGCGGCGCTCGCCGGCGTAGTCGGGTTTACGTCCGACGCGGGCATCGCGCTCGAGCTGTCTCGTCTGCGCGAGCCGGTCATGAAAGGTCTGGGGCGGGGCGAGTCCACCCGCTCCGTTTCTGCGTCTGGCATTCGCTGCGTTGCTCATATGAATCGCTCCTTCAGCCGCGCAGCTGCGCCGGCTGCCGTTTGATCTTCGACTGTTCCGGCTCGAGAATCATGTCACTGAGACTCTTGCCCGCCGGAATCATCGGAAAGACGTTGTCCTCCTTCTCCACTTCCACATCGAGGAGGGCGGGGCCGCCGTTGTAGTCGAGAAAGCTTCGAACCATTCGACGAACGTCCGCGCTTCGTTTGACCCGGAACGCTTTCATTCCGTAACTCTCGGCGAGTTTCACGAAATCCGGATTCCCGGTCAGATCGACGCCGCTCAACCGGTTCTCGTAGAAGAGGTTTTGCCACTGTCGCACCATTCCGAGGTAGCGGTTGTTAATGAGGAGGATCTTGATCGGTAGCTTATGGACGATCGCCGTGGCCATCTCCGCTTGCGTCATCTGGAATCCGCCGTCGCCCAAGATGGCTACGACCGTCTTGTCGGGGCGGGCGAACTGCGCGCCGATTGCGGCCGGCAATCCGAAACCCATCGTTCCGGCTCCGCCGGAGCTGATCCAGTGAAAGCGGTGATCAACCAGATAGTACTGCGCCGCCCACATCTGGTGCTGGCCTACGTCGGTGGAGACGATCGCCTTGCCTTCGGTCTGTTCGTACACTTCCTGAATGACATGCTGGGCCTTTAGTTTGCCGCCCTTGCGGAACTTCATCGGGTGCTCTCTCTTCCATCGGACGACCTGCTCGAGCCACTCGGCGGTATTACCCGGCTCCACGATCGAGGCGAGCGCCTCGACGACCGGGCGTGCATCGCCGTGAATCGTACAGTCCATCGGAAGTGTTTTGTTGAATTCGGCCGTATCGATATCGATGTGAATTTTTACCGCGTCGGGGCAGAAGGTATCGTACCGGCCGACGATTCGATCGTCCCAACGGGAGCCGATACTCATAATGAGATCGCAATTCTCGACCGCCTTGTTTGCGTAGGCGGTACCGTGCATACCGAGCCACCCGAGGCTGAGCTCGTGGGTCTCCGGAAAGCACCCCTTTCCGAGCAGCGTATTCGTAACCGGCGCCCGCAGGCGCTCGGCAAGGTGCGTGACCGCCTTCTCGGCGCCGGAGATCACCGCTCCGTGTCCGACCAGGAGGACGGGGCGCTTTGCGTCGTGCAGCAGCTCTGCGGCCTGCTCGACACTTCCCATATCGAATTGCTCGGGAACGTTGTAACCGGGCAGCTGCATGTTCCCGTGGTAATCGGCTTCGATCTCGGCGCTCGCGACATCCTTGGGGACGTCGACGAGTACCGGTCCGGGCCGGCCGGTCCGTGCGAGGTGAAACGCCTCTCGCATGACCCGCGGAAGGTCTTCCGGCTCTTTCACGAGATAGCTGTGTTTCACGACGGGATAGCTGATACCGGAGACATCCGCCTCTTGAAAGGCATCGAGTCCGAGATTGTTACGGGTCTGCTGTCCGCAAACGATTACCATGGGAACCGAATCCATGTGTGCGGTCAGGATGCCGGTAATAGTGTTCGTGGCACCCGGGCCACTTGTTACCAGTACGACTCCCGGCTCGCCGGTTGCGCGTGCGTACCCGTCGGCCATGTGAGTCGCACCCTGCTCGTGTCGGCTGAGAACAAGATTGACCGGGGAATCGACCAGCGCATCGAAAATGGGAATAGCTGCACCGCCGGGATATCCGAAGATGTTATCGACGCCTTCCTGCTGAATTATGTCGACAATCGCCTCTGCACCGGTTCGTTTGTTCATGCTCATACGAAAACTCCTCGTCAAGTTCG
>SLIN01000038.1 GCA_007135605.1 Spirochaetales bacterium | reverse complement strand
TCAGGACGCTCCTGCTTCAGGAAATGCCAGTGATCGGAGACCTCGACAATGAGCTCTTCCGGCTTCCGGCCCGGGAAAAGGCTCCTGACCTCTGCCGCTTCCACCGCCTCGCGCAGCGGCTCGAAGACATTCACATTCCACGATGCAGCGGCCTCGCGCCAATCGGTATCGGCCCTGCGTTCGCGGTCGAGGAAGTACTTGTGTCCCCGCACGTGCTCGCCGAAACGGGACCGGAGGCGCTCGCTGGGAGCCGGAACTCCGATGCGTTCGAGCACATCCTGAACGCTCTCTGTGTGATGGTGAGTGTTTGTCCGAGTGGACTGGTCCTCTGTAGTCTGTTCGATTGTCGCGTTATCCATGGTTCTATATATAACAAATGAAACACAAAATTCCAATCGATTCGACGATTTTTCTTGACAAATTCCGGATTTCCCCCTTTGTCTGCCGATTCGGGCACGCGCCCGGGGGCAGGTGCCCCCGGCGGGGGCGCCTGCGCCCGCCGGGAGCTCGCCTGTCCGTCGGGTGCGTGTCCGCCGGGAGCTCGCGCGCTCACCGATCGCGTGATATCATGACCGCACACTATGGAATACGTACGACTCGGAAACACAGGAATGAAGGTCTCGCGCATCTGTCTCGGGACCATGACCTACGGCGATCCGAACTGGCGCGAGTGGACGCTCGGCTACGAGGAGTCCAAGCCGTTTTTCGAGCGCGCGCTCGAGCACGGAATTAACTTCTTCGACACCGCCGACATGTATTCGCTCGGCGTCAGCGAAGAGGTGACCGGCAGGGCGCTCGCCGAATACGCACAGCGCGATCAGGTGATCGTCGCATCGAAGGTCTACAACCCGATGGGGGACGGACCGAACGACCGCGGCCTCTCCCGCAAGCACATCATGGATGCGATCGACGCCTCGCTTCGCCGGCTCGGCACCGACTACATCGACCTGTATCAGATACACCGCTGGGACTACGAGACACCGATCGAGGAAACGCTCGAAGCGCTCAATGACGTCGTGCGCTCGGGGAAAGTCCGCTATATCGGCGCATCGAGCATGTTCGCATGGCAATTCATGAAGGCGCTCGCTACCTCCGACGCGAACGGCTGGGCGCGATTCGTGTCGATGCAGAATCACTACAACCTGGTCTATCGGGAAGAGGAGCGGGAGATGATTCCGCTCTGCCTCGACCAGGGCATCGGCGTCATTCCGTGGTCACCGCTCGCCCGCGGCTTCCTCGCCGGCAAACGATCGCGCGAGAAGACGGAAACCGCCCGCACGAAGAGCGATACCATGGCCCACCGCTTCTACTATCGCGACGAAGACTACGCGATCGTCGACGAGCTGGTCGCGGTGGCCGAAGCGCACGGCCGCCCCCCGGCGCAGATCGCACTCGCCTGGATGCTGCACAAGCCCGGTATAGCCGCACCGATCGTCGGCGCAAGCAAAATGTCCCATCTCGAAGATGCGGTGGCGGCCACGGAGATAGAGCTGAGCGCCGAGGAGATCGAGCGCCTCGAGCGGCCGTACGTACCGCACGAGATACTCGGCCACTCGTAGATTCGACGCGGCAACCGCCGCCAGGGTCAAGGCCCGGCCCGAAGCGGCTCGCCACAGAGGGCGAGCCGCGTAACAGGAGTCGTGTACGCTATTCGAGCGATTCCCCGGCGTCGATCCGCCGCGCGAGCTCATCGAGAAACCAGGGGAAATCGTGTCGTACAGTCATACCGAGGTCGGAAAGCGTCCGGTGCATACGGACGCTCTTAATCTCCCGCGGAAGCATATGCTCGAACCGTTCGAAGAGTGCGGTGTGCTGTGGCCATCGCTTTGAGAGCATCTCGATCCGGCTTCCGCGCAGATACTCCCACTCCTCTTCCGGGGTAAACGGAAGGGGGGTCTGAAGATCGTACATTCCGAAATCGATACGATCGTTCTCTGCAGCGGCGATCGTGCCGTCGACAACGTCCTCGACGAAGATCACGTTTCCGTGCGCGAGCCCGCCGAGCATACCGAACCCCTGATCGAGAAAGCTTCCGAATCCGAATGTCCCATACCGCAGACCGATGACACGAACCCCGTGCTCCCGGTTGTAGTACGCGCATATCTCCTCGCCGAGAACCTTGCTCAGACTGTAGATTCCGAACAGGCGCCACGTACCCCGCTCGTACACGACGACGCTCGACGCCCACGTTACTTTCGCGATTCCATGCTCGGCGGCCGCACTCAGCATGTTAAAGGTGCCGCCGACATTGGCATCGAAGAAGTCGCGCTCGCTCTTCGCGCCGTCGTTTCGCGGCAGGTGGACCCCGTGGTACGCGCCGAGATGCAGGATCGACTGCGCTCCCTCGGCGACCTCGAGTGCGGTACTATGGTCGCTCGTGTCGGCGGCGACACACTCCACCCCGTCCAGATCGAGATTCGGCCGCTCGAAATCGACGGCACGAACCGCAACGCCTCGTTCGGCGAGCTTCCTTGTCACCCCGCCACCGAGAGTACCGGCAGCTCCAGTTACCACTATCGGTTTCATCGTTATATCGATTCCTGCGGCTATCAGATCGCGGTCACCGTACGGCTGAAGATCGGATCGGCGCTTTTCGCCATCTTTTCTATCTCGGCCTCTTCCTCCGGCGTCAGCGGAGTGAACCGATCGGCGGCGTCGCACGCCCACTCGAAGTGTTCCATGTGTCCGGGGCTCACGGCAGCGACTACCGGTCGCGAAAGCGTGAAGCGAAAACCGCGCTCGGCCTCTTCATAGGTGTCGACGGGGCGATACCACGCCTTCTTCCACTCCCGCTCTTCGTTCTCTTGCCAGCGTCGCTTCGCAAGCGACTTGAGCGCGAGCACCGCCGTCCCCTGTTTCTGCGCCGCCTCCACCATTCGCTGTCCGATTCCACCGGCATGCCACGTTGCCCAGTTAATCGGGAAAAGGACCGAATCGAACGGATATGCTTTCAGCAGTCGCAACGCGGCGTCCTCATTATGCGCGGAGAAGCCGATGTAGCTTATGTCGCCACGTTCGCGAAGGCGCTGAAAAAGCGAAAGCGCGCCGTCCGGAGCCAGAATGGCGTCGACCTCTTCCTCGGTCTGGATACCGTGCAGCTGATACAGGTCGATGTGACCGGTTCGCAGCTTGCGCAGCGACTCGCGGAACTCCTTCTCCGCGCCCTCCGCGTCGCGAACGTTCGTCTTGCACGCGAGGAAGACATCGC
>SLIN01000264.1 GCA_007135605.1 Spirochaetales bacterium | reverse complement strand
ATAACCGCAGCATTCTCGAACGTACGCCCGGGCTGGAGGATTGTCGCTTTCATGCCCTCCTTCACCATGACGAGATTCGCGGGGTCGAGCAGTTTCCGGTGCGGGAGCTGCTGCAGAGTTGTGAATCGCGGCTGAGAATGCACAGCGGATCGATCGATGCGATCGTGACACTGCTCGATTTCCCGGCGACCGAGCTCGTCCCGATTCTCACCAGGCGCTTCGGCGTGCCGGGACCGGCGTTCGAGGCGGTGCTTCGCTGTAATCACAAGTATTGGAGTCGCCTTATTCAACGCGAGGCGGCGCCCGAGCACATTCCCGAGTTCGCGGCATTCGATCCGTTCGACCCCGATGTTGCCGATACGATCCCGCTCGAATATCCGATCTGGGTGAAACCATTGAACTCGTATCGATCGCATCTCGGCTTTCGCGTCGGGAATCGCGGCGATCTCGAGGCCGCATGTGCGCAGTTGCGGGAACACCTCCCGCGCCTCTCGGAGCCGCTTCAGGAGCTACTCGAGCACGCGGAGCTGCCCCAACGTATCCGGCAATTACCGGAGCATGCATGTATCGCCGAGCGGATTATCGCGGGGCGGCAGTGTACCCTCGAAGGGTTCGTGCACCGCGGGGAGACGGTCATCTACGGGGTCGTCGACTCGATTCGCGAGACGAACCGATCGACGTTTTCGCGCTATCAGTACCCGTCGTCGCTGCCGCGGAACGTCCAGCGCCGCATGTCGGAGATCGCAGTCGATATCGTAAACCGGATCGGACTCGACGACTCGCCCTTTAACATCGAAATGTACTACTCCGCCCGGACCGACCGGATCCGGGTGCTGGAGATCAACCCCCGGATTTCGCAATCGCATGCGGAGCTGTTCGAGCGGGTCGACGGCGTGTCGAACGAGCGGATCATGATCGATGTGGCGCTCGGTCGCCGTCCGCGAATCGTACACCGTGAGGGGAAGTACGCCTGCGCGGCCAAATTCTTCGTCCATGCGTATCGAGACGCAACCGTTCGCGCCAACCCGGATGCCGACGAGATCGCCGAGGCGGAGCGGCGGTTGCCGGGTACTTCGGTGCGATTGCGCGTACACGAAGGGATGCAGCTTTCCCAGCTCATCGACGAAGACAGCTACAGCTATGAGCTCGGCGAAATCTATATCGGCGCACGGAACCAACGCGAGCTGCTGGCGAAACACAGGGAGTGCGAGAAGTTGTTGCGCTTCGATCTCGCGCGACCTCCCAGGAAACGCCCGCGTCGTAACCGTCCGACTGACTCGGTCGAAGACTATCCGCCGGCGGCGAGTGAGGGACAGTGGTGAGTACGCAAATCCGGGAAATCGGGAACGTTCGAACGGTGGAGAATATCTGGATTCCGATGCGGGACGGCACACGGCTTGCCGCACGCTTGTGGCTTCCGGAAACCGCCGAACTGCATCCGGTACCGGTGATCCTCGAGTACATTCCCTACCGCAAGCGTGATATGACACGGGGGCGCGATGCGAGCATGCATCCGTACTTTGCCGGATCGGGTTTCGCGTCGATCCGGGTCGATCTCCGCGGGAGCGGTGACTCCGAAGGGGTGCTCAGCGACGAGTACCTCCCGATCGAGCTGGACGACGGCGAGGATGTCATCGCCTGGCTGCGCGAGCAGGCATGGTGCAACGGGCGGATCGGGATGATCGGCATTTCGTGGGGCGGGTTCAACGGCTTGCAGATCGCCGCACGCCGTCCCCCCGGTCTCGAGGCGGTGGTCAGCGTCTGCTCGACCGACGACCGGTACGCCGACGACGTCCACTACATGGGCGGCTGTCTTCTCAGCGACAATATCTCCTGGGCTTCGACCATGTTTGCGTATAACTCAATGCCGCCCGACCCCGCGATCGTGGGAGAGGCATGGCGAGAGATGTGGATGCAGCGTCTCGACGGCAGCGGTCTGTGGTTGGAAACGTGGCTCGAGCATCAGCACCGCGACGAGTACTGGAAGCACGGCTCGGTATGCGAGGATTTCGATGCGATCCGCTGCCCGGTGATGGCCGTCAGCGGTTGGGCCGACGGGTACTCGAACTCGGTCTTCCGACTCCTCTCGGGGCTGAGCGCGCCGCGGCTCGGGATTATCGGTCCGTGGAGTCATACCTACCCGCACCTTGGAACGCCCGGTCCGGCCATCGGGTTTCTCCAGGAGTGCCTGCGGTGGTGGGATTACTGGCTGTGCGATCGGGACACCGGCATTATGGATGAACCGATGCTCAGAGCGTGGATGCTCGACAGCGTCGACCCCGCGACCGACTACCGGAATCGGCCCGGCCGCTGGATCGGAGAGCCGCAGTGGCCGGCCGAGTCGACGGTGTGGCGGGAATACTGCTTCGCTCGCGGTGTGATCATCGATCGGTCGGCGCCGGAGAGCGAGGGAACGTGCGCAGACGGCGGCGAGCAGGTGATCAGCTCGCCGTTGAGTGTCGGGCTGTACGCCGGCAAGTGGTGTTCGTACGCGAGCGCTCCCGATCTCCCGAGCGATCAGCGCGAAGAGGACGGCGGGGCGCTCGTTTTCGAGAGCGACCCGATCTCCGAACCGATCGAGGTGCTCGGCGCTCCGGAAGTGGAACTGGAGTTGCGCAGCGACCGCCCGGCGGCGATGGTCGCGGTGCGTCTTTCGGATGTCGGCTCCGACGGCAAGGCGACGCGCGTAACGTACGGCCTGTTGAATCTGACACACCGGAACTCGCACGAAACCCCCGAGCCAATGCAGCCGGGCGAGTGGACTCGGGTTCGATTCTCGTTGAACTACGTGGCGCAACGGTTCGCCGCAGGCCGGCGCATACGTATCGCCATATCGACGAGCTACTGGCCGCTGGCGTGGCCCTCTCCCGAGCAGGTCTGTCTCGGTATACGGCCGGCCGGCTGCCGAATACGTCTGCCGCTGCGCTCGCACGACGCCGCCTATCGAGAGCCCGCTCCGACGTTCGAGGATGCCGAGCAGACCCCTCCGCCGAGCCGTACGGTGCTCCGGCAGCCCGAGCACAACTGGCTCATCACCCGCGATCTCGGACGGGACAGCTCTGAGTTACACGCGATTGGAGATTTCGGCACGTACCGTCTCGACGGCATCAACCTCGAGGTGAGCCGGCGTACCGACGAGTGGTATCGCCATACCGGCGACGATGTGCTCTCCGCCGAAAGCGAGATCGTTTCCACCCGGGGGCTCGCGCGCGACGGGT
>SLIN01000153.1 GCA_007135605.1 Spirochaetales bacterium | reverse complement strand
TGTAGCCTGTCTCGTACACCGGCGCCCCGCGCTCGGCGATGTAGCGCGCCGGGAGAAAGGAGTACACCTCGTCGAGCCACAGGTACGGCTCTCCGATGCGGTAGAGATGGAGCGATGCGGTGAGCGCGGCAAGGACGGCGACCGCGACCCACCCCAACGGCTGCCGGTGCATTCGCAGTGCCGGCAGCGAGAGGATCGATTCCTCGGGGCCTTCGCGACCGCGTTCGCGCGATAGCACCAGCACGGCGACAAAGGCGAGCGAGGCCGCCGGAATGGAAAGCACCGGTCCGGCGCCGGAATAGCCTCCTACCGCAAGCGCGGCGAGGGTAACGGCGAGGAGGAGATCGCCACCGGTGAGCGTCATCGACCGCTTGCGCGCAGCGAAACGATCGATCGCCGCCCACACCGCTCGAGCCCGCTCACGTCCGCCGGCCAGTAGCCAGAGCAGCCGACCGACGGCGAAGTACACGGCAGCGAAGACGGCGAGTGCCGATCCAGCCAACGCTCCCCGGATGCCAACCGAGACCGGAAACGCACGGGCACGATTGCTCGCGGCGACCTCGCCCCAATCGCCGACGTACGCGACGGTGAGCTCGACATCGTGCGGGCGCAACGCGAGAAATCCGGCCTCGTTGGCAACGACCTCGGCGCCGGCGGACGCCTCGAACGCATCCCTGATCGCCGCGCGGTCCCAGCGGTGAAGGGCGTGTATATAGGAGAGCGGCGTAATCTCGCGTAGGAGCGACACCGCGCCGATGTAGACCGACTGTGGGTCGGCCTCGAGCACGTGCACCGCCTCCACCGGCGGCCCACCGAGCCGGCGCTCCGGCGGGTGCACCTCGAGCGAACGCACCGAGAGAACCGCGTCGTCGCCGTCGGGGTAATCGAAGTACGCCCGGGAGCCGGCGATCCGGTCGAGCTCGAGCGCGCGCCCGTTCAGGCTGATCGCGATTTCCCCCGGGGAGATATCCGCGGAGACGGTGACGACCACGGTGTCGAGCGCTGCGCCGAGCGGCTCGAATCCGTCCCATCTCCATACCGGCGCGGCCGCCTCGCCGTCGACTCGCAGATCGGCGCCCACGAGCAGCGGCGCCTTCTCGAATCGCAGCTCGAGGCGCTCGATATCGTCCCCGAAGAAGCGATCCCGGCGCGAGCCTTCGGCAAGGACACGATCGGGCGAGTCAGCATCGGCATCGGCATACGCCCTCGCCTCCACCGAATAGGCGTCGAGATAGGTAACGAAGCGCGCCTCGAATCGGTTCGGGCTCATGTCGAGCCGGCCGAGGACCAGGGGAGCGGCGACCACCAGCGCAATCGCGGCCGCAACGAACGCCACGATCGCAGCCACCGTGCGTCGCCGGTTTATCAGTTCCATCGGCTCGCGATCCAGTCGGCGTTCAGTCGAGCCTCGGCGTCGAGAAAGAGATCTCCGAGCAGGCGGTCGGTCCGTTTGTTGAACAGGTGATAGCCTCCGGGACGGGGAGTGAACTCTCCGAAGTACAACCGCTCCGCGCCTTTCAACAGGTCAATGCGGACGAACGGCGCGGGGACCATCGCGCTCAGCGCCTCCACCGCCTCGAACGTCTCCTCATCGATCTCGCACCCGCCGAACGGCCGGTATCCGGCGCGCCCCTCGTACTTTCCGGTGTGGCAGAGTACTCCGTCGCGACCGCGGAAACAGAAGCGCGTCACCTTTGCGTTGCGGTCGAGCGCCAAAACGAGCCCGACCATGCCGTAGAAAGTATAGAATTTGAGGTCGATGGGTACGATGCCTTCCCCGGAGCCGATGTACTCTTCCACAATCCAGCCGCCGTCACGCCGTATATCTCGCGAACGAAGCGCGTCCACCGCCGCGCGCAGCTCATCGAGTGAGTCATACCGGCACCGCCGTTTTACGTCTATGATCGATTCGGAGTCTCGAACGATGAAAACACCGTTGGAACCCGCCGCCGAGGGCGGTTTAATCACACACGGTCGCGAAAAGTCGATCTGCGAGAACGGAATGTTCTCTCCGTAGAGCGCCGGAAGGGGGAATCCGGCGCGTTCGGCAACCGAACGGGCCCGCACTTTATCGTTGACCCACCAATCCGGCAGCGTCTGCGTACAGCGCGCGGCAACCGCGCTGCGGCGGGTCAGCTCCGCGGCGAACGACGCGGGAATCGTCACCGCGCGCCGCTCGGCCGCCCGCATTGCAGGCTCGGTCACGCTGTCGAACGCAATGTGACGCACCGCGCGCTCGGCGCTTCTCGTTCCCCAGTGCCGTGTCAGCGCCAGCTCGAGCAGCGGCTGCAGGACGCGGATTCGCAATCGGTCTCGAATTCGCGCCGCGACCGGCACGGTCGCGATAGCCGCGCGTTGAAATCGCTTTCCGACACCGCGACGCACTCGAGAGACGAAACGCCTCCTGCTGCCGGCTCCTGTTCGGGCCGCTGCAATACCGGTTCGTTCACCCGCGGCGATCACGGCTGCATCCTGTGCGAAGTTCGTTCACCGGTGACAAGCAGGCTCCCGTCGAGCACATAACGGCCGAGCAGTGGACCGGCGACCGCCTCGTGTTTCTCCCATCCGGGATGAATGGCATTCCACTCCAGCAGCCACGGTTCACCGCCGGGCGCAATTCCCACGTCCCACGCAACAAGCCGCACCCATGCGACTCGAACGTGTGAGTCGACACAGAGTGCGACGGCTGACTCGACGATCGAATCCGGGAGACACAGATCGGAGAACGCGTACCCTTCGGTCGGGTGGCGCTCGATCGGCAAGCCGTATTTGTCGAATGCACTCCCCTTCGCCGGCCGCCCGTCCATAGATAGCGGAACGAAGAATCCGCCGCTCGAAGCATTATCCACCCGGGCCCCTCCATGTCCGGCACGACAACAGACGTAGATGGCTTCGGGAGTTCCGCGATCCGTGATGTACGTTAAGATCCTGAGAGTATTCACCGAGCGGGGATGCAGGCGACTGAACTCCGCATGTTGATGGAAGACCGGCTGCAGAACGGCGGAGGTGCTCCCGAAGCCGTCGCGCGAGGCGGCCCGAAACCGCTCGATGAATGACTCCTGTTCGATGAACTCCACCGCTCGCCCTCCGCTTGAACCGTCGCGTTTGAGCACGAGCTCGGCGTGCGGAGCAATCCGCTCGAGCACCTGCCGGTCGGTCAGCGTAGTGCCGTCGGCCGGATCTTGCCACGTACCCCTGATCAACAGCGCGAGCGCGGGAAACATCGCGTTCGGCAACAGCCGCTGAGAGAGCGTTTTAAGCTGCGAAAGACGCGCACGGTCACGTGGGTTCCACACCGGCAAGAGGTGGCGCTGGTAGTAGTCCTTCGGCACCCAGCCGCGGACAAACTCCCCTCGGACTTCGGTATAGTACTCAAGCCACGGAGTGTAGATCGTACTCCCGAAAACGGACCTGGCGTAGCGCCGGATCTCTCGTCGAAGCGCGCTCGTGAGACATGACGCTCCCTTCGACTCAACCACGCGCCTGCGCCACTGCTTTGCTTCGCGTCGCTGAGCGACCGTCTTTCGCATCTTCCGGAAGGGTGGAATCTGTTCCTCCTTGGTCACCGAATCGCGTGAAACCGCATGGACTCGGTATTGTCGAGCGCTTCGCTCGCTGCCCGCATCATGACTGGACCGATTGCCTTTAGGGATTCCGTCGGCCGTCCCTCGGCCGCAGGACCGGCTATTCTTTCGCAACTCATATCGCCGTGACCATTGTCGCCGCTCACTTTGAAATTTGATGATGGCATCATCAAAATGGCAGGTGTATGCGATACCGCCAACGCACGAAGCGAACCCGATTTGTTTCTGTCCAACTATCCCCCGCCTCTGGTGCTCGACGAAATCCAGTACGCTCTGGAGCTCGTTGCGGCCCTTAAGCGCCGGGTCGATGCCGACCGCTCGCCGGGGCAGTATGTGCTTACCGGCTCACAGCAGAGGCAGGTATTGCGCTCTGCTCGGGAATCGCTCGCCGGGCGGGCGGTATTCCTCGATCTGGAGGGCTTCTCCCTCCACGAGTTAGCCGACAGGGCAAATGACCGGACGTGGCTCATCGACTACCTCGAAAGTCCGGAAACGTTCACCGAGCGCAGCGCCTCGCGCCACATTTCCCGATTGCCGGTCGATCGGCCGCTTTCCGAACAGCTGTGGCGAGGCTTCCTTCCCGAAGCCCAGGAAATTGAGCTCGAGCTCGTAGGAGACCTTCTGGAGGCATACTTCCGTACCTACGTCGAACGCGATATCCGCATCCTCGCCGATGTCTCCGATTGGCAGCAGTTCGGCCGCTTCACCCCCAGCTCCTCGCAGCCCTTACCGCGCAGGAGATAAACCGATCGTAACTCGGCCGGGAGCTCGGCATGACCCCGCATACCGCCGGACGCCGGCGCGACATGCTCACCGCCACCTTCCAGTGGCAGGATGTGCCGCCCAACAGCGGCAACGCGCTCAAGCGTATCAGCAAACGACCCAAGGGCCATATCCGACACCGGCCTCGCCTGCTAACTCCAGCGTGTTTCCTCGCCCCGGGCGCTTGCCGACCTTCCTCTGTTCGGCACGCTCTTTGAGACGGCACGAGCCCTGTTCGGGTCAGTCGGAGTCCACCGAAAAGTAAAAGAGCTCGACCCGCGTGTCGTCCACTCCTTCGCCGTAAAGCTTTCGGAAGTTGTCATTCATATAGTCGATCACTTCGCGGTCGAGGTGAAAATACTTATTCGACTCCCAGACAATCCATCCGCTGCCTGCAGCTTCAACGTCCGACTGCAAGTCCGAGAGAGAATACTCCCGTCCACGAGGAATGCTACTCCATTCGGTGATTCCGGCCTGATACATGTAGTACGACCTGCCCAGTAATGCGAAGATCTCCTCGGAAGCCGGATCATACTTTTCGCTAAGCGTTGAGTAGACGAGCGAATGCTGTGGGGTACTCGGCCCGGAATGGAATCGGGCTATCGATGTCGCCGAATCAGCCGCGACCAGTACAGCCATCGCTATGAACAGCGCCCTGGCCGTCCGCGCCGGCAAGAGATCGACAAGCAGGGCGAAACCCACGACCGATGTAAGTAACGCAAACAGCGTCAAATGCGACGTGTAGGCGAACGAGACGTACCGGTCACCGATAAAGACGAAAAAAACGAGACCGAACCACACGAGCACGCAGACGAAAAGCAGCGGCAGTTTTCTCGAGCGGATCGCATAAACGGTAGTCAGTGCGGTAAGCACTAAACCGAAGCCGCCGGGAAACGGATAGCCGAATATGTGATCGATATATCCGTAATTCCGCCTGCCGAAGAAGCTGACGAACCCGCTGTGCCGAAACAGATCGCTGAACATGAGTGCCACGGCGGCAACCAGGGCAACCATCGAGATAATTGACACGATCCGGATACGGCGTCGCTGTTCCGGTGCAGCCGAATATGCAGCGACAAAATAGAGGAGGACCGCGGGTCCGATAACCAGGCTGTTTATGTGTATCTCGTAATTCAGCCACAGAAGTAGCAGAGCAAGCAACGCAAACCCAACATGGAGCTGGAAGTTACTACGCAACCACGCCTGTATTTTGTCGTGCCTTGGTACGAAAGCCGGCACATATACTTCGGTAACCGCCCGGTAGCTGCTGTAGACGAGCAAGGCAAAGAGCGGAAGCAGTATCGCATACATCCGCGCCCATTGCGCGTAGCGAACGTAGGTTGGACTAATGGTAACGAGACCGGCAATCAGTAATGCGATCCACCGACTTCCGGTGAAGTGGAGTGCTACCACATACGAAAGAGCTATAAAGAGCAGGCCGAACACGAGCGAGGGAATCCGTGAGCTCGCCTCTGAAAAGCCGAACAGCTCGAACGATTGGGCTATTAGCCACGTATGCGGCCACGCCCGGTCGTACGAGCTACCGGTTTCCCCGGAAATCCAGTTCCACCGGACATACTCACCGCTTTGCGTATATCCGTAGGCACTCGACATCACCTGAAACTCGTCGTCATGAAACTCGTCGAGCCCCAGATTCGGTCCGCGTAACGCCAGTCCGACGAGAAGCAGGATCACCAGACCAAGCGTGACTCGCAATCGACCATTCAGACGGTCATCCGCAATAGCAATATCGTCTGAGCGTTGTGTCACTCGCGAATACCAGAGATACACAGATGAAAGCGCGAACAGAAGAACCAGCAGCGGCAGGGCTCTCTCTTGGAATTGGAGAATGGCGTCCGAATCGGACACGCTCGCAAGGAACCCGCCGACGGTTGCGGCAAGCAGCGAAAAGACAACAGTGAAACGCAATAGCTTAACCCTGTTGAGTTGTTGCGCAAACGCACTGAGTGCGATAACACCCGCCATTGCTCCGACGGAGTAGTATAACCACGAGAACATGGCGAGCGGTGCGGGAACGGAGTCGATCCCGGATACGCCGAACGCCACTACAGCAATTACTACGCCCGTATTCGGAGGCACGACAGCGAACACTGTTTTTGGGACCGAGAGAGATGCGTAGAGAGTCCCAACTATGAGGAGTGCCGATAGAAACGAGAGAATGACAAGCTCGATATCTCCGCGAAAGTTGATGATATGACCGAACCCCGGTAATCGCGACCGGTTAATGCGCAGCGCATCGTGGTTGAGAGAAAACACCGATGTGCCTGTCCCGAGCGCGGAGGTGGGAGTGAACAGCTCCTCAATGGAATCAACACGGTGCGTCTGCAGGCCCAATCGGAAGAACACCGTATCGATTTGAGAGACACGCTCCTGCGGCATCCGTAATTCGAGATCGCGCACGTAGTCGGGAAAGGTCTCGAATCGCATTTCTGACCCGTCCCACGCACCGGTCACATCGGTGGTTTCTCCGGTCGGTGTGGTGCGAATGAGCTCGATCTCGTCATAACGGTCGGTGGACTCGGAGAAGCTGACTGCAAGCTCGACCGGAAAAACGGCGGGGACCCAACCGGCTGTCCGATCGTAGTTCAGCGAAGTCGGCGAAATAGCGGAGTAGACGAAAATCACCGAACTCACCGCGATCAACAGAGCAGCATAGAGAACCATTCGAGTTGTTTGGGAATTCACATTCATACTTCACTCACCGCGCAGAACTGATTGATACAGTTGATAATACGCTTCGGCAACCTCTTCCCACGAATAGCCGAGCGCAACTTCGCGCGATCGACGCCCCATCTCGTCCCGCAGTCCACACGAATCGCGAAAAGTGATGATGGCCTCCCGCAGCGCACCCGCATCATCCACCGGCACCACAATCCCGTTGCCCTCCACAAGCTCCGCCGTGTCCCCGACATTGGTCACAATGACCGGCAGGCCGCTCGCCATCGCCTCGAGCACCGTGTCACTCATGCCCTCGTTGCGCGACGGAAGCACGAACGCATCGTGAGCGCGGTAGAGCTCGGGAAGCTCCTCGTGCGCCACATTGCCGAGAAACCGCACCGACACCCCGTACTCGCCGGCCAATTCCGCCAGCCGCTCGGCCTCGGGCCCGTCTCCGGCAACCGTTAGCGTTACGTTCGCCCGCCCCGGCGGGCATGAACAACTGGAGTGTCCACCCCGTTCGGAATAACTGAAATAGGTTGATGTTTTGCCGTGCGCCACGCGAGCTCGCGCAGTCCCCGGGAATTGGCGTCACATCAAAGCAATTGCACTTCGGCGAAGACCTCGTCTGAAGCAATGAAGTATCAAGATATGGGTGTGCCCCCGGCGCGCAGGTTCAAATCGCGACGCCACCACACCAACGATATCGCCACCGGCCCTCCCTCACAGCGCGGACCGGCGGCTATCGCCGCCGCCCTCCGCGTCCCTCACACAAGAAGGTCGGCCAGTCCGATTTGGGCCGGCTTACTCCCGGCCGCTTTCCGAACTCTCCGCCAGGAGACGAACCTCGGCGACCTCTAAACCAGTAACCTCGACGACCTCGTCAATGGCATAGCCTCTCGCGAGCATCCGCCGCGCGGTTTCCCGCGCCTTTTGCTCAAGACCTTCTTCCTTGCCCCGTTCAATAATCTGGTCGACTACTTCGCTTAACATTGATTTCACCCTGCGCCGTAGGGCGGCAGCCGAATCGCCAGATTCGGCGAGAGCCCGGAGGGAAGTCGATCGCGAAAACGATCGATCCGCTCAGCGTCAACAGCCGAAGCTCCTCCGGCCGTTCCTGTTCGAGCATTCCGATCACCGCGTCGACCGCCCCGGCGAGCGAATCCGCATCGCGGCGCTTCTCCAGATAGACCACCGCGGCAACGAGCCCACGAACCCGCTCGAGCGTCTCATCCGGTATGTCCCGTTCGATGACCGGATAGTACTCGAACGACGGAATATACCGGCTCGGGATCGAGCCATCTATCAGCTCGCGAACGTTGCCCCGCACCGTCCAACGCTTGCCTCCATTATACAACAGCACCGGAAAGACTGCAGGAAGTAAGCCCGCGCTGCTGCCGCGAAACAACTGATCGTACAGCCCGCAAATGTAGTGCAGCATCCGGACCGGGATCGTCTTGTCGACCGTCGACTGAAACTCGATAAGTATGTAGAGGTATACCTCCCGCCCGCCGGTGCGGATGGTGAAGATGACATCCGACTCTTTCTCGGCCACATTCGCCTCCACCCCTCTTTACCGGTGGAAATGACCTGGCGATTGCCGCACGGCGCCAGAAAACCGGGAAAAAGCCCCGCGAGCGCCGACAGCAGCACTCCCACGCCCGTGCGCGGAATGAGCCTCTCGACGTATCGCAGCCGCACCCCTCTATCCGATGCTTCCCAATCACCCGCGATTATTTTCCCAAATTTTGGTTGGTAAATTCCCAATCACCCGCTACAGTATACTGCCATGAGTGATCACGCTACGCTGTATCCCCGTCAAATTCGAGCTCGTATCGATGAAGCGATGGCCGACACGCCGGTAGTCTTGATCTCGGGGCCCCGCCAGGCCGGTAAAACAACATTGGTAAAGCAGATGGCTGATCGGCGGATGCATTATTTGACTCTCGATGACGAGCTAACCTTGCTCGCCGCCAAAGAGGACCCGGTAGGGTTAATCCGTGAGCATGACTATCTCATCGTTGACGAAGTTCAGCGGGCTCCCGAACTAATTCTTGCCATAAAAAAGGCTGTAGACGACGACCGACGTCCCGGACGATTCCTTTTGACCGGATCCGCAAACCTCATGACTCTCCCGACCGTAGCGGACTCTTTGGCCGGACGAATGGAAACGTTGCGCCTGTTACCGCTGTCACAAAGCGAGCTCCACGGGGGTACGGCGAATTGGATCGATACTGTTTCTGCCGGTTCAGTCCCCAAACTCGGCCTGCCGCTTACCGGCAGCGAACTAACGGAAACTGTGTTGCGCGGCGGATACCCTGAGGCCCTCTCCCGTGCCACAGTGAAACGACGAACAATGTGGGCGCGGCAATACATCAATGCAATCATTCAACGCGATGTACGGGACGTGGCCGGCGTCGAAAAGCTTGACCGGATGCCCAGGCTCCTGCGGGCGTTGGCGCATGCTTCGGGTCAGCTCTCCAACTACACGCAATTGGGCGGCAAGATCGGACTGGACCACAAATCGGTTGCACGCTACATCGGGGTGCTCGAAAACATGTTCCTGCTCGCACGAGTGTCCACGTTCGCGGTAAACAGGCTTAAACGCGTGGTTAAGACGCCGAAAATCCACTTCATTGACTCTGGGCTTCTGGCCACGCTAATGGACCTCACGCCCGAAAATGCTCGGGAGAACCGGGACCGATTCGGCACTGTACTCGAAACATTCGTCTACGGAGAACTACTCAAGCACGTGTCGAGTGGCGAAGGAGACTACGAGCTATTCTACTATCGCGACCATGACAAACTGGAGGTCGACTTCGTCATAGAGAACGCCACCGGCGACACAATTGGTGTCGAAGTGAAATCTACGGCCACAATCAAAGCGGACGATCTTCGCGGCCTTCACCGTTTCTCCGAAGCGGTCGGGCCTCGGTTCAAAAAGGGTATTGTATTGTACGACGGCACGGAGACCGTACCGTTGAGCAAGCACATCCGTGCGGTTCCGCTCTCAACTCTCTGGGGTCATTGACCGGTCCACCCCGTTCGGAATAACTGAAACAGGTTGATGTTTCGCCGTGCGCCACGCGAGCTCGCGAAGTCCACGGGAGTTCGCCACGACGGCAGCCCGCCGCCAGACCGGCCTGTAGTCATCCCCGTTGGGCTCCCGGGATATCAGGCATTGGGCGTGTCCGAAGCTCAAGCCACGATCGCAACCTGCCGCTCGCCAGCCAGGGGTTGAAAATCGGGACCGGAGTACGGAGTGAACCCCGCCGGCCATGGCGCGGTGAGGATGCAACGATACTTGAGCATGTGCGGCGCATCGGAGGAGACGGCAGATACGTAGACCTTCACATTATGAACGCCGCAACGATCGAGCAGGATTCGGACGTCATCGTGCATGAGCCATGGAATGTAGCCGACAATCGCCTTGTGATCGTCGCTTTCGGTTCGCAAGGAAATCGCACGCGGGTCAACGGAATTCTGAATATCAAGCTGAAGAAGTAAGCGGTTTCCCTCACGAAGCGAATTGCCATTGGCAACCTCTTCGGCAACATAGCGAGTACCATGAATAAAAAACGTACTCTCATATCTCCCCTCGCGTGGCTCAGGAACCGGAAACAGCTGGTACGGGTCGGTCGCACGCACGCCCCCGGAAACTGCGAGCTCGACAAGAGGATCGCGCATCTGCTGTGGGTCAAGTCCGAGCCACTGTCTGTATCGCTCATAATCGGAACGCTTCCGATTGTAGACGCGATTCTTCAAGAACGGAAACAGCTCATGAGAACGGTACTCAACCTCAGGATTATCCATGCCGTGAACCAGTGCATAGGGAGTAATGTCGGAGTGCAGGATGCCTTTGAGATAACGGAGACGATAATCCCCTTCATCTCGGTCAATGCGCGCCACCGGATACCATCGGCGATCGGTCGGATTTCTCCATGCGAGGATCAGTTCCATAAGCTATTATACCTTATTTGTGGAGGGCTGTGACAATTCGGTCGCGATTAAGATTCAACAGAGTTACGGAAAACCTTACACCTACGTCACTGATCTCAGATTCTGGGAGGTCGGAAAACACTTCGTTCCAAGTCTCCGCAGATGCTTCTACCAGTTTATCTATGACCGGTGATCTATGTCTCCAGTTCTTTACCCTGGCAGACCAAGCCTGTGCAGCGCCAAGTGTTGTCAAGCGCGTTTGGCTTTCATCCGTTTCGTACAACCACGTCCTCGCACGTTGAACAAAGTGCTTGATATGGTAGCCAGTGTCATTCGTATTCAAACGTGCTTCCCGCTCTTCGTCACTCAGTCGGCACGCTAACGACGCCGCGTGGTCAAACGTAGGCGACAGGACTCGGGATCCGTCCGGCAATTCGAGTAAACCCCAATTCTCATGATGCCGATCCTGATTTGCGACCAGAGCATCAAGGAGAAGATAGTCCCCAAAGGTTTCGACAGCAAGCCTACCGTCAACCGCCCGGTACCGACTCAGCGAAGTGAATACATCCTCCAGATTGTAGCGGGGATCGGGATGTGGCTCGTCCGCCGGATATGAGTCCAGCGCACGCGCGAGAACTTCGTTGCCATGTATGAGTCGCGTCGCGGAATGCTGCTCAACGATTGACGAAGTAACTACGCCCACATGGTGTCCATCTGTGGCCAGTTGGTACTCTGCGTGCGGAATCTCCAGCTTCCGACATATTCGAGCAACAACTACCTCGCTCCAATGCTCGCCAGTATGCGGTCTTCCGATTTTGAAAAGTTTCCTCCGCCCACTCTCCTGATCCGCAAACCAGTATTTGTCTCGAGAACCGAGCTGCTCAGCGAGCTGGGCAGCATTCGACGGAATTCGAAAATAGTCCATTTTGTCTTCAGCACGACAATGTAGCAAGCGGTGTCCACCCCATTGAGGATTACAGAACCACGTCGATGTCGTACCTCCTCACCCACTCCCTCACCTTCATCCGATTCTTTCTCGGCCACATTCGCCTCCACCCCCCATTACCAGCGAACATGACCTCGCGATTGCCGCCCGGACGCAAAAAGCCGGGAAAATGCCCTCACAAGAAGTCACAGGTGATCTCCCTACTTCGCCACCGCCCGATACAACCTCAAATACTCCTCGGCCACCCTCTCCCACGAGTACTCCAGCGCTATCTCCCGCGACCGCTCCCCCATCTCACCCCGCTTCCCCGGCTCATCCCGCAAGGCAACAACCGCTCCCCGCAACGCACCTTCATCATCCACCGGCACCACAACCCCGTTGCCCTCCACAAGCTCCGCCGTGCCTCCGACATCCGTCACAATGACCGGCAGGC
>SLIN01000147.1 GCA_007135605.1 Spirochaetales bacterium | reverse complement strand
CGTGCACTTTCGGAGAATGCTTTGACGATCGTGCGCATACGGAATTATATAGATTCGTAGCTATGAGTGATATTGCACGCGAGCACTGCAAACCGTGCGACGGGAGTGAACCGGCGCTGTCATGGGCGGAAGCCGAGGCCATGCTCGATTCTCTCGACGGGTGGAGCCTCGAGGAACGAAAGGGCACGCTACGGCTCCGAAAACGATTCCGGTTCGCCGATTTCGCCGGAGCGGCGAAGTTCACCTCGAGAGTAGCGGAGGCCGCCGAGGCGGTCGACCATCACCCGCGTATCGTCACCGAGTGGGGCAGGGTCACCGTCGACTGGTGGACTCACGCGGTCGGCGGACTTCACCGCAACGACTTCATTATGGCCGCGCGCACGGACGAGCTGTACGGACGCTGATTGGGCCGGGCCGACGCACCGCATGGTGACGCCGGCCGCGGTGCAGGCACGGATGCCGGCCACCTCCTAAACGACTACGTCGGGGTACTCCCGCTTCAGGACGAGTGCTGCGACCAACCCGAGAACAACGAGGACTGCGGTTACAATCGCCGCGATCGCGACTACCTCGACCTCGCTCTGTTCCACCGCTATACCGATAAGCGCCCAAACGACGACCGCGGCGTGTGGAATGTTCGATAGTCGGAAGCTCATGAACAAACTGAGCGCCAGAACTGCGACAAAGGTCACGATCGTCCAACCGACATCGCCGAAGAGTACGCCCGAAAGTCCTGCAAGCGAGAGCACCTGGGTGACGTTTGCAATCGTCGCTACGCTGATCCAACCGAGATAGATGCCGAACGGTATATGCACAAACCACAGTCTGGGAATCGGCGCTCGCTCCGCACCGACATTCAGTCGAACGGTAATGTAGATCAGCAGCCCGAGCAGCGCGAGCATCGGCACGAGCGAGAGTACAATGAGCTCATAGTGGAAGAAAACCAGCCAGAGCGCGTTCGCAATGTTCGTCCAGCAAAAGGCGGTACCGATTTTGTCGAGCTCGCGGTCGTACTTGTGACGGCCGAGTCCCTGGAAGATCGTGAACCCGAGCACGGCGATATATATGAGCCCCCAGATCGAGAACACATAGCCGGCCGGCAGGAATAACACATCGAAACTGCGTGCCAGCTCTCCGGTGTCGACACCGCCGAGCGGCAGTAATGTGGCCATCGCGTTCACCGCTAATGCTATGATGAGCGTGATGTAGCAAAACAGCTGCCTCGTCCCCTCTCTTAACATCTGAAGCACCTCCATATTTCAGGAATACGTTTGCACCAGTATCGCGCGTGCCGCGGCTCCGTGCAAGGGCACATGCTAACAGCCTAACGCAGGAGCTCAAGAATATCACCGGCGATGCAGGAGCTGTGGTGGTGTACGCACTCTGATGGTATAGGCGCTGTTGTTCACAGCCGGCAGCGCGCCGGCGTCAGTACGCCAGCACGCTTCGCAGCCAGCGCTCCGCTTCCGCCATGTCGATTCCCTTGCGCTCGGCATAGTCGGTGACCTGGTCCTTCGCGACCTTCCCGACCGAGAAGTACTTGCTTTCCGGGTGCGCGTAGCAGAACGCGGAGACCGAGGCCGGAGGCATCATCATGCAGCTCTCGGTGAGCGTCACGCCGATCTCCTTCTCCGGGTTCATGAGCTCCCACATCAGCCGTTTTTCGGTGTGGTCGGGTGATGATGGATATCCCGGCGCCGGGCGAATGCCCTGGTACTTGATCCGGAGCAACCCTTCGAGGTCGAGATCCTCGTCGGGCGCATAGCCCCAAACCTCCTTGCGGACCTTCTCGTGCAGCAGCTCGGCGAACGCCTCGGCGAGCCGGTCGGCGAGCACCTTCGCGAGGATTTCCTGGTAATCGTCGTTGTTCTTCTTGTGCTCTTCGACGATCTTCTCGAGGCCGATGCCGGCCGTGTCGACGACGGCACCGATGTAGTCGGCAACCCCCGACTCCTTCGGCGCGATGTAGTCGGCGTTCGAAAGGTAGTACGGCGTTTCGGTCTTCCGCTTCTGCTGCCGAAGCTGCGGGAGCTTCGCGATAACCTCTTTACGTGTGTCATCTGCGTAGAACTCGATCTCGTCACGCTCGTTGGAGTTCGCCGGCCAGAATCCGACCATAGCTCGGGCTTCGATGCGCTTGTTCTCGATGAAGTCCTGCAGCATCTCCTGCGCGTCTTCATAGAGTTTTCGCGCCGCTTCTCCCTGCACGGGATCTTCGAGAATGTCGGGAAACTTGCCTTTCATGTCCCACGCGACGAAGAAGTACGCCCAGTCGATGTAGCGGGCGATCTCGGCGAGATCGTAGTTGTGGAACGTCTTCGTGCCGAGAAAAGTCGGTTTCTTGGGTTTGTAGTCGCTACCGTCGCCCCACCCCGGGTCGAAACGGTTCGCGCGCACTTCCTCGATCGGCAGATACTCCTTCGAGTCGTCCTTAGAGGCCCGTTTCTGTCGAACCGCTTCGTGGTCCTCGTTTACCTGGCGAATGAAATCGTCCCGCGTCTTCTTGTTCAGCAGATTTCCGACGACACCGACGGCGACACTCGCATCCTTCACGTGCACGACCGGCCCGGAGTACTGCGGCGCGATCTTGACCGCGGTGTGAATCTTGTTCGTCGTCGCACCTCCGATGAGAAGTGGCAGCGTAAAGCCTTCGCGCTCCATCTCCGTAGCGACATGAACCATCTCGTCGAGACTCGGAGTAATAAGCCCGGAGAGTCCAATGATATCGGCCTCGTGCTCGCGCGCGGCGGCGAGAATGTCGGGGCACGGCACCATGACATCGAGGTCGACAACGTCGTAGTTGTTACACTGCAACACGACGCCGACGATGTTCTTTCCGATGTCGTGCACATCGCCCTTGACGGTGGCCATTATGACCTTACCTTTCTTCTCGGCCGCCTTTCCGCTCTTTCTCTGTTCTTCCTCGAGGAACGGCAGGAGGTACGCAACGGCCATTTTCATGACACGGGCGCTCTTCACCACCTGCGGCAGGAACATCTTCCCGCTTCCGAACAGGTCGCCGACGACATTCATGCCGTCCATCAGCGGACCTTCGATGACCTCGAGCGAGGCGTTCACCTTCTGTCGCGCCTCCTCGACATCCTCCTCGACGAACTGGGTGATCCCCTTGACGAGGGCGTGTTCGAGCCGCTTCTCCACCGGATTCTCGCGCCAGCTCATGTCCTTCGAGCTCGCGCTACCCGACGAGTCGATCGTCTCCGCGTAGTCGAGCAGCCGCTCGGTCGCAT
>SLIN01000149.1 GCA_007135605.1 Spirochaetales bacterium | reverse complement strand
GGCCGCACCCGATAGGCGGTGTGCCATTGGAAATCTCATCTTTCTTTCTTCTCAAGCTTCCCAGCCGAATGCTCAATCGTCAAGCGCTCGCTCACGAAAGGCGCTGAAATACTTACTTAAATCGGGTCTTTACACTTTGCCCGCACCGTGCGATACTGCATGGCGTTACGCGGATTAGATGACTTGCCTGCCTTGGATTTCCACTGATATTGGCGAACCTCTTTCTTCCCGTTGACCATGTCCGCCGACGAGCGGGCTGAGAATTTATCTGCAGTGCGAACGCTTTTCGGGCATCGCACCCGCAGAAGGAGTATTTCATATGGCCACCAAACTCTATGTTGGCAATCTTAGTTACCAGACTCAGGAGCACGACCTCCGAGAGCTCTTTGCCGGGCACGGCGAAGTCGTATCCTGCAACGTTATCTCCGACCGGGACACCGGTCGTTCCCGGGGCTTCGGTTTCGTCGAGATGGCAAGCCAAGAGGAAGCCCGCAGCGCCGAGAGTGCACTGAACGGTTATGACTTGGACGGACGTCAGCTGAAAGTCAACGAGGCGAAGCCTCGCGAGAATCGCGGCGGTCGCTTCTAGTTCCGCACCGCGGAAATAACGTAGCCGGCGCGAAGAGCGAGGGCGTACGCGGCGCGACATGTCGCCGCCGTGACCCGGCGGTCGACATATCGCGCAGGCACAATTCGGCGTTTGTCGCCGGTAAAGGATCTCCAGACGGAGATCCTTTTTTTCGGGGAGCGGTACCGCTCGCCCTCTCTATCTGCGCGCCGTTGGCGGTGATAATATCGAACCGTGGTGCGTAACAGATGGTGAGTAACAACGAATCGGTCCCGGTCGACCTGCACTGTCACTCCGACGCAAGCGACGGCTACTACACACCGGAGGTACTCGCCGACAAACTGGCGGAAACCGGCGTCCATTTCGCGGCCCTTACCGACCACTGTACCGTCACCGGCCAGTCGTCATTCCGCAGCCGTGCTGCGCGACACGGAATAATCCAGGTGATGGGCGCGGAGTTGCACGCTCGCTTCAACGGCGCTGAGATCCATCTGCTCGCATACGGATTCGACCCGGAACGGGCATCGTTCCAACTGGCGCTCGGCACAACGGTCGACGCTGAACAGGCGATCGATGCGGTACATGAGGCCGGCGGAATCGTGTTCCTCGCCCATCCCCTCCACAACGGCTGGACATGGTCCGGTCTGGAGGAGACCGTAACCGAGCTGGTAGCCGCAGGCCTCGATGGAATCGAGGCGTACTACAAGCCGTACACAGCACATCAACAGAAGAAACTCGTCTCGCTCGCCGATCGCCTCGGAATACTCACGTCCGCGGGCAGCGATTTTCACGGGAGAACGGAGACCGGATCGCAATCACCGGGAGTCCGGATGCCGCTGGAGCGCTGGACGCAATTTCGTGCCGCGCTCAGCGAACACGCGCTGAACGGCGAATCCGACGAACCGGGAGCGCGGGCCGCGAGCGAACCGCTGCAACATAACGGAGGACGGATTGACTGGCGATGGCTTTCACTTCGCATCGCACTCCCGTCGCTGCTGGTGATCGGTGCATTTATCGGGCTGCTCTTTGCCGTACTCATACCGACGATGGAACAGAGGCTGCTCGAGCGGAAGCGCGAGATGATACGCGAGCTCACGAACTCGGCGTGGAGCATCGTCGCCGACTACGAGCGCGAGGTGAGAGAGGGGAATCTCACGCTCGATCAGGCGCAGCAGGCGGCGATCGATCGGGTCAGGCGGTTGCGCTACGGACCGGCAGCGAAAGACTACTTCTGGATCACCGATATGCACCCTCGCATGATAATGCATCCGTATCGTGAAGATCTCGAAGGGCGAGATCTCAGCGACTTCACCGATCGCGACGGTGTGCGACCGTTCGTCGAGTTCGTCCGCGCGGTCGAGAACGAGTCGTCCGGCTTTGTCACGTATGTGTGGCAGTGGCTGGACGATCCCGAACGTCTCGAGCCGAAAGAATCGTACGTCCGCCGCTTCTCTCCGTGGGACTGGATTATCGGTACCGGACTCTACGTGGACGATGTACAGGAGGAAATCGGCACGATCACCGGCCGAATGGTCGATGCCTCGTTCGTCGTTACGCTTCTTGCCGCAGTTCTGCTGTTCAGCGTGGCGTACCAATCGTTGAAGGTGGAACGTCGCCGCAGCGAGGCCGAACGCGATCTGCGCCGTTCCCACGAACGCTATCGAGCGCTCGTCGAGTCATCGACGAGCGGCACTCTGCTGGTTGTCGACGGACGATGTACGTACGCCAATCGCGCGCTCCTCGATCTGCTCGGTTACACAGCCGGCGAGCTGTCGTTCCTGCATCTCAACGACCTGTTGGCCTCCGACAGAACCGGCGACGGGAGTCTACAGCGGCTCGTTAATGCGGACGAAACCTCGGAACCGTTCGAGGCATGGCTTCGCCACAAGGAAGGGCGGGACATTCCGGTGCTTCTCTCGTCTACCACAGTTCGTTTTTCCGGTCGCGTCGGGACCATTCTCAGCGTTCAGGATATCTCGCGTCACAGGGCAATGCAGAACGAGGCCGAACGCGATCGCCTCGTTTCGCAGCTGCAAACATCGCTTCTGTTCCTCACCGATCCGGTGCGTGAATCGATGCGGTCGCCGGTCTCCTGTTCGCTTGGGGCAACGATCGCGCATGTCGTGCGAATAATGAATCGCAACGATGTTGACGCAGTGACCATCACCTCTGATGACGGAACGCTGATAGGCATCGTAACCGATCACGATATCCGCGAGCGTGTTGTGGCGACCGGCCTGGACCGTGAGGCTCCGGTTTCTCGCATTATGAGCGCTCCGGTTGTGACTATCCACGAGAATGCACCGCTGTTCGAGGCGTTTCTGCTGGAACGGGAGCGGAATATCGAACACCTTGCCGTCGTCGATAGCTCCGATACGCTGGTCGGTACGATCCGAAGCAGCCGCGCACTTCAACCCGATCGCTATTCGCCGGCCGTACTGACACACCAGATACACCGGGCGCGCGCCGTCGAGGAGCTCTCCGATTGTCACAAGCGTTTGCCCGGACTGGTCGGTTCTCTGGTCGAGTCCGGTGCGCTGCCGCGCAACATCTGCCATGTAACGAGCGCAGCCGCCGACGCAATCGCACGCCGCGTAATCGCCCTTACGCTGGAGGAAATCGGTCCGGCGCCGGGACGCTTCGCGTTTGTCGCACTCGGCAGCGAGGCGCGCCAGGAGCAGACACTCGTCACCGATCAGGACAATGCGCTCGTATTTGAGGATGC
>SLIN01000119.1 GCA_007135605.1 Spirochaetales bacterium | reverse complement strand
TCCTCGCCGGCAACTACACGCGCCACCCGCGACTTGAGTAGTTCGATATCCGAATCGAGCTCAGCACAGAGCCGCAGGATCTCAGCCTTACTCGCCATGGTGGATCTCAATACCTTCACGCGAAATTGCGGCGGTGATGTAAGAGGATGCACCAAGCAGGTCGACGAGGTCGACTTTGAACCGGGATTCGAGCGCCGGCCCGAGCAGCTCGAGATACCGCTCGGAGCGCACCGCAATATCAATATCGAAATCCGGCCGCTTCATGTCGTCGCGTGCGAGCGAGCCGAAAACGATGAGTCGATCGACGCCGGAATCAATTTCGTGGAACCGATGCAGGAGCCTGTGCACCTCGGCCCACGCAGCCTCTCGTCTCGTGGCGATCTCGGCTGTGCGTTTCTCTCGCGCGAGGCGGTTGCGCCGATTAGTAGCGTCGGCGATTTCGCGAATCTTCCGATGATCCTCGGCACTCAGCTCCGACTGCCGCTGCATGACGTGATTGTAGCGCGTTTCCGGGCGGTGCAAAAGTGCGGGCGTGCTCCGTTCGATGAGCGGCGATCGGGGCGCCGAGCCGGTCGAAAAGAGCGCCGGTTACGAGTCTGCCCGCGGCTCCCACAGCACCGATGGTCGAGACCACACCGGCGGCGACCGCTCTGCTTGTGCCCATGTCGGTTGCGTAGGGGACGATGTGGACGATGACCCCGTCGGCATGCAGAAGAACACGGCGAATTTTGCGACGGTTATCCAGCGGAAGGCTCGCTGTTTGATCCGCTGCTTCAGCTTACCGTGACCCCGCCGAGAAACCCGGCGTGTATGTCCTCGAGGGCGGGAAACTCCGTGCGCCACGCGCGCAAGCGCTCGGCGTCGAGCTCGGCCTGGAGCACCACCTCCTCGTCCGCACCGGCCTCGGCGAGAACATCACCCTCGGGCGAAATAATCACCGACCCGCCGAGATAGGAGAGATGCGGATCGTAGCAGATCTGCGGGCAGATGCTCAGCCCCGCGGTCTCGCGAATGACCAGTTCATCGCCGCCGGTGTAGTAGTCGATCTCCTTGCCGTAACTGAACGGATGAACCTTGCGGTACATGCCGGCGACCTCACCGTCCGGTGAAACGATCGACGCGCAGTTACGCCCGCGCCTCCTCGTGCAGCGATCGGCGGTAAAGCAGGAGGCAGGATCCTCGCGCTCACAGCATCGAACGAGCGGACTATCCGTAGCCCCCCGACGCCGCGCCGGACGACGGCGAGTGCACCAACCATATCTTCGGTGCACGCGACCGCCCACACGTTGTCAATAGTTAACAAAAACGTTATATTTTCCAAATGAGGTGGAACGCCTTCCACGCCGCGGTGCGAACTCTGCCGTGGTTCGATCTGCAGACACTGAAAACCGTGTTCCCGCACGAGCAGCGCACGCTCCCAGTGCAACTCTCCCGCTGGAAACGCGCCGGGGCGGTTCTTCAGCTTCGCCGCGGTCTCTATGCTCTCTGCGAACAATACCGGTCCGCGCCGGTTCACGCGCCCGCACTCGCGAACATCCTGTACGAACCATCGTATCTCAGCCTCGAATGGGCCATGTCGTGGCACGGCCTAATTCCCGAATACGCACCTCTCCTCACATCGGTAACTCCACGCGAAACCGCGCGCTTCTCCAATGCGTTCGGCGAGTTCGTCTATCGCACCGTGCGCCCTGCGCTCTTCCATGGCTACCGGAGCGAACGAATCTCGCAGGTCGATGTTTTTGTCGCCCCGCCGGGCAAGGCCCTCTGCGACTACCTCTACCTGACGCCGGGGCCGTGGACGGCTGAGCGCATCCGCGAGCTGCGCCTGGATCCCGAAACGCTGCCCGAGCCCGACGAGCTCGAACGCACCGCCGTCGCCTTCGAGTCGAGCAAAGTCGAACGCGCCGTGCGCCGTGTCGCGCAACTGGCAGAGGGGGAAGCGCTGTGAAGGAGCATCTCCTGCAGATCGCCGGCGCCGAGAACGATCCCGCGCGACGGGTCAACGTAATCCGCGAGTACATTCAGGTGACGATCCTCCGGTCATTGCACAGTGCCGGCGCCTTTCAGTGGCTCTCGTTCGTCGGTGGAACGGCATTGCGTTTTGTGCACGGTGTCCGTCGGTTTTCGGAGGACCTCGATTTCTCCGTCGAGTCGGAAGATCGCCCGGAGATCTCTCCGCTGGCTACGAGAATCGACCGTGATCTGACTCGCCAGGGATACCATGTTACGACATCGCTACGGTCGAAGGTCCCCGTTCAGGTGATCTGGGTTCGTGTTGAGCGTCTTCTCTACGAGGTGGGAACTGCCGGCAATCCACGGAAGAAGCTTTCGGTGAGAGTCGAGATCGACACGAATGCGCCTGCCGGTGCAGGGACGGAAACGACGATCGTACAACGCCACGCAATGTTCACTCTGCGGCACCATGACCTCCCATCGCTCATGGCCGGGAAGCTCAATGCGATCCTCACCCGTAAGTACGCGAAAGGCCGGGACTGGTACGATCTCGTGTGGTATCTGTCACGACGGCCGCGAATTGAACCGAACCTGACCCTCCTATCGAATGCCCTCAAGCAGAGCAACAGCGAAGCGACTCCCGCAGAGTGGCGCCGGGAGCTAACCCGACAACTCGACACGCTCGACGCGAACGCGCTCCGCAGCGATATCGAACCATTTCTCGAAGAGCGCGGCGAAATTCAGCTCCTTGACCCGGGCCGGATTCGAGCAATGCTTGCCGAAGGATAGACGTAACACGGCTGTAAGCGACGACTCCCGCCGGCTTCAGGACCGAGCTTCTCTGTTGCCTCGAAGCGCGGTCTGATACGATATTCTCTTAACTATTCACAGAGGAGTGATGTAATGAAGTATCTACTCACGCCGCGCGGTGCCCGAGCCGGGCGCCGAACCCGCTCAATCGTCGGTATGCTTGCCGTCGTACTGCTCGCCGGCACGCTTGCCGTCCCCACGAGCCTCGCTGCCGAACAGGCGCCGGTCGAGCTCAATGCTGGTGCCGAGGTCAACGCTCGATTCGAGCTTAACGCTCGCGCCGAGCTCGGCATCATATCAATCCTTCACCACGAAATCCAGTTCGGCGAGGACGGCGATCGATTCGACTACCGAACTCAGGGTGGGCAGGAGCTTCTCTATCCGTACTCGCGATTGACCGGCGAGGCGCTGTTCGGCGGCCGGCACGAGGTGGAGCTGCTCTATCAGCCGCTCACTATCCGGAGCTCCACGCGTATCCCGGCGGGAACCACCATCCGCATCGACGACGAGGTCTTCGGCACCACCGACGAGGAGGCGAGCGCAG
>SLIN01000203.1 GCA_007135605.1 Spirochaetales bacterium | reverse complement strand
CAGTTCGGGCTGCAGTTCGCGCACGCAATACACCGCACCGGCGACTTACAGGTAGGAGATCTCGCGGTCTGGGTCCACGTCGGTGCCGCCCATCGAGCGGCGACGTTCGACGGCTGCCGATACGTGATCGAAGAGATCAAGCGGCGGCTGCCGGTCTGGAAACACGAGTTCTACGATGACGGCACCTCGGTATGGGTAAACGGCGCGGGGTGAGGCCGGAGCGTCCGGGGCGAACGCGTAACGGAGCGGAGCGTGCCGGTGCCGCCCCGATTGCGGACTACCCGATCGCCGCCTATTTCGGAAGCTGTGGCGATATGCACGACCCGCACGGGAACACCGAACCGGTGTCCGGCCAGTCGCCCGGATCTTCTCCGGCCCCCGCCGATTCTCCCGCGCCGCCGGCCTTCGAGGGGGCATCCGCGCTCTCCCCGGCCTTCGCCGGCGCGTCCGCATCGTCGCCGCCCTTCAGCTTCGACCGGTCGTAATACTGCCGCACCTCGCCGGCGCCGCACTCCGAATGCTCCCAACGCACCGCGCCTTCAGCGAGCGCCACCACCGCCGGAAAGAACCGGAGTCTCGCCGAGCGCTCCACTCGCACCGAAAGAATCGGAAGCCAGCCGGTAAGGTGCTCGGTCAGGTAGTGCGCGCGCGCGGCGCGACACGTTTCCGCCTCGTCCTCCCAGCCGTACGCGCGCGCGTACGCCTCTTTGGCCAGAAGCACCGCCAGGAACTCCAGTTGCACCCCGAGGTGATCGGCGCTCATGCACGTCCCGGGGGCGACCCTCACGCCGAACGTCTCCTGCAACGAGGCGAGATCGGCCATGTCTCGCGGGCGGCCGAATGTCAGCTCGAGTCCGTAGCTCGCCTCGGTAAGCGGCACCTTCGTGCGGCGCAGGAAGAGGTAGGTGTACTCCTCCGAGATAGTCGGCCCGGCACTCTCGCCCCCACCGGCGACCTCCGCGCCGCCTCTGTTGCCTCGCGCCGAACCGTTACGGCTCGAAAACGCCTCCTCTACCGCTTCGAACAGCGGCGCGAGTGACCCCGCGGCGGGATGACAGGTTACCGACTCCGACAACGCGGCGAGAAACTCCTCGTCGAGAACGTCGTCGGTGAGACCGGCAACCGGGTACTGGAATGCACGCGCGAGCGCGTGAAAGAGCTGCGCCCGCCCCATGAGCTCGACATCTTCGGCGTATGGCTCGGTGGGATCCGTCATGTCGTATTCTGCCTGAACGTCTGATGAACCTGATCGAAGAGCGGGCGGATGTAGCTCGGCTCTTTCAGCGGAACGCGCACGATCTCCGATCCCTTCTCGTCGTAGCCGTAGGCGTATCCGGCTTTCACGCGGAAGCGGTGAATCCATCTCTTCGTGGAGCCGAACAGCAGCAGCGCGCCGAGGAGCTCCTGGTCCCACGGGATTTTCCGGTAGGTCTCGATCGCCTCCCGGACGTTCGGCCCGAACATCTGCCCGAGGTACTTCACCGGAACGTGAATCGGAGGAATATAGTAGATGTTCATCTTCAGACCGAACTGCGGGTAGTGCGGCAGCGCCACCTTGCGCTCGTGCACCAGATAGTCGACGAGGTTCTCCGGATCCGATTCCTCCGGCTCGTGAATCCAGCCGTTCATCCGGATATGCCCGATACACGTAATCGTGCACATCGGCTGCTCGCCGGCCTCGACCTTCGGATAGCAGCCGATGCACTTGTTCGCCACCTTGCTGACCGGATTGTAGAGCACCTTCTTATAGGGGCAGGCTCGTTCGCAATCGCGATAAGCGCGGCAGCGGTCCTGGTCGACGAGCACGATGCCGTCCTCGCTTCGCTTGTAGATCGCCTTGATCGGGCACGAGGCCAGGCACGCCGGCAGCGTGCAGTGATTGCAGATGCGCGGCATGTAGAACTGCCACACCTCGTGCGGCAGCTCGTAGAAGTCGCCCTCCTCGACCAGGCCGGAGACTTCGTCTTCGCCGAGGTTGTATGAGGCCCAGTCGACATCTTCGGGGAGATAACCGATCGCCGCTCGCCCGGCCGGCGCCGCCTCGAACACCGTCTTTCCCCGGTAGACTCCGTCTTCCCACGGCTGGTCGCCGAGCAGTCTCAGCGTACGCGCCTCATAGTTGACCGGGTGCCCCCCGTACGGCTTGGTCTCGACGTTGTTCCAGAACATATGTTCCTGGCCGCGTTCGGTCGTCCACGTCGATTTGCAGGACAGGGTACAGGTCTGACACCCGATACAGCGATTGAGGTCGAAGACCGCCGAGAACTGTCGTTGCGGTGCCTCGTACTCGAACGGGTACCACATCTCCCGACCGATCTGCCAGTTATAGACCGTGGGCATTCATCGCGCTCCTTCAGGAAAAGGTTGTGTATTCGCCCCGCAGGTATCGCTTGAAATCGTCCGACTCGGATCCGGGGCGGACTCCCGCCTCGACCCAGCGCCATACGCCCTCGCCGCCGATTCCACCCGGCTCGGCTTTCCGGATGCGCACGAACGACTCCTTCGGTGCGCCGTTGGCGCAGTGTATGTCCGCGGCGAAGCCGTGACCGAGGGTCTGGCCGAATGCGTCCTTGCGAACGAGCGAGTCGGTAAGCAGCGTCGGGCGAAGCCAGGCGCGCGTGGCCGACTGGTGCCCGCCGTAGCGGAACATCGCCTTATAGCCGGTTCGCGGATTTCTCGCGAGCCCGTCTTCCCGCGTTTCATGTCCCTCTACCGAGCCGTGGCTTGCCTGGAACATATTGAACCACATCCGCACCACCCCGCGCGGAGTGCCGCTGTAGTACCGGGCACGCGCCATCATGCGCGAGACCTTCGCATCGTCGCTGTCGCGGTCGCCGGAGTAGCCGCGGTACGGCCGATCGCCGGGATTCGCATCGATCCAGATGTAGTCACCGTCGGAAATCCCCAACTCCCGCGCATCGACCGGGTTCATATCGGCATAGCCTTCGCCGAGCCACGGCATTCGCTTATCACGCCGGTGCGGATCGGTGAACGGCCCGAATATCAGAGAGATCCACTCTACGTCCACCGAGGTGGTGTGTGCGCCGTGACGGTACTTCGGCGTGTGGAAGACGAAGCGATACCCGTCGTCTTCCTCGGAGAGCGGATGCTTCGTCTCGCGCACCTCGCTCCACGGCAGCATGATATTCCTGACCTGCAGCGTCTCCGACCCGGTGTCGGCAGCGTCGATACCGTACTCCTGCGGCGGCTTCGGGCGCAGCACCGGGTGCGGCCGGCCGATAACCAGATTCGGCATGTAGTGTGTCCCGTCGACCGGCTCGCGGTAGACCGGCAGGTTCTCGCCGTACT
>SLIN01000256.1 GCA_007135605.1 Spirochaetales bacterium | reverse complement strand
CCGATGGCGATATTCGCAAACGGTCCGGCGTGCACGAATACCGGATTGCCCTCGATCGTCTGCATGAGGTTGGGATTGATCGCCCGGTACATGAGCGCTGTCATTGCGCCGGCGACTTCGAGATCGTCGGCGGTGATCGGCCGACCTTTCCTGTCGTAGGCGACGACCATACGCCCCATGCGCTCGCGCATGTCGGCGATATCGTTCGCGACCGCGAGAATCGCCATAACCTCCGAGGAGACGGTGATCTGGAACCCGCTTTTCATGAGAAAGCCGTCCATCTTCCCGCCCATTCCGATTATGATCTCGCGCAGCGCCTGCGCGGAGAAGTCGATAACCCAGCCGGTAGCGGGATTGCGCGGGTCGATGTCGAGGCGCCTGAGACCGCGCTTCTCGAGAAATGCGTCGGAGTAGTTGAACTCGTGTTGCAGGCGCGAGGTCATCGCCACCATCGCGAGGTTGTGTGCATTCGTGATCGCGTCGAAATCGCCGGTAAGCCCGAGGCTGAAATCGGTCAGGGGGATGCACTGCGCGAGCCCCCCGCCCGCGGCGCTGCCCTTAATGTTGAACGTAGGCCCGCTCGAGGCCTGGCGTATCGCGCCTGTGACCGTTTTGCCGAGCTTCCCGAGGCCGTCGACGAGTCCCATGGTCGTCGTGGTTTTGCCTTCACCGAGCGGAGTGGGAGTGATCGCGGTCACATCAATGTACTTCCCGTCGGGCCGGTTCGCCAGCCGGTCGAGTACGCTCAGGTAGTCGACTTTCGCCACATAGTGACCGTAGGGCAGAAGCTCGCTCCCGTTGATCCCGAGCTCCTCGGCGAGCCGGCTCGACGGCTTCATCTCCGCGGCGGCAGCGTGTGCGATTTCCCAGTCTTTCATCGTTGTCGGATCGAGTTTGCTCATAGCTCCATTCCTTAGTGCTCATTTCTCGGGGAACCGAAATGATAGCATTGCGTTGCTCGCGGCCGCTACAGCGCGAAAGCGGTGGGTGCGCATAGCGGTTGAGTTCAAAGTCGCACTCCACACCCCCACCACATTCACAACAGATCGGCAGTTATGCACGAGCCGGGTCCGAAATTTCGCAATTAATGCACGAGGGTGGGGCGATTTCGAGTTGATTACTCTGCGAATCGGGGATATGTTATACAATCTAATAGATATTCTAATATCGATAAGGATATATCCTAAATGACGGAAGCAACGAAACAGGCAATGCAGGAGCTTATCGACGGATGTATGGGTGATGCATCGCCGGCGCGGCGGTCTCCGGCGCCGACATCGGAACGATCATGACCTACTTCGCGATTGCCGCGGTGCTGCTCGTCGGCCTTTCGCTGTTGCCGTCGCTTCTGAAGAGGAAGTCCGACGTCGCCGGGGATGTTCTGAAGTAGTGTGAGCTGTTACGCCCGGGTACGACCCGCCGGGGCGCATCATCATTGTAATCACCCTCGGGCCGGCAGGCCGGCCCGGAGGTGCATTACGTACAGCGCCGCCGCCGAAGTGACCGCCACCACCGTGAGCACGAGGCCGAAGAGGCCGAAGGCGGCCTCGAAGCCCTGCGTGTCGATCAGGTGTCCGAGAATCGGGGTAATCACGCCGTTGGCTTCCATGCCCGCAAAGAAGTACACCCCGAGCACCGTCGAGCGCATGCGCTCCGGCACATCCTCGGAGAGGTAAGCCTCGGAGACCGGCATTCGAAAGAACGTGGCGATGCCCAGCGCGAGAAGGATGCCTGCGAACAGGATCGCGCTGGGAAGCGCCGCGCCGAGCATCATGAGCGGTCCGGCTGCCACCGAGAGCAGAATAAGGATCGGAACCGGACCGAATCGGTCGGAGAGTGCGCCGCCGATCGGCGCGGCGACCACGCCGGTGACGAAGAAGAGCGAAAGCGTCGCCGCACCGAGCTCCTCGGAGAGCCCGAAGCCGTCTACCATGTAGAGTGGAACAAACGCGGTCATCGAAGCGATCGCCGCCCCGACCGCCGAGGTCATTACGAGGAAGATGCTGATTCGGATGATGGTCCGCCGCCGGTTCGGTGCGGCGGCCGGGCGGGCGCCGGACGGTTCTGTCTCCCGGCCCGTGTGCTGCCCGGATCCGTCCTGCGGCCGGGCACCGGACGATTCTGTCTCCCGGCCCGGGTGCTCCCCGGATCCGTCCTGCGGGCGGGCACCGGAGCGATCGTCCCCCTTCGCGCCGCCGGCGAGACTCGCCGCGGTGCCGCTGTCGAAACCGGTATCGGCCATTCCGGACCCCGGCTCTATCGACGCATCCGCCGATGCTCCCGTGGTGGCCGCCGCCACCGCCGGCTCGGCGGAGTAGCGCTGCTCGCCCCGATTCCGCAGAATCAGAAAGAATGCGAGACCGAAGAAGAACACCGGGCCGGCGATTCCGAGAAACGAGCCGCGCCAGCCGAACTGGCTTGCGATAGCGGCGCCTAACAGCGGCGTCACGAAGTGGCTCGCGCTTCCGCCGACGAGGTGCAGGCCGAGGGCGCGGCCGCGACGCTCCGGCGGCACCGAGGCGGTAATGAGCGGAGCCGCCGAAGGATGGTAACCGCCGCCGGCGATTCCCATCGCGATCAGCGCGACGATCAGACCGGTGTACGTTGTCGTGAGACCTGCGATCGCGCCGGCGAGCGCAACTCCGGCAATTCCGACCGTGATCAGGTAACCGCGGCCGAGGCGGTCGGCAAACCAGCCGGCCGGCAGCTGTCCGATCCCGTAGGAGAGGGTGAACGCCGAGACAACCAGACCGGACTGCGCGTAGGTGAGCCCGAATCCGTCGCGGATATACGGCAGAATCGGCACGACGAGTGCGGTCAGAAGGTGATGCGCGAAGTGCGCTCCGATGAACAGCGCAATGTAAGTACCGGGTCGATAGCGGGACATAGAGAAACTACGATATAGAACCGTTGCCGAGTGGGCAAGTGCACGATGGTGTGGTAGGCTCACATCACGGGCAAACAAATCAACTCGCGTGCCTTCCGGCGCTTGAAAACAAGGAGTGTGATATGCAGAAACGACAGTACGGGTCCCACGACGTAGAGATTTCGATCGTCGGTTTCGGTGGAATTCTCGTAACGGACGAAACGAGCGAGGAGGCGCAACGACGTGTCTCACGGGCGATCGATCGAGGTGTGAACTACTTCGATGTGGCGCCGAGCTATGGGAACGCCGAAGAAATGCTCGGCCCCGCGCTCGAGCCGTATCGCAGCGATGTCTTCCTCGCGTGCAAGACGAACGTTCGCGACGCGGAGGGCGCGGAGAAGGAGTTCCGCGAGTCGCTGCGCAAGCTGCGAACCGGTCACATCGACCTGTATCAGCTGCACGGTAT
>SLIN01000210.1 GCA_007135605.1 Spirochaetales bacterium | reverse complement strand
CGTGTAGATTGACTCCCGGATCCCGTTATGCCCGTCACAATCGCAGATGCCGCCGCACCGCTCGCCGGCGCCCCGTTCTGGACCGGCGAATTACTGAAAGTTATATCGCTGTACGCCGTCTCGTGGCTCAGCGCGCAACTGGTTATACACCACCGCGTGCGGGTGAACTACACGCGCAAGATTAACCACTTCGCGCTCTTTTTCATGCCTATGCTGCTCACCCTGCTGATCGAGTACGAGCGCACCTTCCCAACGGCGGTTGTCAGCAGTACGACGCTCCTTCTGGCGATACTCCTCATGACCGCACCGGTACGCCGGCGTATTCCCTTCTTCGCAACCGCCTTCCGCTCCTTCGACCGGCCGGAGGACCGTCCCAATACGATGGTCTGGCTCATCACCCAGATCGTCGCAGGCTACATCGTCCTCGCTCCGCTGCTTCTCATACTCGACGCGATGGGAGCAGCAGACCTGGTCATGATTCCGGTGCTCATTAATGCGGTCGGAGACGGGCTCGCCGAGCCGGTCGGCGTGCGCTTCGGGCGCCACACCTATCAGGTAACCGCGCTCGGTACCTCGCGAACGTACACCAGGAGCATCGAAGGCAGCGCATGCGTCTTCGCGAGCGGGATCGGCGTCGTTCTGTTCTTCGCATCGCATTTCACCGGCGCTCAACTGGTTGCCGCGCTCATCGTCGTGCCGCTCGTCACAACCCTCGCCGAGGCGTGGTCTCCGCACACCTGGGATACGCCCTTTCTTTTCCTTACCGGAAGTCTTGCGGTGCTCGGAGTGCTGGTGCTCGTGTAACCGCGATTGCACTCCAACGGACGCTATAACGTCCTGACGTCTTGACGCTTTGATGCCGTTATAGCTATTGTGGTTATCGATGAGCGACAGGACGAAGCGTTCGACCATCTATTTCGACCCGCAACTCCATGAGGCGCTCCGCCTGAAGGCCGCGCACGCAAAGAGGAGCATCTCTGACCTCGTTAATGACGCGGTCAGAGCACAGCTCGCCGAAGATCAGGCGGACCTCGAGGCGTTCGAGGTGCGAGAGTCGGAGCCGACCATGAGCTACGAGGAGCTCCTGAACGATCTCAAGGCTCATGGCAAGCTATAGACTACGCTTTAAAAGGTCGGTATCGAAAGACCTGCGGACTGTTCCGAAACCGGACGTTGCCCGGATACTCGAACGCATTGCCGCCCTCGGCAGCGACCCTCGTCCAGCCGGCTGCGAAAAACTCTCAGGGCGAGAGCGATATCGAATCCGGCAGGGAGACTACCGGATCCTCTACGAGATATTGGACACCGAAGGGGTGCTTCTCGTGGTGAAAGTCGGCCATCGCCGGGATGTGTACCGCCGACAGTAGCCGGGGTTCTCCTCCATATCGGGGTATGAACCGTGTGGCGGTCCACGAGTTTCCGATCCACCGCCGCCCTCAGAACTCGAGGGGGCCGAGACGGTCGAGGGTGATGGTTTTCGGGAGGTCGGCAGGTCGATACCTCCTGCGAAGGCCGCGTCGGGCGGCGTCCTTGAAGTAGCGCGGAACGTTGCTGTTGCGCACAAGCGAACGGTACAGCCGTCGGGCGTCGTCGCGCAGATCGAGCATATCGCAGCAGCGCGCCCGCCAGAGATCGAGCGCCATCTGCTGGATCGGGCTGTAGTCATGCTTCGCGCGCAAGTCGTTCATCATGGTCAGCGCCGCGCGGAAATCGCCGTTCAGCATATGCAACAGCGCCTCGACGTACTCGTATTCCGCGCACGGGAATATCTGCTTCGCCTCGGCAACCCTTCGCAGTGCCTGATCGATGCGACCGAAGTTCAGTCTGCTCTGTGCCAGATCGATGCGCGCGAGAGAGCGCCGCACCCGCATATTCTGCTCGTACTGCTGCTTCTGCCCGACGCGACGTCCGCCGGCGAAAAGCGGCCTCCCGGATGCCGCGATCGCCGCCACCTGCGTCCGCCGCCCGAGCCCGGCCATCTCATCATAGAAGTTGAAGCCCTGGTACCATCCGTAGCACACCGCCGGCGGGCGCTCCTCCGCCACCCGAATATCGCCGGTTGCCGGCTCGACCACCGCGCTGGTCAGCGTGTTGATCTGAGCCGGCAGCGCGCCGATCGGCCGCCGTTTGCCGGCTGAGTCCGTCCCCGAAGAGATGATGTCGACAGCTCGCTGCAGGTCGATCTGCCCGTAGTTGGCCTGGAGCGCATCGGTAATGTACTTGTAGCGGCCGATCGTATGCTCGCGTTCGAGCGGATAGGCGATCTCCTGCTGCTTCATCTTCGGATGGAGAAAGTGGTTCGTCTGCACGTATATCTCCTCGTCGCCTGCCCTTCGGGCAACGGCGCGCTTGCTGTCGACCTCGAGGGCGAGCACATCCGAGCTGTCGGCGAACAGCGCCGTATGCGGCGAGGCGCAGCGCAGGTGCCGCCCGGGCCGGCGATCGGTCGCGAGCGCTTCCACATCATCCAGCGACCTCGAGCGGGTGAAGAGATAGTGATTGTAGATGAGTGATGGTATGCCGCGCAGCGAGACGTTTTTCGATACGCAGACGTGGGTCGTCATCGCGATGCCGTGCTCGGAGAAACCGGTCAGCCCGTAGCCGGGGAAGCCGGCCGCGGTGACATATGCGTACGCAGGTTTGCGCATCCACCGGCTCGAACCTTTGAATGTGGCCTGCTCGGCGGGGTGATTGAAGATAATCAGCGGATCCCACGCAATCGTGCCGGGGAAGTCCATATTCCGCGCCAGGAACGCGGTAGCGCGCCTGGTCGCCGCTCCGCTCACATAGAATGCGCTGCAGGCACCGAGGTAGTAGTTGCCGAGCGACGGACCCCAGTCGAGAAAGCTCGCGGCGAGCGCCTCCATAATGTCGGGCGCAAGAATCGCGCGCAGCGCCTGCCGCCTGTCACACCCCGAACCGTCGGAGATTCCCTCCAACTCTTCGGTGATCTCGCGAGGAAGACGCCGCACAAGCGGCGCGTAGTAGAATTGCTCGAGAAATCGCCCGACGCGCGCGCGAACCGAGTGCGGCAAAAACCGCAGCGCATCCGATTGAAGGAAGAGGTCGTAGAGAAAATCGCCGTAAAACTCCGCGACCTTCCGTTCGGCAATCGTCTCTCGGAGTAACCGGCCGTGCCCGAGCCCTCGCTCGTACGGCGTTCCGAACACGTGCAGCAGCCGAAGCCGGCCGCGGTGCTCGAGCAGCGCCCCGGTCTCCCTGTCACTCCGCCACTCGCCGGATTCATCGACGAGAATACCGTCTCGCTGCTCCGACCACGAGAAACGTCGGCCGATCGTCCGTTGGATGTTCTCATAGACGTCCGCGTGGCCGT
>SLIN01000035.1 GCA_007135605.1 Spirochaetales bacterium | reverse complement strand
TTTCGGCTTCGCCCGACGGCACGCTCTCGAATGTGGTCGCCATGGGGGAGAGCACCCGATTGGACATTCTCGGCGATTGGCTGTACGTGCCGCCGTCGGTACCCCTGGCGACGAGCTTCAGTCTAGGCGATGTGTTGCTTCTCTTCGGCATAGCATGGGTAATACAGGCAGGCATGGCGCAGGTGCGGCGCAGGCGTGATTTGCGATCGCAGGACGGCCGGCACGCCTCGTGAAAGTTACTCCCCGGCAATTCCCCGCAGAGGATGCCGATGCAATAGTCCTCATTCGGTCAGACGCTCGAAATAGCGGCGGCGCAGCTCGCGTGTTACCGGCCCGGGAACGCCGTCGCCGACCGAGAGATCGTCGATGTTCACCACCGGGAGAACCGCGGTTGTAGAAGACGTCATGAATGCCTCGTCGGCTCGCCGCGCTTCGTCGACCGCGAACGCGCGCTCCTCGACTCCAAGCCCGGTGTTAACGGCGAGTTCGATTACTACCGATCGCGTGATTCCGGGCAGAATGTGCCGGTCGAGCGGATGCGTCACGAGTCGACCTTCGGTGACGATAAACGCGTTACTGGAGGTCGCCTCGGTAACGACTCCGTCCTGTGTCAGCCACGCGTCGTCGTAACCGGCTTCGGCGGCCTGCGTACGTGCCATCGAAGAGTAGAGCAGTTGTACCGTCTTGATATCGCGGCGTCCCCACCGCAAATCGTCGGTTAATGTCACGTGAGCGCCACGGGCAACTGCCGGATGATCGACGATTCGCTTCTCCTGTGTGAATGCGATTACGGTTGAGTCGGAGATATCCGAGTAAAGGAAGCTGCGGTCGGCCGCTCCTCGCGATACTTGCATGTAGACGCTTCCTTCCTCGACTCCGTTGTGTTCGACCAGTGAACGGTGTATCGAGAGGAGATCCGGCTCGCTTGCCGGCGGGTCGATGCGCAGTTCACCGAGCGAGTACGAGAGCCTTCGTGCGTGCGCCGGGAAGTCGATAAGCCGTCCACCGATAACGGCGGTTACCTCATACGCCGCATCGGCAAACAGAAAACCGCGGTCGAAAATCGAAACGCGTGCCCGGTTCTCCGGTACATACTCCCCGTTTATATATGCAATTCGATCCATCACCCCGGATCATATCATAGCCGCTGCGCGTACCGGAGTACTCGCGGACGGTCCCGCGAAACATTGATCGGGGTGTGTCTGAAGGATAAGATGGCGGGCAATACGATATGCGTGAACGTCGTGCGCGCGAGCTTCTTCGCCGGCTTCTGTTCCGGTCCGGTCGGATCCGGACGGACGCCTCGGTGAAGGAATACGCCGTATTTCATCTCGTCCTGTACGCCGTCTGGTTCGTCTTCGCCGGGGAGGTGACCGGCACTACGGCGGTAATCGGGATACCGGTTGTTGTGCTGCCGGTTCTTCTCTTCCGTCACACCTATCGCATCGTCGGCGCCTCCTTCCTGTTCGGTCGCATGCTCAGACTGGTTCGATTTCTTCTCGTCGCATCGCTCTTCATGGTTCGCTCGAGCGTTCGCATGGCGGTACTCGCCGTCCGTCCGCGTTTGAAGCTGCGTTCGGCGATTCTGCGCTATGAGCCGCATATATACGATCGACTCGGGCTGGTGCTGCTCGCCGTGGCGATTACCGTGACCCCGGGCACGCTGGTCGTGGATCGCGATGAGCGTTACTTCTACGTGCATATCCTCGCTTCCTCCGGTACCTCGGACAGCGAGCTCATCGCCTCACTCGATCGACTGCAGCGCCCGCTCGCAGAGGCGCTCTCGGGAGAAGCGCATGTTTGAAGCGGCGATCGCCATAAGCATTCTCACTGCCCTTGTTACCTTTATACGGGTCATTGTCGGGCCGACGCACGCCGACCGGATCGTGGCCGCTTCAGTCATCGCGACGATGATCTTCGCGCTCATCGTACTGTTATCGGTGTCGCTCGATGAGCCGGCGATGCTCGATGTCGCACTCGTCTACGCGGTCTTACAGTTCGTGGATCTCATCGTCTATGCGAAGTATCTCGGCGGGAGGTCGGCACGATGATCGACCTGACGACGGTTGCCACCGGCTTTTTTCTCTTTGCAGGCGCCGCGTTTTTCGTCGCCACTACCATCGGAATGTTCCGGTTCGATAATGTCTACGCGAGACTGCATAGCGCGGGGAAGTGCCTCACGGGGGGAGTGCTTTCGATTATTGTTGCCGCCATGCTGCAAGCGGCCGGCCTGGCGATCTTCGCTCGACTGGCGATCGCGGCACTCCTTCTTCTCGGGACGTCTACACTCGGCGCGCACTCTCTTGCACGCGCTTCTCATCAGCTCAAGGTGGATCGTGATTCGCTCGAGGACGATTCCTATGCTCAGGCGGTCGAAGGCGGTCTGGTGCTCGGCGAGCCGTCGAAACGTCATGACAATCCGGAGCCGAATGCATGATGCTCAACGTGTCGGTTGCACTCCTCTGCGCATTTCTGCTTCTCGTCGCCGTTTATGTCGTAGTGGCACGCTCGGTGCTTGCTGCGATTATATCGATGGGTGTGTTCAGCATGCTGGTAACCGCCGTATTCGTAGTTCTCCGCGCACCCGACGTGGCAGTAACCGAAGCGGTGATCGGCGCCGGACTGATCACTGCGTTCTTCGTCATCGCTCTCGATAAGACGAGTGAGCAATGAAACGTACAACTGCCGCACTGATCGTAACCGTACTCGTCGTGCTCGCCGGGTTTGCCGCTTCCGAGCTTCCTTCGGAAGCGGAGCGGGCCGAGCCGGTGAACCATGCCATACGCTCGCTCGCAGACACGGGTGCCGTCAACGCGGTTTCGGCGGTGCTGTTCGATTACCGCGCATTCGATACGCTCGGCGAAGCGACGGTGATAATTACGACGGCCATGATCGTCGCTTTCCTCGCGCCGCAGGCCCGTGCTTCCATGCTTTCGGTGCGTATGTCGGGCATAGTGTTATATGGCGTCGTGTTGCTGTTGCCGTTCATTGCGGTGTTCGGACTCGCAATAATGCTCTACGGGCACATCTCGCCCGGAGGAGGTTTTACCGGGGGCGTGGTGCTTTCCACGAGTGCCGTGCTCTATGCGGTCGTCTATTCGGCCGGTGGTCAGCAGAGCTATGTGCTCGCACCGGCGACGAACAAAATGATAGAGAACGTGGCGATGACGGCATTCCTCGCCGTCGGCTTTTTCGGTATGGCCGCTTCGGGAGCCTTCCTCGCGAATGCCGCAACCGGCATTGGGCTCGGTACTCCCGGATCGCTGCTCAGCGCCGGCACCATTCCGCTGCTCAACGTTATCAGCGGCCTCAAGGTGGGTGTCGGGCTCGCCATCATCATCATAAGCCTCTTTCTCGAGTAGGAACGATGGAAGCAATTCTCGCGACTACCGCGTTCGCGCTTACGGCGATCGGATTGTACGGACTTCTCACCTGCCGTCACATGATTCGACTTGTCCTCTGTTTCAACATTCTCGAAGCGGCCGTTCTGCTTGCCATCGTACTCCTCGCATATCGCCCCGAGGCGCTTGCACCTCTGGTGCGAGACGGGGAGCACGCCTACGTGTTCCCGCTTCCGCACGCGCTTGCGGTCACCGCTATCGTTATCGGTGCGAGTCTCACAGCCCTCATGCTCGCCTTTATCGTTCGCATCTACAAGAGCAGAGGTACCGTGTATATCGATGAGCTGAAGGAGTGGCGCAGATGACAGTGTTCGCCGGCCATCTGCCGGTTTTTCTGATCGCGCTTCCGCTTCTCGCTGTCCCTCTGCTCTACCTCATCGATCGACTCGGAGCGAACAGCCGCAACGTTGCGCTACTGTTCTACGCGCTGATGGCATTGGCTGCGGGGGTGCCGTGGCTGCCGGGGTTCCCCGCGGAGGTCGTCGCGGAGATCGGTGGTTGGCCGGCGGATATCGGCATCGAGCTCCGGCTCGACGCGCTCGCGCGACTCTTTCTTCCGGTTGTCGGAGTTATCGGTTTGCTCGGAACGGTCGCGGCGGATCCCGGCGAGGCGACGGGACCGTTCTATCCGCTGTCGTTTCTGCTGCTTGCCGGCAGTAACGGGCTGATTCTCACCAACGACCTGTTCAACGCGTATGTCTTCCTGGAGATTACGAGTATATCCTCCTACGCGCTCGTCGGGTTTCGCCGGGACACACGCGGCTTCGAAAGCGGCTTCAAGTATATCGTCGTCGGTTCGCTCGCCAGCGTGTTGCTGCTTTGGGGGATAGCCGGACTGTATGCGGTGAGCGGAACGCTCGCCTTCTCCCGTTTCGCTGCGGCACTTCCCGCCGTGCCGGGAAGAGCGGCGGTCGCCGCGGCGGTGCTCGTGGTCGTCGGATTACTTACGAAGCTCGGCATCGCGCCGTTTCACGCTTGGAAAGCCGACGCGCTCGCCGGCGCGCCGCGGTCGGTTGCCGCGACCCTCGCCGGTGCGACCGTTTCCGCCTATTTCGTGGTTCTTGTGCGCGTTCTCACGACTGTTCCCGGCGGCATCGGTTTCGGATTGCGCCCGGCGACCGGAGGCTTTTTCATGCGGTTGTCGGCGTATGTGTCGGAGTTCGTCGCCGCCGGCATTCCCGGAATGCTGATTCTTCTCTCCGGGGCGAGCATAATCGTCGGCCATCTGACGGCACTGAGACAAACACGGCTTTCGAGACTCCTCGCGTATTCGAGTGTCGCACATTTCGGCTATATCATCGCCGGCGTCGCGGTAGGCACGGTTCCGGCGCTTGCCGGCGCGTTTCTGCACGCTGTGCATCACGCATTTATGAAGGCCGGGCTCTTTCTTTTCATCCCGCTCGCCGCCGATTCGGCTGAACGCGACCGAATCACGTCGCTCACCTGTGGACGGACGGCACCGGCGCTGGTGGGATCGGCGATGATCTTCCTTACCATGGGGATGGTCGGGATTCCACCGGCCGCGGGTTTCGCCAGTAAGTGGATCCTCGTTCTCGAGACCGCCAGAGCCGGCGCGCCGTTTGCGGCAATTCTTATAGCGCTCGGCGGAGCGATAGCGCTCGTATACTATCTGAGACTCTCGCTCGCCGCTGTCGGCCGGACGCGCAGCTCTTCGCCGCGACGTTCTCCGGCCGATGTGCGGGTATTCGCCGCGTTCCTCGTGTGTGCGGGGTACGTGTTCGTCGCATTCTGGGCCACCGATCTGCTGGCGGGTATTGCGATTTCGGTGGCCGAAACGACTCTCGGAGGAGGTGGCTAAGTGTCGAGCGCGCAGTTCTCGAACGCCGTCGCCGCAACCGTGCGTTCTCCTCTGCTTGATTCCGGCGGATTGCTTGTCGCCGCTACGATTGCCGCGTTCTCGCTTCTCGCATTCGCGTTCGTCGCCGCCGGTGTGCGTCGACGATTCTGGTGGTGGGTTGCCGCAAGCGTTCACGTGGCAGCCGGCGTACTGCTGCCGTTCACCCGCGATCTGCTGAGTTTCTTCGTTCTCTGGGAGATGGTTACCCTCGGTGCGGTCGGTGTGCTTGCGTTCGAACCGGACGCACGGCGTCTGTTGCGTCTCTATCTTCCGCTGCAGCTTCTGGCGGCCGCGCTGCTCATGAGCGCCTTCGGCGCTCACTATGGGGTGTCGGGATCGCTCCTTCTGCCGGTTCAGGGCCTCGAGGCGGGGGCAGGCGTAGCCCTCGCCGCGCTCTCGATCAAGGCGGCGGTGATTCCGGTTCATCTGTGGATGACCCGTACGTACACCGCGGTACGTCCCGAGACCGCCGTTGTGCTCTCGGCGGTTGCGACGAAGATCGGTGTGTTCGGGATGTATCGACTCATTTCCGGCGGTCCTACACTCGAAATCGCCGGGGGGGCGGTCGCCGTCGTAGGCGTGATATATGCCCTGCGCCAGAAGCAGCTGCGGCACTTCCTCGCGTTTCACATCGTCAGTCAGGTCGGCTACATGATCGCCGGGGTAGGGAGCACGGTCGCATTCGCGGGGGCCGGCGGTCTCTTTCATCTCGCGAACAACGTCGTCTACAAGGGCTTGCTCTTCATGGTTGTTGTGATGCTTATAAGCCGGTTCGGCCATTCCAACATTTATCGGATGAACGGAGCCGGGCGATCGATGCCTGTGCTGGCCGTTGTCGCCGTTGTCGCGTCGGCATCAATCTCCGGCCTTCCACCGTTCAATGGCTATGTCAGCAAAACGGTGATCGAGCAGTTTCTGAGCTCTCCGGTCGCGGTGGCGTTGCTGCGCATCGCCGGCGTGGGAACCGCGATCTCGTTTACGAAGTTCCTCTGGTACTGTTTCTTCAAGCGCGCTGAACCACGGGGAGCCGGCCGCGAGGATACCTGCGACGAGATCGTCGGCGACAATGCCCACTCTGTCCCAGCCCGGTCTCGACCTGCCGGCGGCGGAGTCGCGGTCGACGGGAGGCCCGCAGCGCATGCATCTGCCCGCCGGCGAATCGCGATCGCTGTCATCCTTTCGCTCGCATGTGTGGTAATGGGTTTGGCGGCGGTAGCGATCTTTCCCGCGCTTCCTGCGGACGCGGCGGTCACGTTGGAGTCGTTCCGCTTCGGGCTCGTTCCACCGGCGATCGGCGTGCTTCTGTTCGCACTCGCATACTCGCGATTGCGGCCGGCTCTCGAGCGGTTGCCGTCGGCGACACTCTATACACGACCGTTGTCAACCGGGGCGACGCGACTCCTCCGGGCGCTGCAGGAGCAACACAGCGGTGATGTTCGCCGATACCTCGGATGGATCCTCATGGGGCTCATCGTAATCTGGGCGGTGGTAATCCTGTAGGCGGGAGTGAGTGTGTCGAACGGTAGATATGATCTTTCTTGAGCGCGGGCGCGATCAAGGGGTAGCGCAGGGAGCGCCGACAGTGCAATCGTGCGGGATACGATATAGCTCGACTTCAGAGCAAGGGGAGCAGTGAAGATGATGAAGCCGATAGATGTGGCAATTGTCGGTGCGGGAAATCGAGGCGGCGAGGCATACGCGCGCTACGCCCTGGAGAATCCGCATGACGCGCGCATTGTGGCGGTCGCCGAGTCTGATCCCGCACGACGGGGCAGGTTGAGCGATGCCCACGACGTTCCCGACCGAGCGCGTTTCGAAGATTGGCAGACGATGTTCGAACAGCGCAAGCTCGCCGACGCGGTGCTCATCTGCACCGGCGACCGCGAGCACTTTGGTCCGGCGCTTCGGGCGATCGAGCTCGGCTACCACGTAATGCTCGAAAAACCGATGGCCGTCACGCCGGGAGAGTGCCTTGAGATTGCGAGCGCCGCCGAGAAGGCGGGTTTGACTCTCACCGTCGCTCACGTCCTTCGCTACTCCCCGATGTTCCGAGCGGTGAAATCGCTGTTGGACGCCGGAGAGATTGGGCGAATCGTGACGATACAGCACAATGAGAACATCGGATACTGGCACTTCGCGCACAGCTATGTTCGCGGTAACTGGCGTCGAACGGAGAGCTCGAGTCCGATAATCCTTGCGAAAAGCTGCCACGACATGGATCTGCTGTACTGGTTCGCGGGCGCTCGCTGCAGTGCGGTCGGATCGTTCGGCTCGCTCGTTCATTTCCGGCCGGAAAACGCCCCGGAGGGCCACACCGCGCGCTGTCTCGACGGCTGCCCACATCTATACACTTGTCCCTTCTCGGCTATGTGGGTTTACGGCGAGACGCCCGCGGGTCGGTGGCCGCGCAGCGTCGTCACCGCCGAGAGCTCGCGCGAGGCGCTCTTTGAAGCGCTGCGCACCGGCCCGTACGGGCGATGCGTGTACGAGTGCGATAACGATGTTGTCGACAATCAGGCCGTTGCCCTGAGTTTCGAGAACGGCGTGAGTGCCACGTTCACTCTTTCGGCATTCACGCACGACGTCAGTCGAACGATCAAGATCATGGGCAATGCCGGAGAGATGCGCATTCATCTCGAGCGAAACGAAATCGAGATCCATCGCTTCTCCGACCGGAGCGTACACCGAGTCGAACCCCAAGTGCCGACCGGCGGTCATGGCGGAGGCGACGAGGGACTTATGCGCAGCTTCGTAGAGGCAGTTCGCTCGGGTAACGGTGGAGCGGTTTTCAGTGCTCGCGAGTCGGCCGAGGGGCATCTTATGGCGTTCGCCGCCGAGAATGCCAGGTTGAGCGGCGAGATTGTCCCGATGGATCGGTTCGTCGCCGGGGTTGAGTAGCCGGGATCGAGCGAGCATTGACACCGTAGAGGACCGCTCGGCATCATTCTCAGTCGATCCGCGCGGCGACCGTCCGACATCCAAACGATATCTCGTCCGCGGAGACGCGAAAACCCCGACGATTTCACTGCCGGGCGGGGAGGTGGGCTTATGCGCGAGCACCGGTTGCCGATACGATGGTCTATTCCGGTGCGTGAGGCTCGCAATAGATCGTGCGGCTCCGGTGGCGTGGCGGCGCGAACGGCGCCGCCGGGCGCAACGGCACGGGCGGATTTCGCCCGATTCCGGGAGTTTGTCGGACATGAGGGCAGAATTGAATAACGGCGCGGTTGGATGTATGGTTTTGCCCACAGACATGCAGTGGAATGCGTGTGGATGTGGCCGATACTCAATTCCGAATTGAAGTCCGACGAATTCCTATAGAATATCCGAGTGCGTGAGAGGGCTGATATGCAGACTAATGCGGGAGCGGACATTTTTCGAAAGTGTCGGGAGTTCGGCGATGCCGATCGGGCTCGCGAAGAAGGATGGTATCCGTACTTTCGCCCGATTCAGGAGAATCGCGGTTCGCGCGTGGTCATCGACAGGCGCGAGCTGATCATGGCCGGTTCGAACAACTACCTCGGCCTGTCGATGGACCCGCGTGTCGAGGAGGCTGCGCAGGCGGCGATCACCAAGTACGGGACGAGCTGTTCCGGCTCACGCTTCATGAACGGGACATTCGAGATTCATGAGGAGCTCGAACACGCGCTCGCCGAATTCGTGGGAATGGAAGCCGCACTCTGTTTTACGACCGGATATCAGACCAATCTCGGGGCGATCTCCGCGTTGCTCGGCCCCAACGACCATTTGTTGACCGACAAGTATAATCACGCCTCGATTATGGACGGGATCTTCCTGGCAAGCGGTATTAACCGATCCTCGTTGGTTGTCCGGTATAAGCACAATAACATCGACGATCTCGAACGCATCCTTGGGCGGATCCCGGAGAACACCTCCAAGCTCATCGTCTCCGACGGTGTATTCAGCATGGAGGGCGATATTGTGAGGCTGCCGGAGCTGAAGGCGGTCGCCGAACGGTACGGAGCGGGAGTCTATATCGACGATGCGCACGGAATCGGGGTTATCGGCGACGGCGGTGGCGGCGTTGTCGACTACTTCGGCGATTCGGGGCTCTGCGATCTGGTGATGTGCACCTTCTCGAAGTCGTTCGGATCGATCGGCGGATTTGTCGCAGGCGAGAGTGAGGTTATTGATTACATCCGGCACTTCGCCCGGCCGTTGATCTTCTCGGCGAGCATGTCGCCGCCGAATATCGCAGCTGCGCGGGTCGCACTGGAGATCATCAAGAGCGAGCCGGAGCGCGTTCAACGGTTACAGGCGATTGCGCGAAAGATGATCGACGGCTTTGCCTCGCTCGGGTTCAACGTCGGCGTCACCGAGACGCCTATCGTGCCGCTCCACATCGGCGACGACGGAAAGACATTCAGTTTCTGGAAAGCGCTTTACGAGGCGGGAGTGTACGTGAATCCGGTTATCAGCCCGGCGGTGCCGCCGACACGCTCGCTGATCCGAACCTCGTTCATGGCGATTCACACCGACGACGAGCTCGACGAAGTGCTCGAAATCGCAGGACGCGAGGGGCGCAAGCTCGGGATCATATAATCAGTGTCTCGAAGATTATGGATGGAAATAAGCCCATACGCGAGACAGGATCAGTAATGCCAAAGAGTTACACGGGAATGTCACCGGACTGTTTCGTCCGCAACGGTTGAAGTGTGTAACTGCGGCCCATACAACGCGATCACCCTTGTTCATCCATAATCTTCGAGACACTTGGGTTTGACTCTTGACATCACCACAATTAATTGATTTAATAAATCAATAGGTATGGGGAGGAGGCATGTCACAACAATACCCGCATTCGATGACCCCGCTGGAGCGAGCCGTACTGAAGGCGAACAAGCGTGAGCTGCGCTACCCCGACGACGAGCGCATTGGTCTGTTGATCGTAGATAACTTTCCGGCGCTCGGCACACTGACCGCGCTACGTTTTCTCGAATGGGTGCGTGAAAACCCCGAGGGGGTCATAGCGCTTCCGACCGGCCGGACTCCGGAGCACTTCATCTCCGAGGTGAAGCGCTTTCTGTCGACGTGGGAAACCAGAGAAACCGGCAAGGAGCTTGCAAAGTGGGGCGTCGAGGTCGGAAAGCGACCGGAGCTCTCCGGGCTGCGCTTCGTGCAGATAGACGAGTTCTACCCGATCAATCCGCGCCACCACAACAGTTTCTACGACTATGTGCGCCGTTACTATATCGAGGGCTTCGGGCTCGATCCGAAGCGAGCGCTGCTGATCAACTGCGAGGAGATCGGGCTGCCCGGCGGGGATTCGATCGAGAGCTTCTGGTCGCAGGGCGCGGTGGATCTTGGACTCCGCTACCGGCCGGCGAAGACCGAGGCCGAGCGACGTGAACAGGAGGCGATCCGGCACGTCGATCAGTGGTGCGTCGAGTTCGAGTCGAAAATCCGCGAAATCGGCGGCATCGGGTTCTTCCTCGGCGGCATAGGGCCCGACGGACATATCGGGTTCAACGTGCGCGGGGAGAGCCATCACACCCCGACGCGGCTGACGCAGGTGAACTATGAGACGCAGGCGGCCGCCGCCGGCGATCTTGGCGGCATCGAGGTTGCGCGCAACCGGTTGGTGATTACCATCGGACTGGAGACGATAACGTGGAATCGCGACGCGGTGGCAATCATTATGGTCGCCGGCGAGAGCAAGGCGGCGATCGTCCGCGACGCGGTGCAGGGCCCGGAGCACGTGAGTTATCCGGCGAGTGCACTGCGCCGGCTGCCGGCCGCGCGTATGTATCTCACCCGGGGAGCGGCGAAGGGACTGCGGCGGCGCGATTTGCTCGAATTGCAGGAGCACCCGAAACTCGACCCGCGCGAAGTCGAGCGGGTGGTCGTCGACCTGGCGTACTCGCTCGGCAAGCGAATTGTCGACCTCACCGAGGCCGACTATAAAGGCGATGAGCACGGAAACATCATCCTGGGGAAGACAAAGAGGAAGGTTGATGCGCTGAACCGCGAAGCAGAGCAATCGCTGAAGCGAAAGATCGAGGCGGGTATGAAAACGCAGAGCAACACGCGCTTCCTGCACACCGAGCCGCACCACGACGATATTATGCTCGGATACCTGCCGTACGCGGTGCGTCACATCCGTGAACACAGTAACCGCCACCACTTCGCCACGCTGACCAGCGGTTTCAATGCGGTGACTAACGGCTATATGCTCGGACTGTGCCGGAAGATGCACGCCGCGCTCACGCGTAATCGGAGGCACTACGCCGAGCTGCTCGACGGCGACTACTTCCACGACCCACGCTTTCGCGACCACGATGTGTGGGTGTATCTCGACGGACTCGCTGCCGACTCGCAGGAGATGCAGGATGAAGGGACGTTGCGCCGCTTCTTCCGCGACCTCAGCGATGTCTTCGAGGATCGCGATGTCGATGAGCTCACCCATCGGGTGGAGGAGCTCATTAACTACTTCGAGACGCAGTACCCGGGGAAAAAGGACCTCGCACATATCCAGGCGCTGAAAGGAATGTGCCGTGAGTGGGAGTCAGCGTGCCTTTGGGGCTTCTTCGGCTGGAATCAGGAGGCGGTGGAGCACCTCCGGCTCGGCTTCTATAAGGGCGAGATCTTCACCGAAGAGCCGACCGTCGACCGCGACGCTATTCCGGTGCGCGACCTGCTGCGGAAGGTGAATCCTGACGTGATAACCGTGGCATTCGATCCGGAGGCGAGCGGGCCGGATACGCACTATAAGGTCATGCAGGCGATCTCGGCCGGGTTGAAGCTCTACCAGAAGGAGAGCGGTCGCGACGATCTTCGGGTGAGGGGCTACCGAAACATCTGGTACCGTTTTCATCCGTCGGAGGCCGATGTGTTCGTGCCGGTATCGCTCAACATGCTGACACTGCAGCACCATTCGTTCATGTCAACCTATCTGACGCAAAAAGACGCCTCGTTCCCGAGTTACGAGCACGACGGGCCGTTTCCCGAACTCGCGCAGAAGATTCAGGTCGATCAGTATAACAAGTTGATGGTCTGTCTCGGGCGGGAATACTTCTACGAGCACCCGAGCGCGCTTATGCGCGCCACGCGCGGTTTCGTCTTCCTGCGCGACATGTCGCTCGACGAGTTCTACCAGCAGTCGCGAGAGCTGAAGCGGGCGGCGGAGGACCGGTAGTTGTGGGTAAGCGGACGAACGACGGTGATCGGAGCGCCTCGGATGCGAGGCGCACGGCCGACGGAAACGACGAATCGCGGGATGCAGGCGGACAGGCCGGGGGTCGGGAGAGATCCAGTCACTCGAAGCTCCCCGGGCCCGGTGCCGACTCCCGCCCCATCGCCCGGAGTAAATCGCGCCGCGGCAACAAGCCGTTCCAGCGTTCGATGAACCGGGCGCTCGTACTCAACGATCTACGCCGCGCCCCCGGGGCTTCACGGGCCGAGCTCGCCGACCGCCTCGCGTTCGACCGCTCGACGATCTCGAACATCACCGG
>SLIN01000117.1 GCA_007135605.1 Spirochaetales bacterium | reverse complement strand
TTCTTCATGGGCACACCGCAGTACTTCTGGGTAATCGCGGTGTTCACCCAGACGCTGAAGGGGTTCGGATTCGGTGCGATTCTCTATCTCGCGGCAATGTCGGGAGTCGATCCGCAGCTGCACGAGGCGGCGATCGTCGACGGCGCCGGGCGCTTTCGCAGGGTGTGGAGCATAACGCTTCCGTCGATCATGGGAACGACGGTGATTCTCATGATTTTCACCATCGCCAACTTCATGAATACCGGTTTCGAGCAGATCTGGACGCTGCAGAACAACCTGAATATCAGTCACTCCGAGACAATCGATACCTATATCTACCGCGTCGGCTTGCAGCAGCTGCGCTTCTCGTACTCGACCGCGGTGAGCTTTTTCCGCTCGGGGTTGGCGGTGATACTCGTTCTCAGCGCCAACTGGGCCTCGAAGAAGATCACCGAACACGGGTTGTTTTGATAATGGAGAGCAACGGTATGGGAGCGAATGTGATGCCGGTGTGGAGAAGCAGTCGGAGGTTGCCGGAATGAGTATTGCGAAGAGCAAGGGTGAGAAAGCATTTGATGTGGTGAATGTCGGCATCATGTGCGTAATCATCTTCGTTACCCTGTACCCGTTCTGGTTCATTATTGTGGGGGCGTTCACTGAGGGGCTTGCCTACGTTCGCGCGCGCGGGGTCTTCTGGTGGCCCGTAGAAACCACATTGCAGAACTTCCGGGTCGTGTTCCGTGAGCCGGGAATGGTAAACGCGTTCCAGACTACCATCATGCGAACGGCGGTCGGTACGGTAACTCACCTGATCGTTACCGGTCTGTTCGCCTACGCGTTCTCGAAGAGGTATCTCGTCGGCCGAAAACTGTACGCGACGATCGGGCTCATCACGATGTTTTTCGCCGGCGGCGTTATTCCGAGCTACCTGGTGCGCGACTGGCTCGGACTTCTCGACACCTTTACCGTCTTCTGGTTGCCCGCGATGATCAACTTTTTCAATGTGGTCATCTTCCGGGCCTTCTTTGCAACGATACCGGAGGCGATTCCGGAAAGCGCATACATGGACGGAGCGGGCGAGTACCGGATCTTCTTCAGTCTGATATTGCCGCTCTCCGCGCCGGTATTCGCGGCGATCGCGCTCTTTGTCGGGGTGTGGCACTGGAACGACTTCATGCAGCCGCTGCTTTTCACCACATCCCAGGACCTGGAGACGATTCCGCTGCTGCTCATGCGCACGATCCGAAGCGCGGAGGCGGCCTCGGGAATGGCGAGTCGGGCGGCGGGAATCGGCATACCGCAACACACGATAAACCCGCTGACCATTCAGATGGCGACGATGGTGGTGGCGGTGGCGCCGATCATCTTCCTGTATCCGTTTCTGCAGAAGCACTTCGTGAAGGGTGTGCTTCTCGGATCAATCAAGGGGTAGAGCCGTTCGCTTCAGTCGAACGGAGAGAAACAGTGAGGAATTGGAGGTGTGAGATGAGATCATCCATACTTGTGTGGGCAGTCATACTGCTGTTGATCCCTGCATTCGGCGTGTTCGCCGGAGGGCAGGCCGAGGAGGAGGCGGCCGAAATCGTAACCGACGGCGAAGGGCCGAGCTGGAGCTGGGATACCTCGCCGATCGAGATCGGCCACTACATGCATGAAGGCTGGTACTCGAAGCGATGGAACCCGGATACCAACATCCGCGACGAGGTGATCGAGGAGTCGACCGGTGTCAGTCTCGATATCAGCGTGCCGACCGGCGACGCCGCCGAGCGGCTGAACACGATGATTGCCGGCGACAATCTGCCGGACTTCGTGACGCTCGGCTGGTGGTTCGAACAGGTGCGCCAGATGGAAGTCGGCAACATGCTCTATCCGCTTAACGAGCTGATAGACGACTACGCGCCCGACTTCTGGGACATCATTCCGCAGTCGATGGTCGACTGGTACCGGGCCGACGACGGTAACTGGTATCAGTTCCCCAACTTCTTCTGGGCGGAAGAACGCCTCGAACAATTCCCCGAGGTCGGCTTCGAGACGAACGCCGCCATGTATGCCCGGGCGGACATCATGGACGACCTTGGAATCGTGCCGGAAGACTTCGAGACGCAGGACGGCATGATCGAAGCGCTGAAGAAGGTTCAGGGATACGAGTACGACGACTATCCGGTTACGCCGGTGTACTTCAGTCCGGAGGTCATCACCCAGTGGTATGTCCACACCGGTCTGTTCGCCGTGCCGAGAGAGGACAGCGACGGGAATCTTCTCGACGAGAGAACGACCGACCGTTACCTCGAGATGCTCCAGTTCATGAATCGGATCTACCGCGAAGGGCTCATGAACGACGAGAACTTCATCGAGTCGCGAACCGATATCTCCGATCGCAAGACCCGCGGTGAGATATTCCTCTATATCGGAAACAACGCCGACTACGTCGGTTCTAAGCGCGATCTGTTCCGCGCGGACAACGACGCGAAGTACGTGGCCGTAGGCCCGGTCCGCAACTCCGACGGTGAGCGACCGCAGCTGAACTCCAGCGGTCTCGCCGGCTGGCAGGTCAACGTCATCCCGCGCACCGCCGATCGTCCCGATCGTGTGATCCGCTTGTTCCACTATCTCTACAGCGAAGAGGGGCAGCTGCTGACGAACTACGGTGTCGAGGGCGTCACCTACGAGACCGTCGACGGACAGATAGAATGGACCGACTATTTCCTCGAGCAGCAGGCGGACGATCCCGATCGTGCGCAGGCGGTTTACGGTGACGGCGGCGGGGTTTGGTGGTTCCAGGATCCCGTTTTTCACCGCGGAACACGGCCTGCGCCGGCGACGGAGCACGAGCGGCTGCACATGGAGACTATGGATTTCTACGCGCAGTACACGCTCAACGACCTCCCGTTTACCAACATCGAACCGCCCGGTGGAACGGTCGAGCAGGCCGATGCCTCCGAGATTGCCACGTACTGGGATGCGCAATTGCCGGACATGATCATGGCGGATTCGCCTGAAGAGGTCGAACGCATCTGGCGTGCGAGCCTGGAGCACATTCGTGGTCTCGGACTCGAGGGGGTGACGGAGGTACGGAACGAGCTGTTCCAGGAAAACAAGGAGCGGCTCGGTATCGAGTACGCCTGGCCGCCGAACAGGGAGTAGCTCCTGCGTCCGCCGGCGCACGAAGGAGACACGATCGTGCGACCGGCCGTTTGCAACACCCGCACGCCCACCGAGGCGTGCGGGTGTTGCCGTCCGTTTAAGGGATGTGGGATTCTGAAACCCGGAAGGTAGCGCGGATGATCTCCCGATTGCGGCACAAGGTATTCGACCGTTCTCTGTTATCGAAGCTGATTATCGTATGTGCGCTCGTCATACTCGTGCCGAC
>SLIN01000284.1 GCA_007135605.1 Spirochaetales bacterium | reverse complement strand
CTCGCGGCGGTTGCGCCACGGCAGGCAGGCCGGCGTGCGCCCGCCGACGACCGGCCGCGCGGGCCGCCGCCGACAGACAGCTTACCGACCCAATCGCAAGCAGTGCACGACCTGCCCGCGCCGCCCCACTTCCCCACCCATCCGGTTCTATGCAGGCGGCAACCTGTGCTAAAGTACGGCACTCACTTTCAATGACGGAGTAGGAATGAACGTCACCAAACGCCGGAACATCGGTATTATGGCGCATATCGATGCCGGGAAAACCACGACAACCGAACGAATACTCTACTACACGGGCAAGAGTCACCGGATCGGCGAGGTCGACACCGGCAACGCGACAATGGACTGGATGGAGCAGGAACAGGACCGCGGAATCACAATAACCAGCGCTGCAACAACCTGCTTCTGGAAAGAAAACCAGATCAACATCATCGACACGCCGGGCCACGTCGACTTCACCGCCGAGGTCGAACGAAGCTTGCGAGTTCTCGACGGTGCAGTTGCAATTTTCGATGCCGTCGGTGGCGTCGAGCCGCAAAGCGAAACGGTCTGGCATCAGGCCGATAGCTACGACGTTCCCCGCATCGCCTACGTGAACAAGATGGATCGTGTCGGCGCGGATTTCTTCATGGTCATCGACGATATGCGCCAGAAGCTCGCGGCAAATCCGGTGCCGATGCAGATACCGGTCGGTGCCGAGGACAAGTTCACCGGTGTCATCGATCTGCTGTCGATGCGGGAGATTCACTGGGACCGGGAGAGCCTCGGTTTCGAGATGACCACACAGGAGATCAGCGACGAGCATCGCGAGCGCGCCGAGACGTGGCGCGAGAAGCTGCTCGATTCGGTTACCGCAGCCTCGGATGAACTGACAGACATTTATCTGGAAGAGGGGGATGTTCCGCTCGATCGGCTGATCGCGGCGATTCGCGAGCAGACAATCGCCCGTACGATCGTACCGGTATACTGCGGGGCATCTCTGCGCAATATGGGCGTGCAACCGCTCCTCGACGCAGTGGTGAACTTCCTGCCGGCACCGGAGGAGCTCCCACCGATCGTCGGCCATCATGCCAATAGCGACGAAGAGGTGCACATCGAGCGAAGCGCCGATGGAAAGCCGCTTGCTCTCGTCTTCAAGATTCAGAGCGAGCGGGAGAGTGGAACACTTTCCTTCATCCGTGTCTACTCGGGTACGTTCAAGGCCGGCACGGCGGTACAGAACATCGACAAAAAGAAAAAAGAAAGGCTCAACCGCATTCTGCGCATGCACGCCGCGCGGAGCGAACAGCTTTCCGAGGTCGTGGCTGGAGATATCGCGGTCGTCGTCGGTCTCAAGTTCGCGCAAACCGGCGACACGATCGGGCAGCAGGACTTCCCGGTCATACTCGAACGGATGCATTTCCCGGAGCCGGTTATCTCGGTAGCGATCGAGCCGAAATCTCTGAGCGAGCGCGACCGACTGAAACAGGTCCTTTCGACGCTCAGTCTCGAGGATCCGACGTTCTTCAGCAGTGAGGATGAAGATACCGGTGAGCTCATTATTCGAGGTATGGGAGAGCTCCACATCGAGGTACTCGTCACCCGCATTATCAAGGATTTCGGTATCGATGCGAAGATCGGTAAGCCGCAGGTCACCTACCGCGAGAGTATCACCAGGACAATCGAGCATACCGAGGAGTTCAGCAAGCTGATCGCCGGCAAGGAGAACACCGCCACCGTCAAACTACGGGTCGAGCCGCTCGCCCGGGGCTCCGGGAATGTGTTCACGTCAGAGCTGAACGAAGAACGCCTGCCACGGCTCTTTCAGGATGCGGTCAAACGCGGTGTCGAAGGCGGTTTCACCTCCGGAATCGTACTCGGGTATCCGGCAATCGACGTAGGGGTAACGCTTGTCAATGCACAATACGACGAGCAGACCTCAACGGAGTTCGCCTTCGAAGCGTGCGCATCAATGGGTTTCGACTCCGCGTGCGAGAAAGCCGGGCCGATTCTCCTCGAACCGCTTATGAAGGTTGATGTGATGTGTCCGCAGGAGTTCATGGGAGACGTGATTCAGGGCATCACCACCCGCGGTGGGGTCGTCCAGAGCGTGGAAAGCAAACCGAGTGTGGAGCACATCCGCGCAACCGCGCCGCTGGCGGCGATGTTCGGCTATTCGACGGCGCTACGCAGCACGACTCAGGGACGCGGCACGTACGCGATGGAGTTCAGTCACTTCGAGCGCAAAGCTGATTGATGAGCTCGCGGCGGCTGCCGGTTTCGTTGACACTTCGAAATTCGACGGCTTATGATCTGCGAAACGCTGGAGGCTCATATGGGTGTAACTACGGACAGAATTCGAAATGTTGCCATCGCCGGGCACGGTTTTACCGGTAAGTCGACGCTGCTGGAACAGCTCCTGTTCACGGCCGGACGGATAGATTCTCCGCAACCGGTCGAGAGCGGGAAGAACGTCAGTGACTATACCGACGAGGAACGCCAGCACGGGGCGAGCATTCATTCGGTACTCGCATCGCTGGAGTGGAATGAGAGTAAGCTCAATCTGGTGGACACGCCGGGCACCGCCGATTTCATCGGCGAGGTGATCGCCGCATTTCGCGCATGCGAAAGCGCGCTCATGGTCGTCGACAGCCGCTCGGGTGTGCAGATCGAGACGATTAAGCTTTGGCGCCGACTGGACGATCGCGAGAAACCGAGATCGGTGTACATTTCGTTCATGGACGATGAAAAGGCTGATTTCGACGCCGCGATCGAGGATCTGCAGTCGAAGTTCCAGAAGCCGCTTGTTCCGGTGGTGGTACCGGTCGGGAGCGGTTCGAGCTTCAAGGGTGTCGTCGATCTGGTGAACCAACGATTTTATCCCGCGCCGGGCAATGAGAAGAAAGAGTCGGGAAGTGACCTACCCGACGACAGTAAGGAGATCGTCGAACGCTATCGACCGCTCATGATCGAATCCGCGGCCGAAGGTGATGATGAGTTAACCGAGAAGTTCCTGACCGAGGAGACCCTCACCGACGACGAGGTTCGCCGCGGTTTAATGGAGGGACTCCGGGACAACCGCGTTGTTCCGGTGCTCTGCGGTGCCGCGAGTGTCGGCAGTGGTGCAGCCGCGCTGCTTGATTTCCTCGCCGGTGAAGCTCCAAGCCCGACCGCCACGGTCGAATTGGCGGTCGATGGGAACGAAAACGAGATCGACGTACCTGTTTCCAACGACGGCGGCTTTTCCGGCTACTGCTTCAAAACGATGATCGATCAGTTCTCGGGTAAACTCAGCTTTTTCAAGGTGGTAACCGGTACGTTGAACGCCGAAAGCGAGCTCTTCAATCCGCGCGAGGGTAAGAAAGAGAAGACGGGCAAAATCTACACCGCAGTCGGAAAGAAGCTCGAAGAGGTAAACGAGATTCCGTCCGGGGACCTTGGTATACTCTCGAAGCTACAAACAGTACATACGAACGACACGCTCTGTTCGCAGAGCAATCCGGTGACCTATCGACCGCTCGCACTGCCCCAGCCGGTATACTCCGTTGCGATTGAGGTCGGCAGCAAGAAAGATGAGGACAAGCTCGCGACAGCACTCCAACGCGTTACCGAGGAAGATCGTACGATTCATCTGACCTTCAACCCGGAAACGAAGGAGTCGGTCCTCTCCGGTATGGGCGAATTGCACCTCAATCTCGTGCTCGAACGCATCCGTGAGGCTCAGGGAATAGAGATCGAGACTCGTGTACCGAAGGTAGCCTATCGTGAGACGATCACCAAGCCGTCCGATTCGGTGTACCGCCACAAAAAGCAGTCCGGCGGACACGGACAGTTCGGCGAGGTATCGATTCAAGTTCGTCCGCTCGAGCGCGGTGAGCAATATCAGTTCGAAAACGCGATTCGAGGAATGGCGATCAGCAAGGGGTTCATCCCCGGTATTGAGAAGGGACTGAAGGAAGCGATGGAGGAAGGCGTTGTCGCCGGATTCCCCGCGGTCGATATCGGTATTACCCTCGTCGACGGCAAGGAACACTCGGTCGACAGCTCCGAGATGGCATTCAAGATGGCCGCGAAGGGAGCCATGAAAGATGCAATGTCCAAAGCCTCACCGGCGCTCCTCGAACCGGTGATGAATCTTCGCGTCTTCATCGAAGAGCAGTACCTCGGTGACGTGCTCAGCGATCTGAGCAGCCGCAGAGGCCGTGTGCAGGGCCAGGAGCAGCTCGGGGGTGGAATCATCGAGGTTCTCGCCCAGGTGCCGCAGGCGGAGTTGCTCCGATACGCGACCGATCTTCGGTCGATTACGAGCGGGACCGGCAGTTTCGAGGTGACCTTCGACCATTACGCTCCGGCTACCGGCAAGGTGGCCGAAGACATAAAGAAGCAGGCCGCCGAGACGGTGAATGCCTGACCGCACACGAAGTGCCACGCACCGTGTTGGCAACCGGTCGCTACGATGCGGCGTGCGCCGTATCGCCGGCGCCCGCACAAATAGCTTCTCCGGGCGCCTCTTACGACGGTGGCCGCCGAATGTAGTAGAACTCGCGCACGAGGTGGCCTTTCGCCACTCCTTTGCGCTCAAAAGCCGTCTGCGGTCGCCAGGATCGCGGACGGCTGAACCGCGGCGCATCGGGCAGCGGATCGCCGTTGTCCAACTCCTCGTTCGCTGAGAGAACCGCCGCAATTACCTGTGCGTACTCCTCCCAGTCGGTGGTAATGTAGAGATATCCTCCCGCTCTCAGCTTCCGCGTAAGGAGTGCCACGAACTCCGGTTTCACGAGCCGTCGCTTGTGGTGGCGTTTCTTCGGCCATGGGTCCGGAAAGAAGATGTGTACGCCCTCGAGCTCATCGTCCCGCAGACCGTCTTCAACAACCGCTACCGCATCTTCTCTGACGATCCGAACGTTTCGCAGCTCAAGCCGTTCGATCTCCGAGAGCAACTTGCCGATCCCCGGTGGATAGACCTCGGATCCGAGCAGGCAGATTTCCGGATGGGCGGCAGCGAGCTCGGCTGTAGCATACCCCATACCGAAACCGATCTCGAAAATCCGTTTCCGACAGTCGACGCCGTCAAAGGCATCGAACAGCGATCCGCTCCGCCCGGAATGCGGTTCGAGCACGTACACCGGAGAGAGCCGCTCAATCGCGCTCCGGTGCAGCTTGTTCATTCTCGCTCGGCGCATGACGAAGCTGCGCACGCTGTGCCGGCAGGGGTGCTGCTGACTTCTCCGCTCACTCATGATGCACGATCGGAGAGATACTTTCGCAACTCCTCGGCGGATGAAATGGACAGCATTTCACCGGCGATCCCGGCTGCACGCGAGAGCTCGGTCGCCCCGATGAGGGATTTCAGCGACGGGATACGTCGCGGTTCGACACTCAGCCGTCGTATCCCGAGCCCGAGAAAGAACTGAACCATGTGCGGATCACCTGCAGCCTCCCCGCAGATCGACAGCCTGTTGGCCGGATCGTGCACGTGTTCGACGAGCCGAGCGATGCTGCGAAGCACTGCGGGGTGGTGGCTCACGTACAGGTTGCTTACGCGATCGTTCGTCCGGTCGACTCCGAGCAGATACATGATGAGATCATTCGTCCCGACGCAGAGAAAGTCGGCATTTCGATCGAGATCGCCGGCTATATCGATGGCCGAAGGGAGCTCGATCATTGCTCCGACACTCGGGTTCTCATTGAAGGCGACACCTTCGGTTCTGAGTGACTCCTTGCACTCGTTCAAGTGCTCGCGCGCGCGCATGAACTCGTCGACCCCGGATATCATCGGGAACATGATCGACAGATCGGCGCCCGCCCCGGCGCGAAGCATGGCGCGCAACTGGTCGGAGAAGATGTCGGGGTTCGCGAGGGAGAATCGGATCCCGCGTTGACCGAGAAACGGGTTCGCTTCCTGGGCGCCACCTCCATCGCGGGCGACGAGTTTGTCCCCACCGATATCGAGGGTGCGCAGAACGATCTCCTGTCCCTCCATCTGCTCGATAATCTTACGGTAGATGGCATGCTGCTCTTCCTCGCTCGGAAAGTCGTTCCGAACGATGAACGGGAACTCGCTGCGATACAGCCCGACCCCTTCGGCGTGGTTCCGCTTCGCGAAGCGAATATCGTTGATGAGATTCACGTTCGCCATAATACGGACCCGTTCGCCGCACGCGGACCGACACTCGCGCGGCACCCCTGTGTCACGATCGAGCCGGCGCCGGTCGCTTGCCCGTTCTTTCTCGTACTTCTTCCGTGTTGTCTTGTCCGGCTCGATGTAGATTGTTCCACTCGGGCCGTCAACGATGAGGTCGGTGTTCTCGGGCACCAGGAGGATTTTCTCATTCCGGGTAAACACGACCGGAATGTCGAGGCTTCGTGCGAGAATCGAGATATGACTCGTGACCGTTGTCCCCCCGATGACGATGCCTTCCACGTGCTGGGCCGCAAGCTTGACCAGCTCGCTGGGATAGAGCTCTCCGGCTATTACTACCTGACCGGAGTAGTCACCGTGCTCACTTTTCGCCTCGCCGAGGTTCCGAAGAATTCGGTGTCCGAGATCCTTTACATCCTGCACCTTCTCCTGCAACCGCGGGTTGTTCATTCCACTGAAAAGCTTCACGTACCGCCCGACAACCATCTGAACCGCTTCGCCCGGATTAACCCCGTCGCGTACCGAGTCGAGCATCTGGCCGGAGAACTCCTCGTCTCGCAGCATGAGAAGGTGGGACGAGAAAATCAGGCTGGCAACATCACTGAAACTCCGCTCGGTTTCGATCTGTAACTGCTCGAGCTGACTTCGGGTGGCCTCAATGGCGCGTTTGAAGCGTTCGACTTCTTCCTCTACCGTCGGCAGTCGAGATAGCTGTGGCGAAGCGAGCGCATCGGCCGAGTCGAGGTGCACGGCCTTCCCGATGCCGATACCGGTACCGGCGCTTATCCCGGTGATTACCGCGTCCGGGCCGTCGCCGGTGACAACTTCGCTTTCGCCATGCTCTTCGTGAATATCCATGAGAAGCGAGGCATTCTCCAACGTGGCGGCGAGCTGACTCGCGATGGCGCGCAAGGCCTTCATATCGTGCTCGCCGAAGTAGTTTGCCTTCTTGTGCTGAAGACTGATCACGCCGATGCGTGTCAAACCACGTCGGATAGGAACGGCAAGAAAACTGTTGTACCCCTCTTCGTTGATCTGCGGTATTCGCTTGAAGTCCGGATTCTCGGTCACGTTACCGTCACGAATCGGGCGCAGCTGCTTCAACGAGAGGCCGGTCAACCCTTCTCCGAGAGAAAGCCTTACAGAGTCGACCGACTCCTGGTTCAACCCGCGGGTTGCCCGCAGTACGAGGTCGTCGCGGCGCTCGTCGTAAAGGTAGATTGAACAGACGTCGCTATGCATGTGAGCCGCAACGAGCTCGACCACGTCCTGGAGGAATCCGCCTACATTGCTTCGTTTCTCGAATAGACCCGACAGTTCGGCAACCGAACAGATCAGATCGATATTGTCTTTCCTCAATGTTCCTCGATCCCACCTACGCGACAAGCGCGCTCAGGCGGCTGCGTATATATTCACTCTTCTCTTTCAGTCCGATACCCTCGGTGTTGATGATCAAAACGTTCGGCCGTTCGGGATCGAGCCGCACGGCGCCGGCGGTATCCTCGATCGCCCGCAACACGCGGTCGGGCGAAATTTTCGCGACCTTGGCAAACTCGACTTCGAGTCTGCCTTGTCGTTCACGAAGACTCGCAACGTGTAAACGTTTGCACAGGATCCGGATTTCCGCAAGACTTAACAGACTCTGCACTTCTTCGGGAAGCGGCCCGAACCGATCGCTCAGTTCTGCGTTTACCGATTCGAGCTCACCTTCGTCGTTCACGCCGACAATTTTCTTGTAAACCTCCATTTTGTCCGACGGCTCGCTTACGTAGCTGTCCGGTATGAAGCCGGTGTACTCGAGGTCGAGCAACACATCGGCTTCCTCTTCATACTCACCGTCGGACAGGCGCCGTACCGCCTCATCGAGCAGTCGCAGGTACATATCGAATCCGACACTCAGGATATCACCGCTCTGCTGGCGCCCGAGCAGATTACCCGCTCCGCGTACCTCGAGATCCTTCAGAGCAACCTTGAACCCGCTGCCGAGCTCGGTATAGTCGGATATCACCTGCAGCCGTTTCATCGCTACTTCGCTCAGTGCCCGCGACTCCGGATAGAACAGATACGCATACGCGAGGCGATCGCTGCGTCCTACACGCCCGCGCAGCTGGTAGAGCTGACTGATTCCGTACATATCCGCCCGATCGATAACAATAGTATTCACGTTCGGGATGTCGAGTCCATTCTCGATGATCGTAGTCGCCACCAGCACCTGAAACGCTCCGTGGATAAACCGGTGCATGACATCTTCGAGCTCTCGTCCGTTCATTTTACCATGAGCGCTCTCGACGATGACCTCAGGGACGAGGTCGCGGACATACTGCTCGAATCGATCGAGCGTCTCGACCCGGTTATGCAAAAAATACACTTGTCCTCCGCGCTCGACCTCCCTCCGAATCGCACGACTGAGAGTATTCTCATCAAACTCGGATATGTGCGTCTCGATCGGAAGACGGTTGTGAGGGGGTGTTCGCAGAACCGACATATCCCGAATCTTGAGCAGACTCATATGGAGCGTTCGAGGAATAGGGGTCGCCGTCAGCGTCAAGCAATCGATGTTCGCCCGCAGCTCCTTTAACCGCTCCTTGTCCTTCACCCCGAAGCGCTGTTCCTCGTCCACGACGAGCAGACCGAGATCGCGAAACTTGACGTCGCTCTGAATAACCCGGTGGGTGCCGACGACCATGTCGACCTTCCCGTCTGCGACATCGGCGAGCACCTTTCTCTGCTCGGCTTTCGAGATAAAGCGGCTGAGCATGGCAATACGAATCGGATAGCCGTCCATTCGCTCGAGCGCCGTCTCATAGTGTTGTTCAACGAGAATCGTGGTCGGAGCAAGGAACGCGACCTGCTTCCCGTGCGTGATCGCCTTAAAGGCGGCACGAAAGGCTATCTCGGTCTTCCCGTAGCCGACATCGCCGCAAATCAGACGGTCCATCGGCTTCGGGTCCTGCATGTCCGATTTCACATCTTCGATGCATCGAAGCTGATCGGCCGTTTCCTCGTACGGAAAGGAGGCTTCGAACGAAAGCTGCCAGTCGGTATCTTCGGGAAACGCGAACCCTCGCGCCTTCTTCCTGCGCCCGTACAGCGTTATAAGGCGTTCGGCGAGATCCTCAACGCTCTTTCGGACTCGATTGGTGCGATTCTGCCAACTCTTGCCGCCGATCCGATCGAGGCGCGGTGGCGAGTCACCACTACCGATATACCGTTGGACGAGGTTCACCTGCTCGATCGGAATGTAGACGAACTCCTCGCCTCCGAACTCGATATGGATATAATCGCGCTCGTTCCCACCGGCGCTCATCCGTTCGATCCCCCGGAATCGTCCGATTCCGTAGTTCACATGTACGACGTAATCGCCGGGATTCAGCTCTACGAAACTCTCGAGCCGGTCGCCGGCCGCCGTACGGACCGATTTCGGAGCGCGCCGGCGCCGGCCGAATATCTCCTGTTCCTCGATCGCCAGCAGTTTCAGCTGCGGAAGTGAAAAGCCGCTGCTTATCGAGTCGGCGATCACCTCAGCCGGCAGATCACGAAGCAGATGCGAAATCCGGTTCGCCTGCTGTTCGCTGTCGGCGAAGACGTAGATCGCGTAGCCGGCCGCTGCGTGTGAGTTGATCTCCTCCTTAAGGAACTCTATATTTCCGAAGAAACTGCGAGGCGGCTCACTGTCGATCCGGATCGGCTCGGTCGAAACCGTATCGTCGAGTGCGACGAGACGAATCGTATGCCTGCTGTCGGTATCAAACCGGTCGAATTCCAGGAGCTGATGCGACGGTCGTGGAACCGGCCGGCCGATCTTCTCCTGGCGGTACAGTTTCTCCAGCTCTTCGTCGAGTGCGTGATTGGTGCTCCGAAGCCGCTCGAGGTCGGTCAGCAGCGTAATCGTATCGTCCGGCATGAAATCGAGAATCGATACCGGCTCATCTACCGCAAGTGGATAGTAGATGTACTCGTCGTCCCGACTCCCCCGTTCACGCACGTCGTCGACGAGCTCATCGATCGCCGCCGAGAGTTCGGTCAGCTCGCTGCCACGCCGACGGAGTGTTTCCAGCGACTGATTGTCCCAGACAATTTCGCGAATCGGATAAACATCCGCGGAATCGATACTTTGCAGCGTTGTCTGCGTTCCGGCATCGAAGGTGCGAATCGCCTCGACCCCGTCAAATCCGAATATGAGGCGTACACCTTCCTCGCCGGCCGGAGGCATGATGTCGAGCACTTCGCCGCGGAGAGAAAACTCCCCGCGAACCGTCGCGGTGGGAACGCGGCGGTAGCCGAGATCCGCGAGGGTGCGCGCGATCGCAGCCGGATCGAGATCGTCACCGACGCGAAATGTGCTCCTCCACCCCCGGAATCGCGACGGTGGCGGAAGCATCGTGCGAGCCGCGCGCAGTCCGGAGACAACGATGTCGTGCCGACCGGCTACCAACTCATCGAGGAGGCGACTGCGACGACCGAACGCGGTCGCGTTCTCCGGAGCCGGCTGATACGGCACCGTATTCCAGTGCTCGAAAAGCGCCGGAGAATGACCGATTCTCGCGAGATCGTCACAAAGAACGCTCGCCTCCTGCTCGGTCGGCGTTATGACGAGAAAGGGGTGGTCGGTGCGGGCGTAGAGATTGGAGATGAGGAACGGCTGAAGCCCGATCGCGGCCGACTTCACATCGATCGGCCACTCTCCGGCCTTTACTCGCGCGACAAGCTCCTTAAACGGTTGATACGATTGGAGTGAGTCGGAAAGATGTTGTCCGAATAAGGTAATCATGGCTGTCGACCGAAAATTGAAGTGAGATCGATGGGAGCGGACATGTGAAGCGATCCAGTAAACTATTTGTCGTCAGTATTCTCGTTACCGTCGTCGCAGCTGCAGCGGCACCTGCGGTCGAAGTGTCGATAGGGCTAGCCGATCGACAGATATTCTATCCCGACTCGGAAATTCGGGTGCGGGTCACAATAATGAATGATTCGGCGGAGCCGTACAGGTTTAAACTTGCCGACAGGCGCCTCTTTTCGGTCGATTTCGACGTACGAACGCTCGCCAATCGACCTGTCGAACGGTCGACGGAATTTACCACACGCCGCGCCGCCGATCAAGCAATCTTCTACCGGGAGGTTACCATCGAACCCGGCGAGGAGTACAGTTTTACCGAGCCACTCGACCGATTCGTGGAGATCCCCGGTCCGGGTACGTACGTAATGACGGGGAGGTTTTATCCCGAACTCTATTCGCGCGCCGATAGTCGCGCCGTCACCACCAATCGTCTGACGTTCTCAGTACGCCCTTCACCGGCGGGCGTGCCCGAGGTTGCGGCCAGAATTGACGAGGAGACACGGGAGATCCTGAGACGGGAACGTATTCCACCCGATGAGGTAGTTCACGGCACCGTCGAAGCGCGCCAAAGGGGAAACTGGAATCGCTTCTTCCTGTACATCGACCTCGAGAGTCTACTGAAGACCGATCCGGAACGTGAACGTCGTTATCGGGCCCTCTCCGAGGAGCAGCGCCGCGAAGAGATCGAGCGCTTTCGCGAGCACCTGCAGTCGGATGTGATCGATGAGGATATCGTCACGCGCCCGGACACCTTCGAAATCCGCGAAACCCGGTACACTCAAACCGAGGCAACCGTCGAAACGATACAGCGCTTCGAGTTCCCACAATTCACCGAGGTGCGCGAGTACACATATCGACTCCAGCGTCGCGACGATATATGGATTATCTACGACTATAGCGTCGAGAATCTGGGTGCCGAATAGTGGAGCTTCTTATCGTTGCCGTTCGTGACGAAATCCGCCGCTCGGTTGAGCGCGTCCCCATAACCGAAAACGCCGAGATCGTGCGATACCGGAGTGGCGAGAAGGCACTCAACAACCTCGAGGAGATAGAGCCGGACGCCGTATTCCTTTCCGACCGGGACTTCCCCGGCTACGGCCACCGCTTCGCCGATCGGATCCGCAACGTTGAGGCGCTCGCAAGCACGGCATTGGTCGTGCTCACCGCCGACCCGAAGACCGCCGAGGGCGAACCGGGCGCGAGGCCGTCCGGTGCAACGCTCGTGGTGCACGAGAATCTCGACCGCGAAAGCGACATCGACCGAGTCGAGGCGATGCTGCGCCGTATCCGGCGCTCTCACTCTTCAAAGCGCCGAACTCGCATCTCTCCGAGTCCCGAGGACAGAATCGGGTTCCTTTTCGTCCATCCATCGAACGACACACTGGTGACCGGGGTTGTCGGCGATATATCGGGGAGTGGGTTACGGTTCCGCCCCTTTCGCATCGAGTTGCTCCACGGTTTGAGTGTCGCGATGACTCTCCAGGGCTGTCTGCTGCGCATCGGTGATGAGATTGTCCGCTGCTCCTGCCGGATCACCGCGGTGTCGCGTGAGTTGCACCTGTCGTTCCATCAACTCGACGGCGACGAACGCGGGCTGCTCTTGAGCTACCTCGCTTCGCGACCGGAATGAGGATGAGGCAGTTATGAGGTGACGCTGTTATGCAGTTATGCCGGGGCGCACGACAATTCTGTGAGATGAGTTAGGCTGAGCTCCTCGACTTCCAGTATTCGTCGTAGCGTTGACTGAGCTTACAACAACGGAGCGCAATGATGGAGTTTGCTCCGAACAGACT
>SLIN01000220.1 GCA_007135605.1 Spirochaetales bacterium | reverse complement strand
GCCGCCGGTCCTCGAGTCCGACGGATCCGGCCGGGAGACTGATATTGTCTCCGGCGAACGCATCGGTCACCTGCGAGAGCGGGATGTTGAGTGCTGCGATCGCATCGAGGTCCACGCGAACTATGACCGCCGCCTCGCGCCCTCCGAACAGCGAAACCTGCGACACACCGGGAACACGCTCGATCTCGGGGCGAATCTCGTCTTCCACCAACCGGCGAATGTCGAGCCCCGGTGTCTCGGTGAGTGCCACAATCTGCAGTGTCGGTATGAGCCCGGCTGTGAACCGATATATCGACGACTGCTCGGTTCCTTCCGGAAAGTACTCGGACGCCTCGTTCGCGCGTTCGCGAACGTCGGGCACGACCGAGTCGAGGTTGGTATCGGACTCGAAGTAGACCATCAACTGACTCACACCCTCTTCGGAGGTGGAGTGCATGGTGTCTACTCCGGCAATGGTGGATATGCTGTCCTCGAGTCTGCGTGAGATCTGTTCCTCGACATCGACCGGCCCGACCCCCGGTGCCGGTGTAATAACGATCACCGCAGGCATGGTCACGTCGGGGAAGAGCTCAAGACCTATGCGGGTGAGAGATATGATGCCGAGAAGCAGCATCGCGCTGAAGATCATCGTAGATGTAACGGGGTGGCGAACGGCAGCTCTCGGTATACTCATGGGCGCTCCGCGTGTTGCATCTACCGCTGCTCGACTATGCGAACGTACTGATCGTCCTCGAGAAACGCATTACCTTCCACAACGATCTGACTGTCGTCGTCGATGTCGCCGCGGATTTCGGTGTAGCCGCCGGAACGGACACCGCGTTCGACCTCCACTTCGCGAACCAAGTCGTCAACCACGACAAACACCAGATGTCGTCCGGCCCGGTTCACGACCGCCGAGTCGGGGACGCTCAGCGCGTCGACACTTTCGCGCACGGTGAAGGTGGCTTCGACGTACATGCCCGGTCGCAACGAGCCATCGCTGTTATCGGCGGTCAACTCGACCTCGAATGTTCGTGAGCCCGGATCGATCGTGCTGCCGATTCGGGTAATCTGCGCCGTATGCGGCTCGATTCCCGGGTATGCGGCGGCGTTCAGCTGTGTTTCACTCAACAGCTCGGGGCTCGTGAACTCGGCGTAGCGTCGTTCGGGCACCCGAATGCGCGCGCGGACGAGATCGTCGTTGACGATTATCGCGACCGGGGTGCCGCTATCGACGGTCGTTCCCTCCTCAACTTCGACGCTGGTAATTCGCCCGGAAACCGGCGCACGCACGACGGTGTAGCGGAGCTGCAACTCGGCGAGCTCGACCTGTCGCTCGGCGGCGCGTACTGCCGATTCGGCCTGCTCGATCTCCTCGTCGGTGGCGCCCTGCTCGAGCATGCGCAAGCTACGCTGCGCGTTGCTCAACTCGGTCTGTGCGCGCCGGAATGCGTTCTCCGCCTCCTCGAGGCGACTGCGCGATATGGTTCCGGCGTCGTACAGGCGCCGCGTTCGTTCGAGATCGGACTCCGCCACTTCGATCTCTTCTTCGGCCTGCTCGACCTCTGCTCGAGCGTTCTCAACTTCCTCCTCGCGCGGGCCGCGGCGTGCGGCGCGAAGCTGACTCTCTCTCGTTTCCAGGTTTGCGCGTGCCTGCTCGAGCTCGAGCCGCGCGGAATCGTCTTCGATTTCCGCAATCACATCGCCGGCTTCGACCGTGTCGTTTGCCGATACCGGGATTTCGAGCACTTCGCCGGGAAGGCGTGCTATGGCGGCTGCCGACCGCTCGGCAACCAGCGTTCCCGAGTACCGTACCGTCTGGCGCAGTGTGCGAAGCTGCGGCGAGGCGACACGAACCGGCGGTCCTTCGACGACCTCCTCTTCTTCGAGCGAGGCGCGTACGATCTGCAGCACGGGAACTCCGACAAAAACGGTGAGGGCACCGACGGCGAACAGTGCCAGTGCCTTGGTGCGCCGCCTCACAATTCTCCTCCCCCCATACCCGGTCGAGCGGGGGTCCAGGCCGTGTAGGGACGATCGCTCTCGTTCCACCGCCGTCTATCCTCCCGCAGATGTCTGCGCATCTGCGAGATCGCCGCATCAAGGTGCTCCGGCTCGACCATGCTCAACTGAAGCAGGATGCCGGAGGCGAATGTCCGCAGGAGAAATCTGCGGTGTTCGTAGTCGGCGGTGTCGGTGACTTCACCCTTTCCGTGTCCTTGAAGATATAACTCCTCGAGTTGATCGCAGAGTCGGTCGAGGTGCGTCGAGAAGAGATCCATTCGGATCGCCTCGCTGAACATGTTGTGCAGTATCGGGTGCACGCGTTTCAGGAGCTCGAGACCGACCTCCTCGAGCGCAGCGAGTTTCTCATCGTAGTTGCGCGCGGACCGACCGATCTCTTCGATCGAGGCGTGAAACTCCTCCCACGTGTCGAGCACCGCACGCCGGAAGAGATCGCGCTTGTCGGCGAAGTACGTATAGATCGTGCCGGGTGCGAGTCCCGCTTGTTGAGCGATATCTTTCAGCGTAGCGCGTTCGAAGCCGACGGTGCCGAACGCCTGATAGGCTGCGTCGAGAATTCGTTGCCGTTTTGCGGCATCCAGTGGTCGTGACATCGATGCTTAGCTCCGGGCCGCTTTTAGTTGAATGGCCGTTCAATAAAGAAAAGTACCAAAGCGGCAGCGTCCGGTCAAGCGGCCGGCCGGAGAAGTGAAGCCGGTCAAGCGGCCGCGGCAGAGAAGTGAAGCCGGTCAAGCGGCCGCGGCGGTTTGTTGACCGCGTGCGGGCGGGTGGATACGATGGCGCCCAATGTCGAGTACCGCCCTTTTCGCCGGCTCCCGAGGGCCGTTGATGGATGCACTCATACAGAGATCGGTGGATGCCGGCGAGCGGTGCGTTTGCGCAGAGCCGGATCGCGGAGGATCGCCGTCTTCGGACGATCATTCCGGGCGGGAATCACGCGTGGTCTACCTGCCGTGGGGGGTGCGGTCGCCGCTTTCGGCGCGGTCGCTTCTTACATCGGTCCGCAATCGCTTCGGGTCGCTCGATCGGGCAACGCTCGTGGCCGCGCCCGCGGCAAGCGCCGCTTCGATCGCCGCGCTCTCGTTTTCCGAAATCGAGCGATACTTCGACGGAGAGGTGCGTTCGATCGTTTTCCTCACAAGAGAGTTGCTCCTGCAACTGCCGGAGGACTCCGACGGCGGACTTACGCTGGTGCTCGTCGAACCGGACGGTGGTGTAGCGGCGCCGATGCAGTCGCTCGCTTCCGGGGCAATTGAAGGATTCTACGCGTCGGTGCTCGAGCAGTATCGGGAGAGCGGACCGCCGGTATACGGCTTTGTCGCTTCCGCCGAGGAGGGAGATGTAGACGCGCTTGCCGATTTCGTGAACGGACAGCGCACCGAGCATGCCTCGCGAAATCGCGGAAGACTACAGCGCTTCGGAAAGCGAACCGGCTTGCGTTCGCTGTTTCGCCAGTAGAACAGCCAGAGAGCAACGGAGGGAGAGCATCAAATGAAAATCTGGATCCGATTCGTCCTCGGCATTGCGATCGGGGTGACGTGGGGACTTCTGACCGACGATGTGGAGGCCGGTTCGGCGCTGTGGGAGCGGCTGTCGGCGTTTGCGCTCGATTTGGGGCGATATATGCTCGTGCCGGTGGCGTTCTTCGGAACGGCGATTTCGGTGCACGATTTGAAGGAGAACCACCGCGCACTCGCAACATACGCCAAAGCGGCGCTCTGTCTCGTCGTTGCCGCAGCGATCGCCGTCGCTCTGGGGCTTCTGTCGGTAATTTTCGTGGGGCCGGCTCCGCTGCCGATCATTCTCGAAGAGCCGCCGATTCCATCGGCTCCCTCGGTTCTGGAGATTCTCGCCATGGCGATTCCGGAGAACGCACTATCGGTGTTCTCGTTTCAAACGTCGCAGCTCATCGGAGCGGTTGTCTTTGCCGCTTTTCTCGGAGCGACGATCGCTACCGACAATCGATATGCGTCGCTTCTCGAGGATATAATCGACGGACTGAGCCGGGTCATCTATACGATGAACGCGATTCTCGTGCAGATTCTCGGTATTGCCCTCATCGCGGTGGCAACGAGCACGGTACTGAACATACGCATGCTCGGCGATCAGAGCTTCTTCTTTCCCATTATTCTGCTCACTGCGGTAGCCGCAGCCGTGCTTACTCTCGGGATCTATCCGTTGCTCGTGTATCTTTTCGGGGGGCGATGGAATCCCGCGCCGTGGCTGCTCGGTATGATTCCACCGGCGCTCGCTGCGCTGATATCCGGGCATCTCTATTTCGCAGGCGGCACGCTCACCTATCTCGCGCGCGAGAATCTCGGCGTGAAGCGGCAAGTCGGTGGTGCCATCGTGCCGTTCGCGCTTCTGTTCGCACGAGCCGGCAGCGCGATGGTCGCCTCGATCAGTTTCATCGTGGTTCTCAACTCCTATTCAGGACTGGAGGTGGGATTGGGCGAAGTGCTGTGGGTCGCCGGTGTCTCTTTCGTGCTCTCGTTCGGCCTCGTGGCGGTGCCGGGGTCGGGCGTTCTGGTATTACTCGGAATGCTCTCGGCCGGATATGCACAGGGGCTCGAAGAGGCGTATCTCATACTGAATCCGGCCGCCCCGATACTGCTTGCGATCGCGGCCTATGTGGATGTAATGACCGCCGGCGCAACGGTTCGCATCGTCGCGGCACGTGAGCGACAGCGGACGCTGTCGGACGTTTCCGACTTCGTGTAGTGCACGGGCCGTCAGAAACTCAGGCGCATTCCCACCTGGCCTGAGATCATGAGCTGGTCCCACCACGGAAGACCGTCGTTACCCGTGACAATTCGACCGAACGGCGCGAAGCCGCGCAACTCGAAACGTATACCGATCCGTTCGGAAACCTCATAATCGCCTCCGGCGCGAAGCTCGGGATGGAAGAAGCGTCCGTTCGAATAGAAGTAATCCACCAGCTGATCGGTATCCGATCCTTCGACCGGAAAGATCGGCGCGCGAAGGAGCACAGCCGGGCCGATGCCGCCGTGTATCGACAATCCCCCGCCGAGCGCGAAGCGTGCCTCGATCGGTATCGAGACGACAATGCCGAAGGTACCGGCGACCTGGCCGACCGCCGGCCCGGTTTCGATCTGCGTCGGTACCGCCCGCCCTTCTGTGAACACGTAATCCTTGTACCAGATATCGATGCCCGGCGAGAGCCTGAATGTACTCCCGAGCGGAACGTCGAACGCCGCCCCGGCGAACGTTAGAAGAGGGCTGACGTCACTGCCCTCGATGTATCTGCCGGTATACTCTTCCCGGTATGCGTTCCCGATCCAGATCAGCCCGCCGCGTAGATTCAATGCCGGACCGGCGGCAACCTCCCCGGCGACCAGAAAAATGAGAACAAGCGCTGAGAGGATGCTGATTCGGTATCTCACCCGGTGAAGTATAACACTGTGCGGCACCGTTTGCGTGGTATGACAGGATCGCACTTACAACGGCTTGACCGCGTATGGACGAGCCGGCATACAAACATCATTGTTACTAATACGCCCGCGCGAACACGGCAATATGTTTAGCGGGATTCCCCGAAACGATACAGCGCTTTCCGCTCGCACGATCCTCGTTGCCGAACGGGAGAACGCGAATCGTCGCCTTCGTATCCTCTTTGATTCTTGCCTCGCCGGCCGGATCGCCGTCCCACGGGGCGATCACGAAGCCGCCGTCGCCGTTCAGCACCGTTTTCATCTGCTCGTAATCGTCTATCTCGTGAGTATTCTCGTCGCGGAACGCCTTCGCGCGCTCGAAAAGCGAGGCCTGGATCTCCTCAAGGAGCGCTCCCACCCGACTCGCCACCTCGCGAGCCGCGACAGTCGTTTTCTCGCCGGTATCGCGACGTACCAACACCGCCTGGCCCTTTTCCATATCGCGGGGGCCGATCTCGATTCTCACCGGCACGCCCACCAACTCCCACTCGGCGAACTTCCACCCCGGCGAGTTGTTCTCGTCGTCGTCGAATACGCACCGTATTGAGTCGGGCAGCTCGCCGCGAATCCGGGCGGCATACTCGAGCACTTCGGCCTTGTTATCGTTCTTATAGATAGGAACGATAACCGCCTGCGTCGGGGCGAGCTTCGGCGGTACGACAAGGCCGTTGTCGTCGGAGTGAGCCATGATGAGTGCGCCGATCAGCCGCGTACTGACGCCCCAGCTCGTCGCCCAGACGTGTTCGAGCTGTCCGTCGGCGGACTGAAATGTGACGTCGAACGCCTTTGCAAAGTTCTGGCCGAGGAAATGGCTTGTACCGGCCTGGAGCGCCTTGCGATCCTGCATCATCGCCTCTATCGCATAGGTGTCGATTGCCCCGGCAAACTTCTCGCTCTCACTCTTGGCCCCGGTGAGTACCGGAATCGCCATGTACTCCTCGGCGAAGCGGCGGTATACCTCGAGCATTCGCAGCGTTTCCTCGCGCGCCTCCTCGGCGCTCGCGTGCGCGGTATGCCCCTCCTGCCAGAGAAACTCGGTCGTGCGCAGAAAAAGGCGGGTACGTTTCTCCCATCGCAGGACGTTCGCCCACTGGTTGATAAGAAGCGGCAGATCGCGATAGCTCTGGATCCACTTTTTGTACATGCTCCAGATGATCGTCTCGCTCGTCGGGCGAATTACCAGCGGCTCGTCGAGTTTCTCCCCGCCGCCGTGAGTAACGACCGCACACTCCGGGGCGAAACCTTCAACGTGTTCGGCCTCTTTCTGCAGAAAGCTCTCCGGGATCAGCAGCGGGAAGTACGCGTTCTGATGCCCGGTCTCCTTGAACATCGCGTCGAGCGCCGATTGCATCCGTTCCCAGAGCGCGTAGCCGCGCGGTCGAATGACCATCGTTCCTTTCACCGGGCTGTAGTCGGCAAGTTGTGCCTTCAGCACAATGTCGACGTACCATTCAGAGTAGTCCTGCGATCGGGGCGTAATGCTTTCTGCCATGATTGTGGCGATTTTAAAGGGCGCCTATGCCGGTGTCAATTAAAGCGCACGCGTTCGACGGTGTTGCGCGGGGTGTTGTTTGCGGCGAGGTGCGATGAAGGGTAGTGTCACTCAAAGTGCACCGTTTCGACCATGTAGCGAATCGACGTTCCGGTAGGTGTCGGGCGCTTCATTTCCACGACAAATACTATCGACTCCTCGTCGGGCGAGAGGATCGCCTGCCGTATCGAATACCGGGAGACGCCGTCGCGATAGAACTCCGGCAGTCCGATCGTGTAACTTCGCGATACTCCGTCCGGATCGACTCGATCGAGGTCGATGTGGAACCGAGCTTTTACGTCGGTGCCCTCGCCTTCTCGCTGTTGCGACAGCTCCGCTGCGTAGCGATAGCCGGTATCGAAGTCACGAAAGTCGATGCGGGATTCCGGTTCGTCATCGTTGATCAACGCATAGACGATGCGTCCCTGACGGAGATGATCGATAGAATGGGTGGAGATGATGGATGATGCTCTTCGGAGGACGGCGTAGAGAGCAGCGCTCCCGTCCTGCCCCGCGCTCACCCGGCGGTCGCCCTCCAGGCGGAATACGCCGTCGGACACGAAATCGTTTGCCGGTACGTCGACCGTGTAGATCTCCGCATACGGTGCGCTCGTTTCCCGGTCCACACCGTACTGGCCGAACATGAATACCCGACCGTCGGCCGAAAAACCGAGATTCGCGAACGTTGCGACGTCTCCTGCGAAGAGAATTGGTGCGCAGAGCGCGAACACGGCAATGAGTGACAGCCTGCGTACCATCCAGTAGCATCCTCCCTTTCTTTAGTATCGTTCGCGATTGTCCGGGACTGAAGCTTTTTCTCACCCGCTGTTTGCGATACTCTGAGACGCATGACGCTTCGAGCGCGCAATCGAATGCTTCTGACTCTTTCGTTTCTGTTGCTCGCAAGCAGCATAATAATCGGATCGACAATGCTTCCGGTCCTGCTTCGGCCGCCTGAGCTCCCCGCGTCGGCGAATCCGCAGTTATACGGTATCGAGGTTTCTGCAACGAGCTTCGATCACCCGGCAGTACTCGCCGGCTCGGCGTTTGCCGCCGCCATCGGGATTGTGGGCACAGTGCTTCTGCGAAACTTTTTTCGCAAGAGCATCAGCCCGAGCCTCTTCTTTCTTGCCGGGGCGCTGGCAATGCACGGATTCACGATTATTCGGGTGCTTCAGATCCCCCTTGTCGGGTTCGGTATCGGGTTGGTTTACTCGCTCGCACTCACGCGCATGGTTGTTTTCTTTCACCTCACCGGGGTATTGTCGTTGTTCGCTGCCAGCTGCTATGCGGTGGGAGCATCCAGCCCTCGCTTGTGGTCGGTAAGCGGCGTGATCGTGATCTCCGCGCTCGCTCTCGCGTACGCTGCTCCGCTCGATGCGACGACGATGTCCTCCGCCCTTATCCACCGTTTCCAGGATACCGTGAACCTGCAATATGTCGGTGGATTCCTCGGACTCCTCTCGATAGCAAACTATATCCGGTGTGCACGCTCGGGCGAGGAATCAAACGGCGCGAAACTACCGGTCGCGATCGCCGCACTCGTGCTCGGGCGCGAACTGTCACTCTATCTTACGAGTATGCCGATTCAGATTGCCGCGGCGGCGCTCCTGCTGTTCGGTGTAATCGCCGTAATCCGCAGCAGCTATTCCGTCTATTTGTGGAGTTGACTTGTCGGTTTGATACGTTCCGAATGCGGCGTTTGACGTCGTGTGCGGATTCCGCCCCGCGGCCGATCGAATGACGGCCGATCACATGAGCAGTACGGCGCTGGCGACTACGCCGGTGCCGATAGGTAGAAGGAGGTTGTCGAAATCGTCGGATGGAAGCGCTTCTATGACCGTCGCGCCGAGGGCGATGAGAAATGCCTGCTCCGGTCGCGACACGAACTGAGCCGAGGCCGCGAAGACGGCGGCGAAACAGGTCAGGCTGCCCTCGACGGTCTTTGATGTCCCGAACAGGGTGCGGCGACCGGCTACCTTCCCGACGAGACTCGCGAGTCCGTCGCCGAAAGCCAGCGCATAGATAGCGATCGCCGCAACCGGCGCGGGGTAGAGAAAGAGAGCAATCATGGCTCCGAGTCCGAGCGTGACCGGTCCGAGTACAAAACGCCCCCGATCGCGATCCCGCGTCGAGAGGACGGTCAAACGTCCGATGAGAAAAACCGGGTGGCCGTGTTGGCGGCCTGTTTCGGCGAGCGTGTAGAAGAGCGTTCCTCCGGCGAGAATCGCCAGCGTGGCCCCTGCTCCGAGGTATGCGGCGAGCGCCGGTACGAACGCGATCAGCATATGAAGCGACTTGCGGAAGATTTCGGTACGGATCGTCGGATCGATCGTTTCCACGGCGATCCGAATCCGATCGAGAAGCAGGAGTTCGTCGCTAAATCGTGTTCTTCGCCTCGTAAGTTCAGCCATCACTATCCGTATAGATGCAAAATATGTGCCAATCACACCGACGTAATGCAATCTAAGTAAATCGTTCTATGACGGCGGGTTGATCGAGCGGTTGCTGAGCGCCGTGTCGTAGCCGCCGGCAGAATTGCAGTTTTCTATACGTTTGTTTTCACATAAGACTACGATCGTTCGGGGCCGGTCGCCGAACCGCCTTCCCGCTTGTCGGGGCTCCGCCTGTCGATACGGTTCGTGCCGTCGGCACATAGCCGGGCTGACTCCAGGAGGGTCCGCAACGGCGGAAGGTCGTGTTGCTCGACGATACTCGCGGCCTCTTCGAGCAGGCGCCGGCCATGCTCGCGCGATTCACCGTCCACCGGCAACCGATTTCCACAGATGCGCGGAGATGCGCAGAGGAGCTCCGCCGCCTCGATGAGCGCGTATACCTCGCCGGCGATATCGTGGGTGCGGCGAAACCAGTGACGCGCGCGAGCGGTAAGCTCGATTACCTGTGCGACCGATCCGCCTGCCGCAGCGGTGAGCGTGCGCAGCCTGTGGATGTGTCCGGGAGCGGCCATGAGCGAGGCTTCGGCCGAATCGGCGAGCACCGACGCACCGTCGAGGTCCGTGATTTCGCCCATGTACACAGCACCCATATTCCAGGTAACACGCGCGAAGTTCATGATCGCTTCCGGAATGCTGCGCGATCGTACCGCCGAATCGAGAATCGTTTGCCCGGTTTCGAGGTACTCGCGCTGGTCGGCATAGAGAAGCCCGATGGTGTGATACGCGCCGCCGAGCGCGACGCGGCTTACTACCGGTCCGTCCGACTTCTCGTCGGTGTTCTCTTTCAGTCGGCGCAAATAGCTCTTCGCGGCTCGGAGATTGCCGTTTACCGCCTCGAGTTGTACCCGGCCGTGAAGCAGGAGATCGTGCACAGGATACGAGTTCAGTCCGCTGTCGCAGAGCCGCCGCGCCTCGCCGGTTCTCAGCTGACGCGACGCTATCCGAAAGAGCGTATGGTACGCTTCGGCGACCAGAAACGGGTTGCGCGCTTTCTCGGCGAGGTGAAGCGCTTTCAACCCTGCAGCCCGTGCGCGGTCGGCGGTGTCGGGTCCGCTGAATATCGCCTCCTGTGCCACACGGAGGGCGTGTCGAGCGTTCAGCTCGGCGCGAATCATGGTCCGCCGCGGCCCATTCGCGCGCGACTCGAACGAGGTCTCGGCAGGAGTGGAGTCGGTGTGGCCGTACGCACCGCAGACGTGTTGCAGAAGGGTAGCGCTCTCGTGTGCGATGCTCGTCATGCCTGCGGCTCGCGCCTGATGCTCGATACGTCGTAGAAGATCGTCGCGTGCCGGTGCTACCGGTCGGTCGGCGACGGGAGTGCGCTCGGAAAGCCAGTGGGAGTCGGTGATTCGGCTCAGAATAGAGTGCAGTATATGCTCGTATTCGCCACCCCACATCTCGCTGATTTCCGGCCGGAGTATGAGCTCCAGCGAGTCGCCGACGTGTACGCCGGAGAGAATCTTGCTGAACGCACCGACGAGTCGGTGATAGGCGGCCGGCTTTCGACCGTGATAGAGCAGCGCGATCGCGATCGCGATTTCGGTTTCCACCAGCTCGCCCGGTCGCAGCAATTCGCGGTAAGTCCCGGCGACCTCCCGGAAGATCTGTTCGGAGCGTCGCCACGCACCTTTGCGCATCGCCTCCCGGCCGGCGGCAAGCAGGAATCGAACTCCGTGTCGACGGAAGCGAGGCTCATGTGCGGCAAAACAGTGGTGAACCAGGCGTTCGAGCGTTGCAACGTCGTCGAGCGATACCACCGTCATGAGGTATTCGGCGGCACGGCGGTGAACTGCGCGCGCTTCCCCTGGAGCGACCCGGCAAGCGATCGTCTCGCGAAGCAACGGGTGACGGAACGAGAAGCGGTCGCCGGGGGTGTTCTCGACGGTCAGTCCCAGTTCCTTCGCACCCTCCAGCGCTTCGCGCGCGATAGTTACAGGTACGGCGGCACAAGAGGCAAGCTCGGCGACCGAAAACCCGGCCTCGAGAAGGGCAGCCGGTCCGAGAATTATCCGGTGTTCGGTGTCGAGTCGCGCAAGGCGGCGCTCGATGATCGTTGACAGCCGGCGCTGCACCGTTTCCGGAGGGGACTCCGACTCGAAACGGCGCAGCGCATCGGTAACCGATTCGTGTTCGATAGTTGCAGTCAGCTCCGACAGGAGTAGCGGATGACCTCCGGTAATCGCGTACGTTGCCGCCACCGAACGTTCATCGACTTCGGCACCGATCTCCCGCAGATACTCCAGCACACCATCGGAGGTGAACGGACCGAGCTCGAGAATATGCATGTCACCGGGCCCCTGAAGGGTGCGCAGGAGGGCGGAGAGCTGTTCGTCGTCCCGGACGATCTCCGGCCGGAACGTCGCCACGAACATGCCCGGCATCGCCTCCACCTCCGGACTGACTTCCGCGAGAAGCGCGAGTGAGTCGAGATCGGCTGCGTGCAGGTTGTCCACGAGCAGAACCGATGGCACGCAGGCGGTCGCCTGCGTAATAAAGAGCATGATCTCCTCGCCGAGAAGGCGCTCTATACTGTCGATGCGCGGATCGCTTCGTCGATCGGCCGATCGACGCGCTCTCCACCCGTGGCGTGCGAAGAGGTCGGGGGCGAGCCCGGCGAGCGCCTGCCACGGCTCATCCATGAGTGTCCGGATCACGTCGTGTCGACCGACACGCTCGGCATCGATAATCCAGGCACGAATCGCCTGTCGCCACATTTCGTACGGACCCTGCGGCGCCTGGTCGTCGAGATAACTCGCGGAAATGAGAAACCCGCGCTCGGAGGCGATCGCCGCAAAGTGACGTATGAGCTTCGTCTTTCCAATACCGGCCTCGCCGCCGACGAGCACGCCGAACGCCTGTGCGCTGTTGAGACCGTCGAGGCATACATTGAGGTAGTCGATTTCGGCCCGGCGGGCGACGAGCGCGGTATCCATATCCGTGAATAGAGTTTAACACAATTTAACTCAGCATTGCATCGGATAGAAACGACTTCTTTACATTTCATCGATAATTGCGCTACGTATATGGGACATGACGCGACAGTTCGTTGCCCGAGGGCACCTCATAGACTCCGGAATCATGACCAATATTCTCAATATTATCGTGGGCGAAGGCGGGCGCTACAACGTTACTTCGTTCACGATGGGTAAGAACAACGAGGAGTTTTCCGAGCTCGAACTGGAGCTGATCGCCGGAACCGAAGAGCTGCTCGATGAGATTACCGAGAAACTGGTGCGTATCGGCTGTTACGAGAAGGCGGCGCCGGAAGCGCTTCTCAAACCTGCGCCGAAGGACGGGTGCGTACCCGACGACTTCTACTCGACGACGAATCACCGGACCGAGGTGTACCTCGACG
>SLIN01000096.1 GCA_007135605.1 Spirochaetales bacterium | reverse complement strand
CCTGGGCGGGTCCCTGGCTGCCCCAGCCGACGACCCCTATTTGCCGAATACCCTCGAATGCCTGCGGCAATTTCCGAAAGAGATGTCGACCGCCCCGGACGATCGACTCCGTCGTTCCTGCGAGCGAAATCGTTTCCTTGTCAAATACCTTTGTTTCGAAATCGAGACTCATAGTGGCGGACTATACCATGTTTGCCGTCCGAGGTGCGAGTGTTCGTGTTTATCGCCGTTCCGCCGTCAACACCGCGAGCGATAAGCGTCTCGGCGTACGTGTCCGCGCGGTGCAGCAACTGGGGAAGAATGCCGGTGATCAGAGATGCGATCAGCGCGCGAGGGCCGCGAAGTCCGCGCGCACGAGCTGCATCGCGGCGCGCTCGCAGCACACCGACAATGAGTGGGAGCTGAACGATCGCAAGCCAGACAGCAAGAGCGACTGCGGTGCGCGCGCGTGCGAACAATCCGGCGGCTCGCTCGGATGCCGTTTCGGTTGCGATGCCCGCGAGTGTGCTTTGCCAGGCGAAGCTCGAGACGAAGAGGTCGGCTGCCAGAACCATCCAGCAGAATCGGAGCCAGATCACCGATGCGTGCGATACGAGCGATGCAGGGTCGCCGGTGCCCTCGAGCCCTGCTCGTCGGAATGCGGTTATAGCGGCAAGCAGAAGAATCGGCCAGGCACGAAGTATGACGCGGCCTACCGGCCGCTTGCCGACAGCACACGCCGCAAGCAGAAATGCCCATAGCACGGCGAGCGCTATCGGGCCGGCGACGATGAGCAACAGCTGAGCGAGCAGGAGTGCGCCGCCGGCGAGACCGGCGGGGATACGCCGCAATGGGCCGGTCGCCGGAGCAGGTGCAAATGCAGGCCTCGCCTCCAGTCGTCTCATCTAAGCCAACTCATAGTATCAATCCGGCCTCGCGCGCGCACACCGGCTGCTTCCAGGTCGGCTCTCGCCGAGTCGTTGAGGCCCGCAGGAAGATCGACTGAAAGCCGCACCTTCCCCTCTTCGAGGAGGAAAAGGCGCCGTGCGTGAGCGAGAACTTTCTCGAGCTCGTGGGTGACGACGAGGACCGCCGCCCCGGCGTGCACGGTGTTCACCAGTACATGAAGAACGCGCGATACCCCGTTCCAGTCGAGGTTCGAGAACGGTTCGTCGCAAATGAAGACGTTTGGCTCAAGCGCGAGGGCACTCGCGAACGCGGTCAACCGCGCTTCTCCTCCGGAGAGTTGAGAAATCGGCCGCTGTGCGAGGTGCGAGATGCCGCATCGCACGAGTGCGGCCCGGGTCGCGCGGTAGCACTCCTCCCTCGAGCGCCGCGTTCGGCGTACCCCTATGGCGACATCCTCCTCCACCGTAGAACCGATCAAGTGCGCCGAAGCATCCTGAAAGACGATCGCGATGCCTCCCGGACCGCGTGCATGGGCGTGTTTGATCGGCGTGCCGTTAAAATACACGTTTCCGGAATTCGGTTCGAGCAACCCGGCGAGGATTCGGGCGAGCAAGCTCTTTCCCGCGCCTACCGCCCCCGCAAGAACCGACATCGAAGCGTTCGGCAGGTCAAGGGTCACATCGCGAAGGAGCGCAGACTCCGACGTACCGAGGGATATGTGTTCGGCGCGTAGAATCGGTGTGGATCCGCTCACGGTTCCACATCGCGTCGGGTGCGTCCGACGGCCATCGTACCGATAGATGAACGCGCTTCGACGAGCGCAGGTACCGCGGCCCCGGCCGCGGCGGCCTTTGCGAGGTCACCGGGTAGAAACGGTATCAGGCCGGCTGTGAGAGCGGCCGGTGCATCGAGCTCGAGCAAGAACGCCATCCAGATGACACCGGGTACGTAGATCACTGCCAGGCCGATGAGCGCGGCGAGGAAGCCGAAGAGCGCCGTGCCGGCCGTGCGACGGTGCGAGCGAGAAACACCGGCGGGCAGGAGCGGTCGTGCGACCGCACCTGCGAACAAGGCAGCGAAGAGATAGCCGACAAGGTAACCGCCGGTCGGGCCGGCGAAATGCACGAGACCTCCGGCACCCGCAGAGAAGACCGGAAGGCCTGCCGCTCCGAGCGCGAGATAGACGATTACCGATGCCGCACCCGCTCTCGCGCCGAGTACGATTCCGGCGAGGACGACGAAAAGGTTGGCGAGGACCACCGGCACCGGGGAGCCCGGTAACGGTATCGAAATATAGCTCCCGGCCGCGATAAGTGCGGCAAACAGCGATACTCGTGTTATCGAATGAATCGTAGGTGATCTCATATCGACCTCCAACCTATTCGAAGCGGCGATAGCAGGACAAGCGGGGCCTGCGTCTGGTAAGGCGAACCGTAAGCCGATTATTCGTACACTTGGCAACGTACCGGAGGGCCGGTAGGATACGGAGGCAGGACGGTACTGTCTCATATGCTGTATCACCTTGGTCAGTTATTCACCCCGGCGTTCGGGCCTTTTAGACTCCTCACTTCGTACCTCTTTCTCGCCGCCGCAGGTACGATAGTGGCGTTTTTCGTAACCCTGTTTGCTCTCCCTCGCTTTCGGTGGCTTCTACCGACCGACCGGGGTCGCGAGTTCGCCGTCCAGGGCGCGGCGGCGCGGGGGAAACCGACCGGATCGGGAATCATATTCATATCGGTTTTCTGTCTCGTGAGTCTGCTTATGGTGCCGCTGCAAGGCGAGCAGATACTCATTCTCGTGCTTGCCTATCTCGCCATGTTGAGCGGGTTTCTCGACGATCGAAGCTCCAACCCGTGGAGTGAGTATACAAAGGGTGCTCTCGATTTCGGACTGGCGCTTGCCGGGGCGTTGCTGCTTGCTACGTCGCGCTCGGAGATCTGGCTCCCGTTTGTGACCGGTGAGTTCCTTGTGCCCCCTGTGATCTTTGTGCCCGTTGCGGTTATCATTCTCTGGTTGAGCATCAACAGCACGAACTGCACCGACGGCGTTGACGGTCTGTCGAGCTCGCTCGTCCTGCTCGGGCTTATCAGTATCGGGGTATTTCTCTATTTCGTGGTCGGACACGTGGAGATCGCCGCTCATCTGCTCCTGCCACACTATCCGGATGCGGCAACATGGTCGGTCATGACCTTCGTGCTTGTGGGATGTCTTTCGGGATATCTCTGGTATAACGCATATCCCAGTGAGATATTAATGGGTGATGCAGGCTCGCGCGCGATCGGCTTCTATCTCGGCATATCGATCATCATCGCGCGCAATCCGTTCCTTCTCCTTATCGTAAGCACGGTAATTCTCGTCAACGGCGGCACGGGACTCCTGAAGGTGTTTCTGCTGCGCTTTTTCAACGTGAGGATACTGCACACGGTGCGCTTTCCTCTGCACGACCATTTCCGCAACGTGCGTGAGTGGTCGAACACTCAAGTGCTTATCCGCTTTGGACTTATTCAGGCGTTACTGATCATCATCCTGTTCGGCATGTTCTTGAAGGTACGGTAGCTGTCACGACGCTGTCTGAACGGGAGTGAGCTGACCGCCGTAGGTCCGTTTCAGGTTCTCTTCGGTGAAAACCTCCCGGCTCGGCCCGTCGGCAATCTTGCGCACGTTGAGCATCGCGATGCGGTCGAAGTAGTGCTCGACGGTCTGCAGATCGTGGTGAACGACGACGACCGTCTTCCCGTGATGCTTCAGATCGCGCAGCAGCAACACGATTGCCTTTTCGGTCAGAGCGTCGACGCCCTGAAACGGCTCGTCCATAAGATAGATGTCGGATTGCTGCATCAGTGCCCGTGCGAGAAAGGTTCGTTGCTGCTGCCCTCCCGACAACTCGCCGATCTGTCGCGATGCATATTCGCTCATGCCGACGGTTTCGATTGCCTCCATTGCAGCATCCCGGTCGCGCCGGGACGGTCGGCGAATCCAGCCGAGGCGTCCGTAGCACCCCATGAGCACGACATCGAAGACGGTTGTCGGGAAGTCCCAGTCGACGCTCGTTCGCTGCGGAATGTAGCCTACGCGCTTCCGGTTACGGCGGAACGGGCTGCCGAATACCCGAACGCTGCCGGCTGCGATCGGGACGATACCGAGTATCGCCTTAATGAGCGTGCTCTTTCCCGCGCCGTTCGGCCCGATAATGCCCATGATTACACCTTCCGGGACATCGAGATCGATGTCCCAGAGTACCGGCGTATCGTCGTACGCGACCGTAAGGTCGGAGACCTGAATCGCCGGCACTAGCGCGTCAAGTGGTGAATCGGCCGGGCGGAAGTGGTCTGACATAGTATTACCACCGTACCCGATGCTGGGCGATCTTGTCACCTCCTTGGTCCACCGGCTCCTCGGAACCCCGACCCCTCGGTCCACCCCTCGGTCCACCGGCTTGACGCCGGCAAGGGGCTCCCATACATTGGCGACGATCATGTCTGATTCTAACCGGGCAGCGTGCGGCACGATCGGCATCGTGCTGATAGGTGACGAACTGCTTTCGGGCAGTGTGAAAGACCTGAACTCCGATTACATTATTCGGTCGTTCTCGGCGGTCGGTTACTCGGTCGGAGAGATCCGCATAATCCCCGACGACCGTGAACGTATTGCAGAGGCGTTGCGTGAGCTTGCCCCGCGTTTCGAATACGTGCTCAGCTCCGGCGGTATCGGTCCGACGCATGACGATGTAACATTGGAGGCGGCGGCAGCCGCATTCGGAGTTGATCTGATCGACGATCCGACAATGGCCGCATTTCTCGAAAACCATTACGGCGAGCGGATGAACGATGCGCTACGCCGAATGGCACGGGTTCCGGCCGGAGCGGATGTCGGCCTGAACGATGGGCAGGTGACGTGGCCGCTCATCCGATTTCGCAATCTCTTCATCCTGCCCGGGCTACCACGGGCGCTTCGTGACAAAGTAGATCGGATAATTGCAAAACTCGAGCCGATCGGAGAGTTCGCTACCGGGGAAGTGTTTCTCACCGCATACGAGTCAGACTACGTCGACTGGCTGAACTCCTTTATCGAGCGACACGCGGATGTGAGCGTCGGCTCTTACCCGTACTGGGAGAACCCGGAATACCGTACGCGTATCACGGTTCGCTCGCGCGATAGTCAGGCTGTCCGAAGGGCGATCGACGAGTTGGTCTCGTATGTTGATGCCAAGGGGTGGCTTGTTCGCTCGACCACCGACGGATTTCGTTCTGCATGAGCGTCGAGTTCCGCGAGCACGACGGCGGTGGCCCACCGCTCGTTCTTCTGCACGGATTCGGAGCAAGCGCCGCCGATCTCTACCCTTTAACTGCCCAATCGTGTATTGGCCGGTATCGCACCGTAGTTCCGGAAGCGCCGAAGCTCATACGATTTGACGGGCGGATCGTCGGGCGTGCATGGTTTCCGCGAGATGACGCCGGAATCGAACGAGCACTGTTCGGAGGCTACTTCGATACGCTCCGGGAGCTCGATCCTCCGGGGCTCTCCGAATCGGCCGACGAGCTCGTAGACCTTATCGATGCTCTCGAGCTCGATACCGACGATGCGGTGTTTGCCGGATTCAGCCAGGGGGCAATGGTGGCCGTAGAAACGGCCATGGCGCTCGCGAAGCAGGGCAGGCGTCCGAAGGCACTCATACTGTTTTCGGGTGCGATGATAGCCGGCGTTCGGTGGAGCAGGGACATACATCTCCTCAGCGGCCTGCCTGTCTTTCAGTCGCACGGTCGCTTCGACACGGTACTCGCACCGCAACAGGGAGAGGATCTGGGGCGCGAGCTCGACCGCGCCGGTTGCAGGCGACGATTCTTACAGTTCGATGGCCCTCACGGAATTCCGGAGGATGTGCTTTCGGAATGCTGCTCGTTCCTCTCAGATGTGGAAACCGGTGCCGTCTGACCGGTTTCTGTTGTGGTTTCAGGCGTGTCGTCGGGCTCCACGTGGCGAACGTGCATCTCGATTCCGTAACAGCGATGCGCGTCGAACACCGCGTAATGTCCTCGGAATCCGGCCCTTAGGCCGATTTCGCGCACCCCTTCTTCGAGCACCGTGTCGACAGGAACGAGCTCGATGCTGAATCCACGGAGCCGAAATACGTGCCGTTCCTCGATCGCGTTATCGTAGGTCTCCGGTGCGACGCCGGTGAGCTTCTCGTATGTCGAGCGTGTCTCTTCGATCCCGCACACTCCGATCTCGACTCGGAAAATCCCCTGGATCTCGTTTCTGTGATCGCATAATCGATCGTCGACCGGGAGCGCGGCCGATGCGTTCCGTACGATCGGCAAGGTCCGTGGCCGGTCGATCGGAATTCTGAGATCCGTATCGGCCGCTCGTTTGTGACCCGGTCGTGTATTCGGTTCATCGGTTAACGGGGTTCGAAAGCGTCGCCGGGAGGTCAGTACACCGAAAGCATCGCTCACCTGGCCGCCGGGTGATCGCACGGCGAAATCCATCAGTCCGGGCTTCATTCGTTCGCAGTTTATGACGGTCCTGCGAAGGATTGCCGGTGTACCGCGCTTCCGAGCGCGGCGGGCACCGCGTCGCGAGAGCCAACGGCGACGCCGGCGTCGGGCACGAACGCCCGCAGGACGTTCGACGAACTGCAACAGCGATCCGTCGGGGAATCCGATCGCCGCGCAGCGCGAACCCGAACCGAGATCAAGACCGCCTTCTCCGACGGTAAATCCAAGCTCCCGGAAACGATCGGCGGCCGCGGATACCGAATCGACGAGCGCGAATACGATGTCGAGCGTTGGCTGGGTGCCTTGCATTGACGATATCATAGTCGGTTCGTCGCCGGGCTCTCAAGGATGTCCGACGTGTATATCCGTCACCAAGACATGCCCGCCATGTGACGCCGGTACAGCCGGATAACTCCCGATTTGACCACCAACGGCGTCCACGGTATCTTCGCATGGAGTTTTACGCGGGGTCTTAATCGCCTCGCGAGGAGGTTCAGGTATGAAGACACTTCGTTCTGTCTTTCTGGTTATGTTGCTGCTTTTGCTGATAGTACCGGCGGGACTCTTTGCCGGTGGCTCGGGCGAGGCCGTCGAAGAGACGAAGGGACCGATTACGGTTGCCTCGAAGATCGATACCGAGGGGGCGCTCCTCGGCAACATGATTGTCATGCTTCTCGAGGCCGACGCCTTCGAGGTAATCGACAATACCGAGTTCGGACCGACCGATGTCATCCGGCAGGCGATCATAAGCGGCGAGATCGACATTTATCCGGAGTACACGGGAAACGGCGCGTTCTTTTTTGATGATACTGAATCGGAGGCGTGGAGTAACGCCGAACAGGCGTACGAACGTGTTCGAGCGCTCGATCTCGAAGCGAATGATCTCGTGTGGCTCTCACCCGCACCGGCCAATAACACGTGGGCAATCGCCGTTCGGAGCGATCTCGCCGATAGCGAGGGATTGCGCACGCTCGAGGACCTCGCCGACTACATGAACGCGGGCGGAAGCGCGAAACTCGCCGCGAGCGAGGAGTTCGTGACACGGCCGGATGTATTGCCTGCTTTTCAGGATGCGTACGGGTTCGAGTTCGACGACGCCGACCTTCTCGTCTTCTCCGGCGGTAATACCGCGATGACCATTCAGGCGGCATCGCAGCAAACCGACGGGGTTAACACTGCGATGGCGTATGGAACCGACGGAGAGCTCGCAGCACTCGGTCTGACGGTGCTCGAAGACACACTCGGCGTTCAGCCGGTATACGAGCCTGCGCCGCTCCTTCGACGGACCGTACATGAGGAATACCCGGAGATCGAGGAGATTCTCGCTCCCGTATTCTCCGATCTCTCGCTTGAAACCCTCCAGGAGCTGAACGCACGCATTGCGGTGGACGGAGAAGCGGCTGCAGATGTGGCGCGCGACTGGCTCGAATCGAACGGATTTCTGAACTAACCCGTACACACCCATGATCGACCGCGAAAGGTCAGTGGTGGATAAGGTAACCCTCTCCGGCGCACTCGTCGGAGGGGGTGGTCTCTTTCTTCCCGTTTTCATCGTCAAGGAGCACAGACTTGACGCCGGGTTTCCCGTCTCATTCGCCGGCATGTCGCTACCGCTGTTTTTTTTGGCGCTTGCCTTCGTTGTCGCGATTGCAATCGTCGGGGTACTGCCGGGGCTCCGGCGGCGAAGCCGAAACCTGCCGGCTGTACTCGCCGCGCTTTGTCTGTTCGCACTACTCTGGGCCGGTACCGGGATCGGCGGAGCTGCGGAGCTCGCCGAGTACGAGTTCGAACGTGGCCGCGTAAGTCCATCCTCCGGCTTCTGGATAGTGCTTCTGGCAATCCTCATTATAGTGACACATTCGATGAAGCAGAGCACGTCGGTATGGTTGAGAGGTTGTGTGCCTCTCGCGTTCGTGGCGACACTTATCGCGCTCTTTGTCGTCGGAGTAATCGACGATGTGGCGTTCGTGCGGGAATACTATACACGCGAGGACAGGTTCGTTCGCGAACTGACGGCACACATCGGAATTGCCGCCGGTGCTGTCGGTGCCGCGGTAGCTGTCGGTGTGCCTACGGGAATTCTCGCATATCGGATTCGAAGTCTGGAGCGTCCGCTCTTCGCCGTAGTGAACGGAGTTCAGACCATTCCGAGTCTCGCGCTTTTCGGCCTGATGATCGCTCCTCTCGCGCTCATCTCGCAGCGCTTCCCGATTCTCCGGGAGCTCGGCGTACGGGGGGTTGGTAATACGCCCGCGTTGCTCGCTCTCTTTCTCTACGCGCTGCTCCCGATCGTTCGCAACACGTACACGAGCCTGGCCGTCATGGACCCGGCGGTGATTCACGCCGGTACCGGCATGGGGATGACCCGACGTCAACTGATGTGGCAGGTCGAGGTTCCGATATCCCTTCCGATCATACTTGCCGGCGTTCGTGTGTCGATGGTGCAGACGATCGGCAATACAACCGTCGCGGCGCTCATTGGAGCAGGCGGACTGGGGAACTTCGTGTTTCAAGGGCTGGGACAGGCTGCTCCCGACCTGATCGTAATGGGTGTAATTCCGATTGTAATTCTGGCGTTGCTCGCCGACCGCGTGTTTCAGTTAATCTCCGAATGGGCGGTGCCTGGGCCGAAGCGAGGTGCAGTGTGATTGAGTTCGAGCACGTGTCAAAGCATTACGGGAATACTGTGGCGCTCGACGATGTGTCTTTCACCGTGCCGGACGGTACAGTGAGCGTACTGATCGGTCCGTCCGGATGTGGCAAATCGACGAGTCTTAGATTGGTCAACCGCTTGCTCGAACCGAACGACGGCTACGTTCGAGTTGACGGAACGCCGGTCCGTGAATTCCCTCCGCAAATTCTGCGCAGGGGCATCGGTTATGTCATCCAGAGTGTCGGTCTCCTGCCTCACATGACCGTTGAGGAAAATATCGGACTTGTACCGAAACTTCTCGGTTGCGACAAACGCGATCGCTCGCGCCGCGCCGGTGAGCTGCTCGAACTCATCGGACTGTCACCGGATGAGTACCGAAACAAGTATCCGATCCAGCTGTCCGGGGGAGAGGCGCAGCGGGTCGGTGTCGCTCGGGCACTCGCAGCGAATCCTCCGATTCTGCTCATGGATGAACCGTTCGGTGCAGTCGACCCGCTGAATCGCGAAACGCTCCAGCAGGAGTTTATCTCGATTCAGCGTAAACTCCGGAAGACGGTCATATTCGTTACTCATGATCTCGATGAGGCGGTGCGCGTCGCCGATCGTATCGTGCTGATGCGTGACGGCAATGTGGTTCAAACCGGAGCACCGGAGGAAATCCTCGGTGCCCCTGCAAATGACTTCGTGCGGGAGTTCGTCGGCAGCGATCGTGCGCTGAAACGACTCGCGCGATTTATCGTAGGCGACTTCATGATCGATGCGCCCTCGGTTGACCGAGGGGCGCATCTCGACTGGAATCGATACCGCGATTTCGAAGTCGTGTATGTTACCGATGACCATCGGCACCTGCTCGGAGCGGTACCTCGAGACGGCCGAGCGGCGATGTCGTCGGCCGAAGATGCGATGGACGATGCTCTGGTCGGTGCCGTATCATTCGGCAGTACCCTTCGTGACGCACTCGCGGAGATACTGAATACCGAACTGGCCGAAACGCCGGTTGTCGACGAGCACGGACACCTTGTCGGTCGCATTACGATGGCCGAGATCTATTCGGCGACTCCGCGGAGAATCGTATGACCTCGCGTGCGATGCGTGCAACCTTTCAGATCGTTCTCCTGCTTTTTCTGCTGCTCTTCGTGTATATGCTCGACTTTCGTCTCGGAGTGTTGCGCCTTCTGTTTCCTCTGCAGCGGGAGCTCATTTACCAGCGCGTTACCTTGCCGACACTTGTCATACAACATCTGCAGATGGTGACGATTTCAAGTGCGGCAGCCACGATCGTCGGTCTCCTGATCGGAGTTGCCGTGACTCGTCCCGCCGGAAGAGACTTTCTCCCGCTCGCGCGCGACCTTTCGAGCTTCGCTCAGACCTTTCCGCCTGCGGCTGTCCTCGCTCTCGCATTCCCCGTTCTCGGATTCGGGTTTCGACCTACTGTCGCTGCACTTTTCGTGTTCGGGCTGCTTCCGGTCATTAACAACACGATCAGCGGAATCGAGTCGGTCGATTCCCGTATCGTCGAAGCGAGTGTCGGTCAGGGGATGACTCAGAAACAGGTGCTGTTCCGAACGGAGTTACCGCTGTCCGCGCGGGTGATCGTCGCCGGTATTCGAACCTCGATAATCATCAACATAGGCACGGCGACTATCGGGTCGACCATTGGCGCCGGCGGTCTCGGGACGGTCATTATCGCAGGTCTGGTCCGTAACAATACCGCCTTTGTGCTGACAGGCGCGATTACCGCAGCCGGAATCGCATTCGTAGTCGACTGGCTATTCGGACGCATTGAGACCCTTTTCTACGATCCACGGGAGCGCGTGACTACGTGAAGGTGTGTTATGATTTGAGTGGAGGATTTCTTGGTTGAGTCCGATTTGAGCCGGGACCATCTCGACACGATCAGGGAAGTGTTCGTATACGCAGAGCGATTCCGCGGAATGAGTTTCGTGGTGAAGCTCGACAGTGGACTGCTCGAGGGCGATGAGACGCCCGGCTTGATAGCGGATATCGCTGTGCTGAGGCGCGCGGGTATTCACGTTTTGATTGTGCCGGGCGCGGCGCGGCGTATCGACACCGTTCTCAAGCATTACAACATGCCGATCGATCGGGTTGATGGTCGACGCGTTTCTCCGACCGATGCGATAGCTCTCATACAGATGGCGGCCTTCGACGTGGCTAACCGCATTATGACGCAGCTGTCGGCAGCGAATGTGCACGCAGCCGTCGGAAACTGGGTGCGGGCTCGCGGTGTCGGGGTCGACGCCGGGGTGGACTTCGGACATACCGGAATTGTAGAACGGGTACACCGCGAGGTCGTCGAGAAACTGCTTGCAACCGACGTCGTTCCGATCTTTCCGTGTATCGGTTGGAGTGCGACCGGAAACCCGTACAATGTGTCGTCTGACGAGCTGGGGGTGGCTGTTGCTCGTGCGATCGGTGCAGAGAAGCTCTTTTTCGTTACAGCCGGATTGTGTCGGCCTCCTTCGTCGATTGCTGTTCCCGATGAGGTATCCGCTGATGAGGGCGGACGAATCAGTCGGCTGACCGTCGAGCAGGCTGCGCGGATGAGTAACCTCGCGAACGATGCGGCGTGTGAGGATCAAGAGTCGGTGCGGTGGATCGAGCGACTGAACCACGCCATTACCGCCTGTCGCGCCGGTGTGAGTCGTGTCCATATTGTGAACGGTCGTACGGACGGCGTTCTGTTGCGGGAGATCTTCTCGAATCTCGGCGTCGGTATGATGGTCCACGCGAACGAGTATGAGAGCGTTCGCCCCATGCACGCCGACGATATCGCCGACGTGCTGCGACTCATGCGTCCGTTCGTCGAACGGGGTCAGCTTCTGCCTCGTACCGCCGACGAAGTACGCGCACGATTGTCCGACTTCGCTGTAAGCGAGGTAGACGGTACCGTCAGGGCGTGTTGCGCTCTTCACGATCTCGGCGACCGCACAGGCGAGATCGCCGCACTTGCGGTTGATGAGCGCTTCTCACAGCTCGGTATCGGCGAGAAACTGGTACATTATCAGCTCTCCAGGGCGCGTGCGCGGAACATGCGTTCGGTCGTCGCGCTGACTACCAGGGCTTCGGACTGGTTTGAGAAGCTCGGCTTCGTTCACGGCTCGCTATCCAATCTGCCCGAAGCGCGGAAGAGCCGTTACGATGAGCATCGGCGACCCCGCGTACTTGTCCATTCGGTTGGTGGATTACAGCGATAGATTATCCGATAATAGATTGGACCGGGCGTTTCGCCTGTGGTACTTTGTTCGGCCATAAGGGGATATCTGGACCGCTATGAGAACAATGACAGGAGAGGTCGCAGAGAAGCGCGATCTGCTGAAAAACGTCGAGGTGTTCTCCGCGCTGGATGCCGGCGAGCTCGAAGTTATCGCTGATTACAGCGAGGTTGTCGAGGTTGAGCCTGAGCAGCACTTGTTCGAGGCCGGCGAGAGCGGGGACTCACTGTATGTGGTGAAATCCGGAAGCATTCTCATTTCCCGAACTCAAGGTGAAGGGACGCAGGTGGATATCGCCGAATACATCGAAGGAGAGTGCTTCGGCGAGATCGATGTACTACACGCCGCCCCTCGCACGGCCACCGCTCGTGCGGAGAAGCATTGCGAGTTATTGCGGTTCCCGCGCACGGGGGTAACGCTGGAAGAGGTGCTCGATCGTGAGCCTAATGTCTCGGCGCGACTGTTGCAGAAGCTCATAATCGCGATTGCGAACCGGATCCGGGAGACGAACAAGCTGATATCGGAGAACTCCCCGTGGGT
>SLIN01000251.1 GCA_007135605.1 Spirochaetales bacterium | reverse complement strand
TACCTCTTGATGCCCAATTCTTTCACCAGTCGCGACAGATACGTTCGCTGTATTCCGAGCTCCTTCGCGGCGTTCGTCTGGTTCCACCGATGTCGCTCGAGCGTGCTCCGAATGAACTGGCGTTTGAACTGCGTAATGGAGTCCTTCAGGTTCTTGCCGTGATATGTCTCATCACTTCCACGTTCTCCGGTGTGCAATACAAGATCCGACGGACCGATATACTCGTCCTGACAGATCACCACGGCTCGTTCCACAGCATTCTCGAGCTCTCGCACGTTACCGGGCCACGAGTACGAGAGAAGGGTTTCCACCGCTTCCTCGCTGAAACCTCGTATCTGTTTCTTTGTCTCCGCATTGAATCGTTTCAGGAAGAACTCCGCGAGTTCAGTTATGTCCTCCGGGCGCTCTCGCAGCGGCGGGATGTACAGCGGCAGGACGTTCAACCGATAGTACAGGTCTCTGCGGAAACTACCCTCATCAACCGCTCGCTCGATATCGCGATTGGTCGCGGCGACGATCCGCACGTCGACTGCACGAGTTTCGCTCGAACCGAGCTTTTCGAAGCTGCGTTCCTGAAGTACTCGCAAGAGCTTGGCCTGTATCGAAAGCGGAACATCGCCGATTTCGTCGAGAAAAATCGTTCCACCGTCGGCGAGCTCGAAGCGCCCGATCCGATCGGAGGATGCATCGGTGAATGCACCTTTCACATGCCCGAACAGCTCACTCTCAAGAAGTGTTTCCGGCAACGCCGCGCAATTCACTCGAACGAACGATCCTGAGCTCCGATGCGACTGCAGGTGTAGCTGCTCGGCAAACAACTCCTTACCGACCCCACTCTCGCCAAGGATCAACACGGATGAATCGGTCGGCGCCACTCGACTCACGAGGGTCAGCCGCTCCTTGAGGGACGGGCTTTTCGATATGAGTGTATGGTAGCCCTTCTCCGCGGTAATCTGATCGCTGAGGACATCCAGGTGATCGCGCACTCGTTGGAACGAACGCGCGTTCTGAAGGGCGAGCGCAGCCTGATTCGCAAAGGTCTCCAGCCACCAGAGGTCGACTTCGGTAAACGGTTTACCGCCGCGCTTATTCAGAATCTCGATGACACCGACCACCTGCTCCTTTACCCGCATCGGCACGGCAAGTATTGAGCGTGTGTCGAATCCGACTGCACGGCTTATGTCGGCGAAAAAGCGCGGATCCTCATGTACATCGTTTACGGTCAGAGATCGGTTGTTCTCGAACACCCAGCCGGCTATTCCCTCACCCTTATCCAGTGAGAAACTAGCCACGTCGGCAGCCTTCGACCCGATCGCGACCTCGAAATAGAGCCTCTGACTCTCAGGATTCACGAGCAACAACGAGGATGCCTCGCCGTCGGTCAATCGTGTCGCTGATTCCACGATCCTCGTCAGAAGCGAATTTGGATCCGAATAGTCGCTGTTTATCAGCGTATTCAGCTCTATGAGCGTTTCAAACCGCTCGGGATCGACCCTTTCTGAGAACATTCGACATCCGGCGGCGCCTCGAGGCGCCTACATCGTATCTTTTTCTTTCAGCATATCGCCGAGAGTAACCGTCGCACTCTCGTCGTCGTCCTCGTGCAGGTACTTGTTTACTTCCTGACGCTGCTCGAGACGCTCGAGCTCTCGTACCGACAATCCGAGTTTCTGCTTCGCAGGACTCAGCTCGACTACCACCGCGCGCAGGACATCACCAACACTAATGTGCTTGATCGCCGCCTCGTACGATTCCTGGCGCGGATCAACGAGATTTCCTTTGTGGATAAGGCCCTCGATGCCGCCCTGGACACGGAGAAATACGCCGAAATCGGTGATGTTCGTCACTTCACCCTCGATCACGGTGTGCTCCGGGTACGCTTTCTGAAGGCTGTCCCACGGATCCTCTGAAAGCTGCTTTATCCCGACACGGACATTTCGGCTCTTCGCATCGCTCTTAATGACCATGCACTCGATCTCTTCGCCTTCTTTGAGAATGGCCCCAGGATGCTTATACCGTTTCGTCCAGCTAATATCGTCAACATGAAGAAATCCGTCGATACCTTCCTCGAGCTCAACGAACGCACCGGAATTCGTGATCTTCTTGATCGGACGGATAAGCCTCAGTCCTTCCGGATAGGTGTGCTCAATATGGTCCCACGGATTCTCTTGTGCCTGTTTCACGCCGAGGCTGACCTTACCCTCCTGCACGTCGTAGGACAGAATCTTCACGTCGACGGTGTCACCGACGTTCAACACTTCACTCGGGTGCTTGATCCGTTTCGTCCATGACAGCTCGGAGATATGTGCAAGCCCTTCGATTCCTTCCTCCAGCTCGATAAAAGCTCCGAAGTCGGTGAGCTTGGTGACCTGTGCCGGGACTACATCGCCTTCCTGATACTTCTCTTCGAAAAGGCTCCACGGATCATCGGTCATATGCCGGAGGCTGAGGTTGATCTTCTTCTCCTCCGGGTCCATACGAATCACTTTCAACCGTACCGTTTCACCCTTCTTGACATGATCCTTCGGGCGCGTAACGTGCCCCCAGCTCATGTCGTTTATGTGCAACAGGCCGTCGAAACCGCCGAGATCGATGAACGCACCAAAGCTCGTGAAGCTTTTCACAACCCCTTCGACTTCGTCTCCGATATTAGTAGACTCGAAGAATGCCTGGCGATTCTTCTCCAGCAGTTCTTCAAGGTAGTCGCGGCGACTGAGCACGATGTTGACCCGATTATCACTGTAGAGCCGCTCAATGTAGAATTTCGCATCGAGGCCCACGTAGTCGTCGGCGTTATGGATCCGGTGAAGGTCCATTTTCGAGATCGGGTTAAATGCTCGTACCTCGTGACCGAGGTCGATCTCGAACCCACCCTTTATCGCCCGCTTTACGGTGCCCTCAACCGGTTCGCGGTCCTGATGGGCCTGCTTCATTTTTCTCCAGAAGACCCGTTCATCCGCCTTCTGCTTCGAGACAACGACCTCACCCGACCGCGATTCCTTGGTGACGAGCACCACATCGACAACGTCCCCGACGTTCGGAGCTTCCCGGAACTCTCCAATCGGTATCTTGCCCTCGGACTTATAGCCGACATCTACGAAAACCTGTTCCTCGCCGACCTCAATTACCGTGCCTTCGAGTAGTTGACCCTCTTCGATGTCGTCTAGGTTCTTGAGATACTCCTCTTGAAGCTGTTCCTGAAGCGGCGTACCGTTCGCCTGGTTGGACTGACTATCGCTCATGTTTGTTCTACTGTTCCTGAAGATTTGATGTGCCTGTGGATATACCGCAATACTTTGTCACATACCGATTCTCTGGTCAAGTGGGAGGTATCGAGGTAGAAGGCGTCCGGACTACGCTGGAGCTT
>SLIN01000297.1 GCA_007135605.1 Spirochaetales bacterium | reverse complement strand
TGCCCTGCACGCCGTCACTTTCGGCATGGTTCTGCGCGGCGAACTCACGGCTGAGCTCCCGTCCATCGGCCTCGTTGTCCGCCCGCCCGGCCAGTGGGCGAACCGCAGCCCATGCTTTCTGGTACGGCAGCTCGGCGAACTTCGGAACCATTTCTGCAGCTGCACTCGCGAGAACATCGATATCGTTGTCCGGAACTTCACAGTCGTCCGGACCCCTCCCGTGCCACTGTGTAGCGCCGATGATCGAGAGATTGCGCTGCGGGACGAGTATATCCCCGTCGGTCGCCGGGCGCAGTCGTTCGATGATCATGTTCACGAGGCGCCCCTTATGTGCCAGCATCGTTCCGGGTGCCGGGGTGATCGGGAGGTCGATATCCGCCATTGCCGCAATGACTCCGGCCCACGCTCCGGCGGTGTTAATAACGAAATCGCAACCAATCGTTTCGTCATGCCCGGTTCGGAGGTCACGGACCTGTACTCCGGTGATCGTCCCCCCGCTCATACGAAATCCGGTAACGCGCGTGAAATTGCGGATCACCGCACCGAGCGCCCGGGCTCCGGCGAAAAAGTACATGGGGAGCCGAAACGCATCCAGAGTCCCGTCGGGAACAACGACCCCGCCGAGGCACTCCGCGCTTATATTCGGTTCCATTCGACGGAGCGTGTCCCCGTCGACGAACCGGTTCTCGATTCCGGCTATCTCGCAGGCGTTCATGAATTCGTCACGGAATGAGAGCTCCTCTTCCGAAAGCGCAATGAACACACCCCGGTTCGGCTCGATCGACTCCGGAGCAATATTGAGGAGAATATGAGCTTCCTGGATACATTCGCGGGCGACTTCGGAATCATTGACCGCATAGCGAGCACCCGAATGCAGCAGTCCGTGGTGCCGGCCGGTCGACCCGCATGTTAACTCACCCTGCTCGAACAGAGTTACCCGGTAGCCCCGCTGAGATAGATCGTAAGCCGTCGCGGCACCGGTACCACCGCCGCCGATTACCACAACGTGTTCTTTCGTTCCGTCACCCATACACATTTCGGCGTCGATTCCGCTCCGAAACCGTCGGGTCGACGGTGTTCACCCGTTCAGCAGGGTAGCACGGATGTTCGTTCGGTACTACCCGCACTGCTCGCTCACCCGAACATTTCTACAAACCGGTCGATCAGCGCGCGGGCAACGCTCGGGCGAGGCGGCACATGCGGAAGCTCGTGCGGCCCACACCAATACGCATGGTCGATTTCGGTCCCGTCCACCTCGATCTCCCCTTCGACATATTCGGCGGTGAACGCAATCATCAACGCATCCGGGAACGGCCACGGCTGGCTTCGCACGTAGCGTACGTTCCCGACCGTTACGTTCACCTCTTCGCGCACCTCGCGAACGACGCATTCCTCGAGCGTCTCTCCCGGCTCGACGAATCCGGCGAGAACGCTGTAGAAAGCGTGCGAACGCCGCGCGTTGTGAGCGAGAAGCAGCGTCCGGTCACGGATGACTGCGACAATGACCGCCGGGGATATGCGCGGATAGACCGAACGCCCGCACTCTTCGCACTGCCGAGCCAGCTCGCCGCTGTCCAGCTTCGTCGGACCTCCACACCACCCACAGTACTGGTGTGACCGGTCCCAGTGCGCAAGCTGGAAGGCGTGACCGGTCGACCAGAACGCCGGTTCATCGACCGTGCCGAAGAGCGAGCGCAGATTCCGGCGTGTAAGCCCGCCGGGAAGACTCGCGTCGGGAGATGCCCATCCGGCAAGCAGGTGCGACGGCTCATTTTCCGTTATGCCCTCTCGGTCGGCTGGAACTGCGAGTAAAGATGAGGAAGGAGAGACGATGTCCCGGGCAAGTGAAACCGGAAGCACGGGATTTCCTTCCGGAGTACAGACCACGTCGCGACCGATCGCAACTACACAGCACGTTTCTCTCGAATTGTGACTCATGAGTTTCACCCGCGCTTCCGGAGTATACGCCGCAAGAGCGGTCTCGCCCACCACCGTAACAGAAGAAACAGTATACCGCGCGATCCGAGCCCGACGTATACGGTGGTTCGCCGCCGTTCCAGCGCCCGAGCTATCCGCCGGGCAACACGCTGCGGATGGCTTCCTTCTGCGTGTAGCTCATCCGTCTTCCCGTAGACGCTCGCCGCCGGGGCAACTGCGTGCACACCGATCGCCGTGCGTACGAAACCGGCTATAACCGTAGTCACCGCGATACGCGGCTCCTCGATTGCGAGCGTGTCGAAAAATCCGTGCAGTGCATGCTTCGCAGCCGAGTAGCCGCTACGAAGCGGGGCACCGGAAATACCGGCGAGACTCGACACCACTGCGATTTGTCCACCCGAGTTCCGGAGTGCCGGCACAACCGACTGAGCCAGGATGGCGTGAGCGGTGAAGTTCACCCGGAGCAGACGCTCCAGATCCGGCGGAACGAGCTCAGTCACGCGAGCGCGTTGACTCAAACCGGCGTTCGCTATGAAGAGGTCGAGTCCGTCGTAAAAGGCGAGCGCGGTCGCTGCATGCTCTTTCAGCTCGTCGGCGCCGGCCCCCAGGTCGAACGGTAGCACGCATACTTCGGCGTGCGGAAACATATCGGCCTGGGCGGCAAGGATATCTTCTCGCCGGCCCGAAAGCACGAGCCTGTACCCTCTCGAAGCATACTCGCGAGCCAGCGCGGCGCCGATGCCGCCGGTTGCTCCGGTGATCCAGACGCGGAGACCGGCCGGTCTCCGCGCCATCTTCTCTGCGGTCATTGACCGCTACTGTACACCGCCTATGCGTGTTGGGGCACCCCGGCAAGCTTGCCGGCGACCGAGGCGACATGTCGACCCTGGAACCGTCCGGCGTCGAGCTCGTTCTCGCTCGGCATTCGCTCCCCGTGACCTCCGGTTATCGTCGAGGCGCCGTACGGGCTTCCGCCGGTGATCTCATCGAGTCTCATCTGTCCCTGGAAGGCGTACGGAAGCCCAACGATGACCATTCCGTGGTGAAGCAACGCTGTGTGAACCGCACGAATCGTGGTCTCCTGTCCGCCGTGTTGGGTCGCGGTCGATGTGAAGACGCTGCCTGCTTTGCCCACCAGCTCGCCGGCAGCCCATTGGGCGCCGGTCGAGTCCCAGAACGCCTGCATCTGCGAGGACATGTTTCCGTACCGCGTCGGAGCCCCGACGATGATCGCATCGTACTGCGGCAGATTCTGCGGCTGTGCAACCGGAATATCCTGAATAGAGTCCTGGAACTGTTTCCCGCCGAGTTGCTCGACAAGCTCGTCGGGAAGCGTCTCGGGAGCCCGGAGAAGGTCGACCTCCGCGCCCTCCTCACGGGCGCCTTCAGCCACAGCCTGAGCCATCCTGTAGATGTGTCCGTACATCGAGTAAAAGACAATCG
>SLIN01000135.1 GCA_007135605.1 Spirochaetales bacterium | reverse complement strand
TCGCCGGTCTTGCAGCTCAGCTCACCGAGAACGATCGTGCCGGTGATCTGCAGCTCCCTCGTCGTCTCCCCGGAGGTATCGCCTCCAAGCTTCTTCGTGGAAACTTCGGCCAGAACCGGGTTCACGTCGAGAATCAGTTTGACGTCGGGCGGAACGACGACGGTGACTTCGGCCAAAGCCCCGAAGAGGTGTATCCGTGTTCTGCCGGGCGGCAAGCCGGCGTCGCAGAAGTCGAGGCGGACTTCGCTGGCGACACAGGTACACTTCACCATTCGCTGCGAGAGCCACGCCCCCGACATCTTCCGTTCGGAGAAGATACTCGTGATCTGCTGTCCGCTTGCGGGGTCGCCGCTCGTTCCCGGCTCGACGAGTGCCGTTCGGTAGAGGTCCGGCAGGTCCTCGATCAGCTGTTTCAGTTCGCTGAGCCCGCGGGCGGCATAGACCTCTTCGACGCGTCGCTCGAGCTCCTCGTTGTCGAGGTACCCGTAACTGTAGCACTCGGTTAGCGTATCGATGGCGGTCTGCCGCTGCGAGTCCATTGTTTCCATGACGCGTCGGAGCGAGTATCGTTCGCTTCGCCGGCCGCGTCAAGCGTTACTCTGCACCGCTATCGAAGCGATCTCCCGATCGATAAGCTCGAGTACCCGTCGGTGGTGAAACTCGTGCATCGGCACTTCGAATTCCTCGGTGATGAATCGGTCTCCGAGGTGGAGCAGCGGGTACGGCTCGGGGATCCACGGGTCGAGGCACTCGCAGAGGTCGGCATAGTGGGCGCGCGAGCGCAGCAGCACATCGGAGAGATGACTCCGAAATTCTGCCGCACCTCGCCCGGAATCGCCCGGCTCGTGCATGCCGCACTCCGGCAGCTTCTCCCGCGCGAGATCCTCCCGTGCGAGCAGCACCGCCGCCTCGAGTCTCAGGGCGAAACAGCAGCCGAGGTGCGCCCAGCTTCGAGCGCTCGCACGCTCGTACGCTTCCAGTTGCGACCCCGCAGCGGGAAGCGCCGCATCGTCGAGAATTGCCAGCGCCTCGCGACAGGCGGCGAGCAGCTCTTCGATGCGCATCGGCGGCGTGACCGGCTTGTCGGTCCCGCCGTTCACATACTCCCTGATCGAAAGCCAGTCGGGATCGAGCGGTCGCGCATCTACGAGCTCACGAACCGAAATCAGCGGTGAAGCCGCATCGAACGGCTGACCGAACCAGTCCTGTCGCACGCCTTTCAGCATGCCTTCGCTGTAATGCGTGAAGTCCCAGGTTGATGCGATGCTCGAAGCGATGTGGTTGGCGGCGCGGGAGGCGAGGTCCGCCGCCCGCACGAGAGCGTCGGCGGCGGAGAGCTCGGCGTCCACGTGGCGTCGCACGACCGCCTGCAGTCGACCGGCTACGGCACGCGTGTGATGGCCCGTAGCCGGCGTACGGTTAGTCGCCGGGCCTGCCCGTTCCCCGGCCGACTCCGACAGCGCGTGTCCCCACCCGCACCAGAACAGCGGCTGGCGTTCGAAAAGAAAATCCCACGACCGGTCCCCGTCCGGACGGACGACATACTCTCGCGCAGGAATCAGGCATTCGCTGCCGACGAGAAAGCCGCCGGTATCCTCACGAGAGTTTGCACGCACCAACTCGCGCATGAAGGTGACCCCGCCGTAATCGAGTCCGAAGAAGTCCTCGTTGCGCACGGTGAACAGCAGCTTGTACTTCGACGGTGGCGGGTCGCGAAGGGCTCGGCCATCATCACCCTCGTGCATATAGTGAAAATCCGGTGTGGCGTGGCCGTGCGACCAGTTGAACTTGATGTCGATGAACATCCGTGGCGGCAGCTTCCCCGGATACTCCTCGATCGCCCGGCGTGTCATCGACGGGGCCGGGCGCGTATGAGCGCGAACGATGAAGGTCTTCTCCTGCAGATACTCTTCGGCGATGTCGAACCAGGTATCACGCGTCCACTGTTGCCACCTCTCGAGGGAGCCCCCTTCCATTCGCTCGTTCTGTCCGATTCCGAGTCCGCCGATTTCCGGGAAGGTTTCGAGCACCTGCCGGACTACGTCGCGATTGTACGCCTGCACCTCCGCCGAGTAATCGCCGGGGCCGTTGTAGCCGGTGGCGAGGTCCGCTGAGTATCGAGCCAGACCACGCGAGCGCGCAAGCTCGGGCGATACGAAGATATTCCAGTTGAAGAGGATGATCTCGACACCGTTTTCGATGCCGGTCCGGAAGATGAGCCGCCACAGCTTTTGCCACGTTTCGAGCTCGCGGTCGGTGAACGGACACGCATCGGGCCACCGCTCCGGTCGCACCATCAAACTCCACGGATGGATCGACCAGAGCGTAAGGGCATTGAAACCGCAATCGGCGAGAAACGGAATAAGCCGTCGCCAGAACTCCGGTTTTCGCATCGTCTCGTCGTGCTGCGTCAGAGAGGAATGCACGCGGTAGCTGTTCCAGGGGAGATTGAGTTTCACACCGCGGAGCATATCACCCATCACGGGTATCTCCCGGCCGGTACCGATTCGGTCTCTTGTCGATGTGTGCCGAACACCGGGGCGAGTATCAGACCGTTTCGCCGCCGCGTCAAGGATCGCCGGCACCTCCCCACTCCATCCTCAAGAATCCGCCCTGAAACACAAATACCGATCCCTTCCGCAGCTGACACAATCATGCGAGCGTGAACGGCAATGACGATTCCGACCAGCGATAATCCCGCGCCGCACATCGAGCAGGTAGGCGGCCGCCGCGTACTGTTCGTCGACGGGTTGCCCTCAACCGTGCTTACCGTCGAGATTCCATGGAAGCAGAGCGTGTACGGTCGCTATCACGAAACGATGTCCGGGTACGACCACCTCTATCCGGCCGCACGCGCACTGGAGTTGAATGCGTTGAAGGTGCCGGTGAAGTGGTCGCAGGTGGAGCCGGAGGAGGGCGAATACGACTTCTCCTACGTCGACCATGTCATCGATACCGCCCGCGCCAACGATCTCCGACTCGTTCTCGGTTGGTTCGGCCACTACGCCTCCGGCGACGGTTCGATCTACCGCAACCTGACAACCGAGCTGTTCGCACCGATGTATATCGTCGAGGATGCACAGCGCTACCCGCGCGCGGTGGACGCCACAGGAGTCGCCCATCACAACTCGGCTTCCTACGCCGATTCCCCGATTGTAGATCGGGAGTGCGTAGCCTTTGCAGCGTTCATGCAGCATATCCGCGATCGCGACGAGGGCGAGTATACGGTGCTCATGATCCAGGTCGAGAACGAGATCGCAACGTTCGGTCTGTTGCGTCAGGAGCGCTCGATGTGGCGCGACCACCATGAGGCGGCGACCTCGCTCTTTGAAGAATGGGGTGAAGATGAGCTCTCGTTCAGCGCGCGTCTTATGGCGCGCAGGTGGATCCGACC
>SLIN01000200.1 GCA_007135605.1 Spirochaetales bacterium | reverse complement strand
CTACCAGCTCATGCGCTGCGGCGGCTCGGGGGGAAAGCGCCCGAACAGATCGCCGAGATCGAGCGCTCCCTCGTATAATGCCCGCCCTGCGATCACCGCGACGATTCCCTCCGCCGCGCCCGCAGCGGCCGCCTCGATATCCGCGGCCGACCCGACACCGCCGCTGACAATCACCGGTACACCGCCTGCCCTGTACATCGCGCGGGCACCGTCCAGGTCGGCGCCTGCCCCGGTTCCGTCGACTTCGATATCGGTATAGATGATCGAAACGCATCCGAGCGAGCCCGCTCGTGCGGCGACCTCTTCGGCACGCAGCTCGGTCTCCTCCTGCCAACCCGAAACCCTGACAATCCCGCCGCGCGCGTCAATACCGGCAATGAACACCCCTTCGTGCCGTTCGGCCCATCGCCCCACAAGGTGAGGCTCGCGTGCGAGCACGGTCCCGACAACCAGACGGTCTGCTCCGGCGCCGAGAAGCTCGTCGACATCGCGCTCGCTTCGCACTCCTCCCCCGACTTCGAGCACGCCGCCGAATGCCGCCCGTATGCCGGAAATCGCTTCTCGATTCGGCGAATTCCCCCGCGCAGCATCAAGATCCACGACATGCAAACGCGTAGCGCCCGCTGCGGCGAACTCGCGGGCAACCTGCGACGGATCGTCACGATAGGTGCGGCGGCGCTCGTAGTCGCCCTGCGTCAGGCGAACGCACCCGCCGTCGAGCACGTCGATGGCCGGGATGATGGTGAATCGCGCGGCCATCACCGCCCCCCGCTTTGCGTATACCGGCCCGCGGTGCGCCACTCGAGCCGCTCGCCGGCGCCGAGCGCAACGATGTCCGACGTCCGCTCGGGCACGTGCCACCCTGTTCGCGTGTAGCGCACGCGAACGCTCGCCTCCGGGACCCCGTAGAACCGCGCACCGTTGCGGGCGGTGAAGCCGACGAACGAGTCGAGATCGGAGTGCTGCTCGAAGAGCGAGAGTAGAATCGGCACCGCGGTCGGAGCGCTGTATATGCCCGCACAGCCGCCGTCGCACTCTTTCGCAGTCACCGGATGCGGCGCACTATCGGACCCGAAGAAAAAGCGCGGATCGGCCGAAAACGCCGCCTCCCGCAACGCCGTCCGATCCTCCGGTCGCTTCGCAATCGGCTTACAGAAGCGGTGCGGCCTCAACAGCTCACCGACGACCTCGTCGAGGGTAAAGAGCAGATGGTGCACGGTAATCGTGCCCGCCACCGTATCCGGCAGGTCACGTACCGCCGCGATACCCTCGGCGGTGCTGACATGCTCGAGGACGATCCGTAGTCGCGGGAAGCGTTCGGCGATCTTCCGGAGTACGGGCAGAAACGCGCTCTCGCGATCGAGCACGAAGTGGTCCGGGAGCTCGCCGTGAATACAGAGCACGAGATCGGCCTTCTCCATCGCCTCGAAAACAGGAAACGCTGCCTCGATGTCCGATACACCGTGTCCGGAGTTGGTGGTCGCCCCCCGAGGATAGAGCTTGCCCGCAACGACTCCCGCCTCGGCAAGCGAGGAAATCTCCTGCTCGCGCATCGCGGTATCGATGTAGAAGGTCATCAGCGGCTCGAAGCCCTCCGCGTCCCGGCCGGCGGCGACGATCCGGTCTCGATACTTCACAGCTTCTACCGGCGTACGGATCGGCGGGCTCGTATTCGGCATGACCAGCACCCGTCCGAAGGAGAATGCGGCGTCACGAGTGTAGTTCGTGAGCGGCAATCCCTGACGCAAGTGGATGTGAAAGTCGTCGGGTAGCGGTATATCGACCGAATCACCGAATCTCTGCTCTTGTTTCGCCATGCTGTCTGTCCTCATAGATCGAGAATGTAGTCGGCAATCTGGTCGGTTCCGTTCCGGATCTCAACACGGGCAATATTCTCCCGGATAATCTCCAGGTTCCCCTCGTCCCCCAGGATATGCTCCACCCGGTCGCGGACCCCCGCCGGTCTCTGGACGAAAAACCCGAGACGGTTCTCCACGACGAACTCAACGTTACCGCGCTCCTGACCGTACATGTACGAGGTGATGATAAGCGGCTTGCGGAGAAGCAGCACCTCCATGACCGTAGCCGGACCGGCCTTCCCGACGACCACGTCACAGATATTCATGAGATCGTACATGCGATCGGTGAAGCCGTATACGGCGATCTTCCGATCGTGACCGGCTTGCGCTGCCCGCCGGCACTTGCGATACAGCTCGTCCGAGTTGCCGCACACGATCGCCAGCTCGAAATCAAGCGACGATCCGGCGAGCTCCAGCAGCAAACGGTCGCCGTTCGACAAACCTTCCCCGCCACCGGCGAGCAGAACGAGTCGTTTATCGGGATCGAAACCGAGCTCTTCCTTCAGCTGGTGCACGCGCGGGGCGGCGAGTCGCGTCTGAAACTCGCGCCGCAGGATGATCGGCATGCAGACGACCCGCCGGGGATCAAACCGATATCGTTCGATCGCGAGCGTCCTGAGTCGCTCGCTGAAAACGATACGTCGTGAGTAGCGCCGGCGAAACCAGATCGGATGGGCGGTGAACGGGTCGGTGACTACCGTGCAGATTCTGATTCGACGCTCACGAACGCGGCGCCTGACATCATTTATCAGACAGCTGTGAAGGAAGTGCACACTCACGATGCGCGTAATCGAATGGCGTCGTACGTAGGCGGCCACCTCATCGCGAAACACGAGGCTGAACAGCCGCTGCGAGAGATCCATGAACCACGGCAGCTTCGAAAACTCGTAGAAAAAGGGCCAGAATGTGCGAAACCCCGAGCTGGCGCGCCGGTACCCCTTCTCTATCAACCACCGGTGAAGAATTCGGCCGCGCCAAAGAGGATTGTAGAGATGTGCCTCCACCGCTTCGTGACGCTCGAACGCCTCTTTCAGCGCCCGTGCGGCGGAGATATGGCCTCCGCCGGTGCGGAGATAGAGTAGGAGTACCCGTTCCTTCAAAGCCCCAACAGAGTATCAAATGGCACCACCCCCCTCAACTGCGTGTCCGCGGCGTGTCCGCGGCGGCGGGCGGCCGGGGAAAACCGATCGGAGAAATCCGATCGGGGAAACCCGCTGCGCCTGCCGGCAACCGCTGCTATACTGGAGCAATGCAGATTTTCGAAAACCGGCGCGCCCCGGCGCTTGTCAGCGAGCTGAAGAGATACTTCGAAAGCGCAGAGCTCTCACCGGTATCCCCGCAGTTACGCGGAGTTCTCGAAGCGAACGGGAACAGTTCGACCGACTGGGATCGCGTGCTCGTCTCGCCGGGGTTCACCGGGCGGATGGTTCGCAACTGCGAGCTCGAGAAGGTCCGAATCGTCGGCGAGGTCACGCTCTCGACGAGCAGAATCGCCGACTCGGCGATTGGCGAGCATGCGGTCATCCGTTCCTGTTCG
>SLIN01000018.1 GCA_007135605.1 Spirochaetales bacterium | reverse complement strand
GCCACTCGGAGGCCGCACTCCCTCGGAAACCGCGCGTCGGGCGAGCTTACGCACGATCGTGGCGATCTGCCGTTCCAGCCCCCGAACGCCGCTCTCGGCGGTGTAGTCCCGGATGACCGTTGCGAGCGCCGCATCGCGAAAGCGAATGTCGGCAAACTCGAGACCGTTCGCCTCGAGCTGCTTCGGAACCAGAAAGCCCTTCGCGATGCGTGTCTTCTCCTGCTCGGTATAGCCGGGGATTTCGATGATCTCCATACGGTCGCGAAGTGCGTACGGCACGTTGTGAATACTGTTGGCGGTCGTTACGAAAATGATTCTGGAAAGATCGAACGGAACTTCGAGGTAGTGATCGACAAAGCTCACGTTCTGCTCCGGGTCGAGAACCTCGAGCAGCGCGCTCGCAGGGTCGCCGCGGAAATCGCTCGACATCTTGTCGATCTCATCGAGGAGAAAGACCGGATTAGCACTGTTCACTTTTCGCAGACTCTGTACGATCTTGCCCGGCAGAGCGCCGACGTACGTCTTACGGTGGCCGCGTATTTCGGCCTCGTCGCGGACACCGCCGAGACTGATTCGCAGAAACTCACGGCCTAATGAGCGGGCGAGGCTCGCCCCGAGGCTTGTCTTGCCGGTTCCCGGTGGACCGACGAAGCAGAGTATCGGCCCGCGTTGATCGGGTTTCAGCTCGTGTACCGCCAGATAGTCGAGAATCCGTTCCTTCGGCCTCTCCATGTCGTAGTGATCGGCGTCAAGGATTTCGCTTGCCTGTCTCAAATCGTGTTGTTCGCTCGCGTATTCGCGCCACGGGAGATCGGCGATCCAGTCGAGCCATGTGCGGATAATCCCGGCCTCAGGGCTCACCGGTTGCAATTTCGACAGTCGTGCGATCTCTTTGTCGCAGCGAGCCTGCACTTCATCCGGAAGGTTCTTGTCCTCCAGACGCTTTTTCATCTCCTCGGCGCCGCTCGGATCATCGTCGCCGCGACCGAGCTCGCGATCGATCTCCTTGCGCTGCTCGTTGAGGTAGTGCTCGCGCTGGCTTTGCTCAAGACGCTTGCGTACGCGGCCCTGGATTCGCTTCTTCAGATCCAGCGTTTCCAGCTCCGCCTCCAGGGATATGGCGAGCTCTTCGAGGCGATCGCGTTGACCGGTGTTTCTCAGTAGCTCGATTTTCTTTTCGATAGGAAGCGGGCTGTAGCCTGCTATTACGTTCAGCACGGAAACGGTGTCCGCCGCGCGCTCGACGGCCTTCTGAGCGTCGGGACCGATCTTTCTCCCCGAGTTTCCGACGAGTTTCCGATAACTGCCACGCACCGTGTTGGTGAGTGCGCGAACCTCGTCGGTCTCCTCGAGTTCCGCCTCTTCGATGACCGTTACGTCGGCGGTCATCGAACGGCCCTGTCCGGTCATACTCCGCACCGAAGCACGGTTCTTACCTTCAACGAGCAGCCGTGTGGAGCCGTCGGGCAGGCGGAGTGACTGGATGACCGATGCTATGGTTCCGACCTCGTGGAAATCGTCGGGCCCGGGATCCGGTTTCGGCATGCGCTGGGTGCACAACAAGATTTGTGCACCGTCGCCGGTGTTTTCGGAGAGCGCCCCGGCGGCGCTCTTCCCGATGAAGAACGGGACGACCATGCCGGGAAACACCACCATTTCCTTGAGCGGGACGACCGGCAGCCCGGCAACTTCCGATTCCCGTGACGAGCGCTCAAAGAGCTTCATGCGGACTTCTTGATCTGGATGATTTCCGGTTTTTCGCTTTGTTCGATGACCTCGCGGGTGATGACAACCTTCTTCTTCCCTTCGATTGAGGGAATATCGTACATGACGTCGATCATCACCGACTCTACGATCCCGCGCAGCCCGCGTGCACCGGTCTTCTGACTTATGCCTTTTTCGGCGATCGCACGGATTGAATCATCCTGGAACTCGAGTTCGACGCCGTCGAGCGCGAGACTCGCCTGATACTGCCGGATAATCGAGTTCTTCGGTTCAACGATAATCCGTTCGAGGTCGTCGACCGACAGATCGTTGAGTGTAACGGTGATCGGTAATCGTCCGACGAACTCCGGAATCAGACCGAACTTGATCAGATCGTCCGGGTGAATGTGCTGGTAGAGCTCGGCGAGATCCTTTTCGCGAGTACTGCGAATATCGGCGCCGAAACCGAGCGGATGGTCGGAGACTCGCGATTCGATGAGCTTGTCGAGACCCACGAACGCTCCGCCGCAGATGAACAGGATGTTGCTGGTATCGATCTTGATCATCTCCTGACTCGGGTGCTTGCGTCCGCCCTGCGGCGGCACCGAAGCCTGGGTACCTTCGATAATCTTCAGTAATGCCTGCTGGACCCCTTCGCCCGAAACATCCCGGGTTATTGAGGCGTTCTCACTCTTGCGCGAGATTTTGTCTATTTCGTCGATGTAGATGATGCCTCGTTCGGCCGCGGCGATATTGTTTCCCGCCGCCTGATAGAGCTTGAGCAGGATGTTTTCGACGTCTTCACCAACGTAGCCGGCCTCGGTCAAGGTGGTTGCGTCGGCGATCGCGAACGGTACGCGGAGCTTGCGCGCGAGGGTGCGGGCGAGCAAAGTCTTGCCGGTGCCGGTGGGCCCGATCATGAGCACGTTCGCCTTTTCCAGTTCGACGTCCGATTCGACCCGTCCGCGCTGTGTGATCCGCTTGTAGTGGTTGTACACGGCAACGCTGAGATATTTCTTCGCCGCTTCCTGTCCGATGACGTACTGATCGATGTAGTCTTTTATCTCGCGTGGATTCGGTACATCGTCGAGGAACTCGTTCGTAATAACGTCGTCTTCCTCGTCGAGGATCTTCTTACAGACATTTACACATTCGTCGCAGATATAGACGCCGGGCCCCGCGATGAGACGTCGCGCGAAATCGGCATTCTTACCGCAGAACGAGCAAATTTTCTGATTTTCACTTTTCTGTTGTTTGCTCATTCTTCCCCCGCACCAATACTTTGTCGACGATCCCGTACTCGACGCACTCGTCGGCAGTCATGAAGAAGTCCCGCTCGGTGTCGCGGGCGATGACATCTTCACTCTTTCCGGTGTGCTTCGCGAAGTAGCCGATCAGCAGCTTCTTTAATCGTACCATCTCACGCGCCTGGATGCCTATGTCGGCGGCTTGCCCCTGCACACCACCCCAGGGCTGATGCAGCATAATTCGTGTCGAGGGCAGTGCGAGCCGCTTCCCCGGCGCGCCGGCGGCGAGCAACATAGCTCCCATGCTCGCTGCCTGCCCGAGGCAGATCGTCGAGACATCCGGCCGGATGTACTGAATCGTATCATAGATTGCAAGGCCGGCGGTAACGCTGCCACCCGGACAGTTCACGTAGAGCATGATGTCCTTCTCGGCATCCTGACTCTC
>SLIN01000104.1 GCA_007135605.1 Spirochaetales bacterium | reverse complement strand
GGTGTTGTGCACCCCGAGGAACGGGCCGAGCGGGGCGTTGAACGCCGCGGTGAGCGGCTCATACAGCGTATCGTGGGTCAGGATCGAGAATCCGAGAGAGTCAAGCCACGGATCGATCGCGAGCGCAATCGGAGTACATACCGCGAGCGAAAGAAGGGCGATCCCGAGATTCACTTTGACGAGAAACAGGAGAAAGAAGAGCGCGATCCACACCAGGTTTCCTGCCGGAACCATCGCCAGTGCGAAGCCGAATACAAGCGCACCGGCTATTTCCCCCGGTCGCCGATTTGCGTTCAGTGCGGCGACAATGCGCGCAAGCGCGGTGAACAGCACGTGCTTACCTCCCCGGAGGCCGCAGCGAGGCCATCCCTGGAGCTTGCCGGACATGAGGGCGGAATTGGAGTCCGACAAACTCTTATAGCGTCATAATCCGCCTTCGGGTCTTCTCCGTCAAGTCGTTACGGCCGACGAGGATCGCGAGCTCCCATGCATCACCGAAGTCCGAATCGGAGGCGAGATCGAATACGCGCAGGGTGGGAGCGGTCTTGAGATATGACAGAAGAATGGGCGGCAGCGACCACCCCTCGTTCGAAGCGCGATCGCGAAACCGCTCGAACGAAGTGCGGTACTTCTCCGGCGCGATCGCGGCCAGCGGCCGGCCGAGCACGCTCGGCTGTTCCGGATTTTCGTGTTGACTCTCGCCGCCGTCCGGCGCTTGAACGGTCCGGCCCGGCCCGTCCTCTTCGGAGCGACCAATTATCGGGCGCTCCTCGGTGTCTTCGGCGACCGGCGGCAACTCGGCGGCTACCCTGGCCCGAACGGGTCGATTCGGATCGCCATGCCAATGCATGAGAAAACCGGCCAGCCGCGCAGCGCGTTGTGCTCCGAGCGACCGGTAGATCGATACGTTCCCGAAGAAGTACTCGATGTGCCGCCAGTTGCTGAAAATAGCGCCGAGACCGTGCCAGATTGAGAAAAGTCCCTGCAGCGCCCGTCGCGCTCCGCTGTTCACAACCGAGCGACCGAGCTCCACCGAGCGGCTCAGCACCTCGTCGACGAACGAATCCGAGAACTCGAAAAGCATTGAGGTGCGCAGAAGCGGCAGGCCGGCTGTTCGGATGGCTTGCCCACAGTCGATCAGCCGATACATCGATACGACTTCGCGCTCCTCCGGGTCCCACGCAATAAGCTGGAGGTAGCCGGGTTGCGTCACATCGCGCTCATCGAGATCACATTCAACGCCGCGGCCTGCTCCGACCGCCCGGTACTCGACCTCCCGGATGCGGCCTATCTCCTGAGCAAGGTCAGGCTTGTCGGCGGCGTGGAACAGGTGTAGTTCGAGGTCCCGATATGACACGAAAAGCGACCGGTCATCGATTTCTCTCGCCATTGCCTCGCCGTCTACCGGCGAACGAACAGGAATCATAGTCTGCACTCAACCTCCCTGCGAAAGCGTTCCGCCCGCGTCCAATCGTCACAGCCCCCGATAGCGGTCACCTCACGAACCGGCCCGAAACGGATCGTCCGGGACGACCCGCGTGCGCGGAGCAGCTCGTCGACGAGCAACAGCATCTCGAAATTGAGGTTGATGCCCAGCGCACGCCGGATGCGATAGATTGCGTTAAAGCGTGCGCTGTTGCGACCGCTGACACTCACCGGACATACGGTCCGGCGATTCCGCCGGGCATACTTCAAGAAGCTCTTGCTCCAGGGAAACTCCCGCACTCTTCCGGCTCGAATACGTGCGGTTCGGCCGGCCGGGAAAACGAGCACCGGCGAACCCGATGCGAACGCGTTCGCATACCGACCGGCGACCGTCGCGTTGCCCCGATACCGATCGATCGGAACCATTACCGGCTCAAGCGGTCGGATGCTGCCGAGAATCTCGTTCGCCGGAAGGAGTACCGAACCGTAACGACGCTCGATCAGCGCAATCAGCGCCACCCCTTCTATAGCACCCGTAGGATGGTTCGAGCAGAAGACGGGCGCCCGACCATCGGTTGCATCGAGATGTTCGAGCCCCTCCACACGCAAACGGATATCAAGCCGCCCGAGCACGTACTCGCAGAACTCGGCGGTTCCCATATACGAGAGCCGTGCAACCACCTCGTTCACCAGTCTCACGTGCAAGATGCGCTCGAGCAGAGGAAAGGTTCCCGGAGGCAGGCGACGGGCAAGCGCCGGAGCGCGTTCCTCGAAGAGCCGGCGGGCTTCGAAAACCCGTGCACCTGGGGACGAGGGGGCCGGTACGGACTCGGAAGCTCTCTCCGTATCGTGGCGCTCACACCCCCCGCTACCGCGCCGACGCCGTCGCCGTCGCCGTCGCCGGCTGAGCGATACGGTCGGCGTCCATGCGTGCAGAGCCCGCATTGAACCGTGCTCGGGAATCTCGCGATACCCCATCGAGACGGAGTCAGGGTCTACCTCTACCGACGTCAGGCTGACCGACCGGCCGTCGCCGCGAACCATACGGACTCCGAGCGCCGCGTCGGAGCGGTGCCGGTACGCGTGGAACTTCGCCAGCAGCCGTCGGGCCTCCGGCGCATACGTCTCGGTGTCGATGGGCCCCGCCGTTACGAGCGAGTCGAAGAGCTCGAACCGGAAACGCTCGACCGTCTCGGTGCGATGTCCCGAGGTGGTGACCGGCGGCATGCGGAGCGTCGTCCGGTACAGAGCATGATTCTCTTTCAGGAAGGCGGTCGGATCGTGACCCGGCACGAATTGGAGCAGACAGAAATCGGGAACCTGATCGATCGACCAATCGAGGAGGAGGCTTCCGGCCCACTCCGGCGAATCGCAGTGCAGGAGGTCTCGAACGAGCGCGCCGCGGCTCGGGCGAAGACGGCATGTGTTCGCATCGGAGCGTGACCGCTCGATAGGCGCGAGCCCAACGAGGTGCTCTCTGATCCCACGGGCGATCGGGCCGCCGTAGGTGTTAACGATGCAGTGGGTGATTCCGAGTTCGTTCACTCCGATCCACGTTCCGCCTCGATCGGGGTCGGTTGGAGCAATATACGCGACTCCACCAGCGAACCGTATAGCCGGGGGGCGGGCATCGGCACGCGAGCGCAGCTCATCTCTGTTGAAAAGGAGTCGATATCCGTCCTGAAACGTGTGCCACGTTAGAGTACACATGCAACGAGCGCGTCAGCCGCCACTCTCCTCGTATCGCAACGTCGATGGGGCAACCCCGAACGTATCCGGCACCGTTCCGCCGAGCAATTCGTAGATCATCCGTATAATCGCCATATGGTGTACGGTGTGACTCGTCAAAAACATGAGCTCGCGTCCGATCGTGCTCGAGATGCGTTGGGAATCGTGCTCGTCGCTATATACGAGTGTTACCGGTTCATCTTCCCGATCGGAGAAGTCGCGCAGTACGCTCTTCAGCTCCAGAGCGCGCGAGGCGGCGTGCTCCGGATCCT
>SLIN01000364.1 GCA_007135605.1 Spirochaetales bacterium | reverse complement strand
TCACCGCGAAGCGCGTGGCCGCACAGCGACCGGCGCGTCCCGATACTCCGGTTGTGCAGCGTTATGAAATCGTCAAAGTACATTACAAGCCGACCTTAGCAGAGCTCCCGACGGTTTGACAGGCCGGGTACTCATCAATACCTTACAATAGATATATACGAGTTATCGTTCCTGCCTTTTCTATGTATTATGTTACTATAAGGAGTTGGACTGCGGATCGCGGTTCGTAACAGGTTGATATGCCGGAAGACCCTAAGAAACAGAACAACGACAACGGCGGTCCGGGAGGGCTCGAGCCCCAAGAGCCCGGGCGCGGCATGAGCAACAGCTATAAATACTTCGTCTTTTTCCTGATCGCGATCTTTCTGATACCGGTACTGACGAACCTGTTCGTCGGCCGCCAGGACGCAAATCAGATCAGTTATTCCCGATTTCGCGAGGAAGTCCGAAACGGTAACGTCAGCCAGGTCGTCGTTTCCGGCGACCGGATCGAAGGCACATTCCGCGGGCAGGAGGATGCCGATGCAGAGTTCGTTACCTTCCTCCCGTCGTTCGGCGACCCGCAGCTGCTCGACATGCTCGAGGAGCAGAACGTGCAGGTGCGTACCGAACCGGAGCAGGACTACAACCTTCTCGGCTTACTGCTGAACTTCCTGCCGATTATCATCTTCGTCTGGATCGGAATCATTCTCTTCCGCAGCATGCGGCAGCAGGGACGCGGCCTGTTCCAGATGAACCAGAATAAGGCCAAGCTTTACAAAAAGACGAAAGAGAGCATCACCTTCGACGACGTCGCCGGCGTTGCCGCTGCAAAGGACGAAATCAAGGAGATTGTCGACTATCTCAAGCATCCAGAGCGCTACCAGGAGCTCGATGCGGTCACCCCACGCGGTGTGCTGCTCGTCGGCCCGCCGGGAACCGGCAAGACGCTCATCGCTCGGGCGATCGCCGGAGAGGCGGACGTGCCGTTCTACAGCATGAGCGGCTCGGATTTCATGGAGATGTTCGTCGGCGTCGGCGCCTCGCGAGTGCGAAAACTCTTCGAAGAGGCGAAGCGCAACTCGCCGAGCATCATTTTCATCGACGAGCTCGATTCGGTCGGTCGTCACCGCGGTGCCGGACTCGGCGGCGGGCACGACGAGCGCGAGCAGACGCTGAACCAGATGCTCAGCGAGATGGACGGCTTCGAGCCGAACGACTCCACCATCGTCATGGCCGCCACCAACCGCCCGGACATCCTCGACCCGGCGCTCCTGCGACCGGGACGCTTCGACCGCAAGATCACCGTCGGACTGCCCGGGCTCCAGGATCGCGAAGACATTCTCAAGATTCACGGAAAGAAGAAACCGCTCGCTGACGACGTTAGTTTCCGCGATGTCGCCCGCGGCTGCCCCGGCTTCACCGGCGCCGATCTGCGCAACCTGCTCAACGAGGCCGCGCTCATCGCCGCTCGAACGCGCAAGGAAAAAATTACCACCGAGGATATTAACGAAGCGCGCGACAAGGTGCTCATGGGCCTCGAGCGGAAGAACCTGCAGATCTCCGACGAGGAGCGCCGCGTCATCGCCTGCCACGAGGCCGGCCACGCGGTGCTCGCCGCGTTGCTCCCGCATACCGATCCGCTGCACAAGGTCTCGATCATTCCGCGCGACAGCGGGGCGATGGGCGTGACCCAGCAGCTGCCGGCCGGCGAGAAGTACGTGTACAGCAAGGAGTATCTGCTCGACCGTATCGCGGTGATTCTCGGCGGTCGGGCCGCCGAGGACGTTGTGCTCCATTCGATTTCCACCGGAGCGGAGAACGACTTCTCCGAGGCAACCAAGCTCGCCCGCAACATGGTCTCCCGCTGGGGTATGAGCGAGAGTCACGGCTTCCTGACAGTCGGCGGCGACCGGCAGAACGTCTTCCTCGGCGAAGACCTCGGCCGTCCGAAAGAGAACGCCGAGGAGACCATCCGCGAGGTCGACATCGAGATCAAGAACATTCTCGCGCAGGCATACAAGCGCGCGAAGAAATCGCTCACGGAAAAGCGTACCGGACTCGACCAGCTGACCAATATGCTGCTCGACCAGGAAGAGGTCTCCGGAGCGGAGGTGCTCGACCTCCTCGGACTGTCGCCGGAACACGCTGCGGCGCTTGCCGCCGGCGACGGCTCGGCAAGCATGTCCACCGACGAGAGCGGCCCGAACGGCGCCTGAGCGCCCGCCCCTTCATTTCACACCGAAGGACCCCGAGTTCCGGCCGCGCTTCGCCGCGGCGGCCGGAGCTCGGGGTCCGCGCTTACTCCGGCTTCTTCAGCACGAGAATCCCGTTATGGCCTCCGAAACCGAGCGTGTTCGACATTGCCACGCGTACGGTCGCCTCGCGTCCGACGTTCGGCACGTGGTCGAGGTCGCACTCCGCGTCCGGGTTTTCGAGATTGATGGTCGGAGGGATATATCCGCGCTCGATCGCCAGCGCGGTAATGAGCGCTTCCACCCCGCCGGCCGCGCCGATAAGGTGGCCGGTCATCGACTTCGTCGAGGAAATCGCAAGTTTCTTCGCGTGCTCGCCGTAGACCTCCTTCACCGCTTTGACCTCGGTCGGATCGTTAATCGGCGTACTCGTTCCGTGGGCGTTTACATAGTCGATCTCCTCCGGGGCCATACCGGCGTCGCCGAGCGCCTGGCGCATTGCGGCGATCGCACCGCGGCCTTCCGGATGCGGCTGGGTGAGATGGTTCGCGTCGCAGGTCATCCCCGCGCCGGCGACCTCGGCATACACGCGCGCACCGCGCTTCTCCGCATGCTCGCGTCGCTCGAGCACGACCACCCCGGCGCCCTCGCCCATCACGAAGCCGTCGCGATCGCGGTCGAACGGCCGCGAGGCACGCGCCGGCTCGTCGTTGCGCGTACTCAGCGCGCCGATCACGTTAAAGCCGGCGATCCCCATCTTCGTAATGCACGCCTCGACGCCGCCGGCGACAACGAAATCGAGCACTCCGGTGCGCAACCAGCGCAACGCCTGGGTGATCGCATCGGCTCCGGAGCTGCACGCGGTGGCAAGGGAGAAACTCGGACCGTGCAGTCCGAGCTGAATCGACACATTCGCCGGTCCGATATTGCTGATCAGCTTCGGGATCGTCATCGGCGGCACCCGCGAGGGCCCCTTCTCGAACAGCGCAAAGTACGAGCTCTCGAGCGTCTCGAAGCCACCGATCCCGACCCCCAGCATAACACCGCCACGATAGCTGTCGAACGACACGCTGCCGAGCCCGGAGTCTTCGAACGCCTGCACGCTCGCGGCCACCGAGTAGTGGGAGAAGCGCTCCATTTTGCGCGCCTCCTTGCGATCCATGAAATCGTTCGGGTCGAAATCGCGCACCTCCGCGGCGATTTTCGTCGTGTGCTCACTCGCATCGAACCGGGTGATCTCGCCGACCCCGCT
>SLIN01000229.1 GCA_007135605.1 Spirochaetales bacterium | reverse complement strand
CGAAATTCATACCTTCGCGTCTATTCGGAGAACCTCGGTGTCGACCTGAGTGTCGCCGAAGGGAAGACCGGCGATACCGACGCGAACATGAACCAACCGGTGCACCTCGCGAGTGTCGGCAAGCTGTTCACCTCGACGATCGTGAGCATTCTTGCCGAGCGTGGGCAGCTGTCCTTCCGGGATCCCATCTCTCGATACCTCGACGCAGAGTTAACGAGCGGTCTCCATGTGTTCGGCGGTACCGACTACTCGAACGACATTCAGGTTCGCCATCTGCTCAACCAGACCTCCGGACTCGACGACGCGTTCTGGCCGCTCATGCAGGAGCTCCGGAACGATCCTTCGATGCGCCTCTCGCCGCGCGAGGCGGTCGAGTGGGGCAAGCGAAATCTCTCACCGAAATCGAAGCCGGGGGAGAAACATCACTACACCGACACAAACTACTACCTGCTCGGACTGATCGTGGAGAACGTCACCGGGATGCCGTTCCACGACGCGCTGCACCGCCTCATCTTCGAACCGATCGGCATGGAGAGCGCGTATATGCAGGGCTATTCCGAACCGGCCGTCCGGTCGGAGCACCCGCCGGCGGAGATCTTCCTGGACGGCGTCGATTACTCGGTGATCCCCGGTTTTGCCGAGATCGACTACGCCGGCGGCGGTGTTCGGGCGACTCTCGATGACTACCTGAGATTCATGACCGCGCTCGTGAACGGAAGGCTCGTCAGCGGGGAAACACTCGCGACAATGCGTTCCGATGATGCACCGTCGATGCCCGGAATACGGTACGGCTACGCGGTCTGGAAGTTCGTAACCGTCCCGCTGCTGGCTCCCGCGAAGTACAACTGCTGGGGCTGTGTCGGCGTCACCGGGGCGTTCATGTTCTACCACCCGGGAACCGAGTCGTATGTTATCGGGAGTTTCAACGACACACATTACAAAACCAAAGCGCTTCGATTCATGCTCTCGAAGGTGATCAGGCCGCTCGTGAAGTGCACGTAGACCTGTGCTCCCGCGTCGGCGCCGAAAGGCGGTGAGCGGCGGCGGAGTGCCGGCTACCAGCTTGCGCGAATCGACTCGAGAATCGATATCTCCGGGAAGATGACGTACGCGTCGAACTGGCTCCCGGGCGCTGCTCGCAGTGCGGAGTGGGTAAACGCAATGCGCATGCTTCGCGCGAAGAGCGGGTGCGAGAGCTCGAGGAACGCTGCCGACCGGGGATGTTCGGAGCCGTCGCGACGCGCGACGATCCCGGCGATCTGCCGGCTCAGGTTTCGCGCCGGTCGGCCCATTGCCGCAGGCACCGGTTGCGGATCGCGGTCGGTGAACGTGCGGATCCGTTCGCCGGCAAATGCCCAGAATGCGACGGAGTAAAGCTCGTCGGCTCCACCGAACCGGTCGGCATGTGACGCGAGGTACTCGCCGAGCCACTCCTGGCGCGTTCCCATGTACCGTCGCTTCTGAGCGTGAAACATCCCCACATTGATTGCTACCGTTGAATCGCCGGCGTCCTCGATCGTTCGCATCGCCAGATCGATCATGATGCGCTCGCGCGCATGGACATCGTGGCGCCGCCGGATCGGCAGGCTGCGGATCTCGACTTCCACCGCCTCGGCGAGGCGGTCGTACCAGCGCGGCCCGATCGCATCGACGAGCGTATCGCGCTGCGATTCGAGGCGCCGTTCCAGCTCAATGACGGCGTGCTCGTACTCGTCGGTGCCGGGGCTCGTCGCGAGCACGTCTGCCACCAGCGGGTCGATCCGTTCACCGACGTCGCTACCGCGGGCCATCCACGTTAACGAGAGCAGGAGCGCATCGTGGGCGTGGTTCATGTCGATGTAGCGCATCCGGATGCGCTCTGCCTCGGGCAGTGCCTCGTTGAAGGTGCGCAACCTTTCGATCCAATACTCGTCCATGCGTCGTGCCGACTCCGGATAGTCGTCGCGAAGCCCGAGCACGTAGTCCTCGACGATCCAGCCGTACGCGTGTGCGTTCTCCTGGGTGAACCATCGCAGCCCGTGCGGATGCAGGCGCTTCAGCACGGTGAGCACGAGCTCCTGGTGCTCCTGCACATAGTGCGTCTCTCCGAGCAACACCACCCGCCGCTTTGCAAGGGTGTCCACGAGCTCATCCGGAACCGTGCCGGGATCGAAGGTCACGATTTCGTCATCCAGCACATCGCGGACGGCCGCCGAGTCGGCTGTGGCGCAACCGGTGGAGAAAACGACGATGCCGATCGGCAGGAGCGAGAGCGATGCAAGGAGCAATCGGATCGGCAGCCGGTTCATCAGACTACGCCAGGCAGGCCATTGCACCTCACGTCGCATCTCACATCACCCAATCTTTCCCAATAGATCGGCGAGGGCTCCGGCGAGCTCGGCGAGCTTCGCGCAGTCGACGATCTCCGGGGAGTCTTCGGGGGTGTGTGCCGCGCGCGCGAGAAGCTGCTCGACACGCGCGGTGGTAATCGCGATCGCCGGCACCCCGCGCTGGAGAAAGATCGAGTGGTCGCCGGCGAACCACTGCGGCCCCTCGATGAGTCCGGAGTAGCGCGCGAAGGCCGCTTCGGTTGCACGCCTCACGTCGTCGGGGCAGTCGTAGATCGAGTACGCGGTTGCGCCTTCACGGTAGCCGGCGCCGTCGATGTTGATGACAGCGCGCGCGCTCTCCAGCGATTCTCCGTATCGAGCAAGATAGTCCTTCTGCCCGGGGGCGCCGTAGTGGTCTTCGCCGTTCAGTGCAGCGATCTCGATGCCGGGCGAGGAGGTGTCCCCGGCGGCGGCTCGGCCGATCTCGCCGGCGAACCGCTCGGTGGGTGAGGTGTCGGGCATGCGATCACCGGCTATGCGACCACCGGAGTCCGAAGCGAGAAGCTCGGCGAGGAGCAGCAGTACGACGACGCCGGCGGCGTTGTCGGTGGCGCCGGGGGTGTCCTCGTACGCGTCGATGTGTGCGGTGACCACGATCTTTCGGGCGGCATCCGGATGCGTTCGGACTACGACGTTCGATGCGCTGCTCTCGCGGCGTTCGGCATCGATCGTGAGCCGGAACTCGCCGTCGCCGTTCGAGGCGATCCGCTCGCCGGTCTCCGCGGTACAGTGGGCGCACGGAATGTGGAAGTCACCGTCGACGATAAGGGGGAAGGGGTAGAGCGCGCCGGCGCTTTCCGGGTTGCGCTGTGTGGCTGCGACGATCGCGGCCGGCCGTTTCCGTTCGAGCAGTGCGTAGAGCTGCTGATGATGTTCCGGATTGTAAAACGGGAAATGCTTCGGCATGAGCTGCTCGGAGGCGAGCGAGCCGGTGAGCAGGAGTATCCGCTTCGAACAATCGAGTGAGCGCAGTTCGTCGGCCGTGGCTGCGGTGACAAGCGGCGCGGACAGGTCACAGCCGAGCGAATAGGGGCTCGCCTCGATTGCATACTCGGAGCTCCCGTTGCTCAGG
>SLIN01000275.1 GCA_007135605.1 Spirochaetales bacterium | reverse complement strand
CTCACCACGCGGTTCAGCTCCCGATGGGCCCGGGTAAGGCGCCCGCTCATTCGGTACCCGATCCCCATCAGCAGGTGTGCCGCCGGGAGCAGTTCCGGTTCGCGGGTAGAGCTCTGAACATAGTTGGCGAGTAGACCGATCGCCTCGTCGGCTGCGGAAAGCTCGAGGTGGGACTGGGCGAGCGTTATTACGTGCTCATGGTAGTAGTAGGTGTCGGAGTCCGGTTCGTGGATCTGCAGCCAGTACAACGCCTCGCGGCTCTCCCCCGAGAGAAAGAGCGAGTATCCGAGATAGAATGCTGCCTCCGGTTCTTCGGCGGGCGTGGCAAACAACGCCGCTTCGTCGAACAGCTCGATGGCCATATCGATGTTCTCATTATCGAGGGCGAACCGGCCTTCTTCGATCAGCTCGGCCACGCTCTCTCCTCCGAGCCACTCCACATCTCCGATCACCGGAGCTTCGTCGGCCCGGGTACCCGCGGTGGTTGGATCGCGCTCGGCGGAGCCGGGCAGGACACGTCTCAGTCGCTGCTGGATTCGCGAAAACAACGACCCCGAGGCCTCCGCGGCGTGAGCTTCCAGAAGATCCTCGATACGGTACGTACCGGGGAGCGCGATCTTCAACTTGGTCGTCCCGTCGCCCATTTCGAGATAGCTGTCAGGTCCCAGGCGCAGCACAGCATCGCGGCCGATTTCGTCACCGATCGATATCGGTATCCACCGGTCGGCCTGACGCACGGACACCTGGCCCTCACGATACTGTATGCCGAGGTCCCCACCGCGAGCGGGAAAGAGCGCCGAGAGAACGAGTATCGCCGTTGAGGCGAACCGGCAGAAACGGTCTGGTAGCATTATGCATATCCTCTATGCCACACCGGAATTCGAGTATAGCACCACCGCGGCGCGTGCTATCGCTCGCACGGACGCTTTTTTGGCCCGAGAAGACGGCGATGAATCCACCGGGTGCCTCCCGGCTCATACTGGCTGAAAAAAGGGCATCGCGATAGATAATCTAAGCTTGATTTGTAAGATATAGTAATTATAGTGAATGGATAGTTTTCCGACAGCGGTCAGGCGACGAGGGGACACGAATGCCGGTGTCATGCGGACTCGACATACATATTGAGCTCACCCGCGACGGGGTGCGACAACGCATCGACCTCGAGTGTGCCGATCAGGCAGCGTCATACGATTACCGCCCATTCGCTGGCGAGATCGGCGATGGCGGGGTGGAGCTGGTGATGCTGAGCCACGACATCGGGTACGCTCACGGATGGTGCCGGGTGCGCGGAGAAACCGTAGCCAAGGCTCGGATCGGGGTGCCCGAGCGATGTTTCCAGTTCGTGTTCCATCTGTGCGCCGAACCGAGCTCGATTCAGCTCGACGGTGCACGTCACAGCGTTCCGTTCGGTGTGCGTGATTCGCTTCTGCTCTGCCCCTCGACGACCGGAACTCAGATATTCTTCCCGGGAAAGCGAGCCGAAGAGATCAGTTTTCTAGTGGACGCGGCTCTTATCGAGTCGCTCTTCGAGGAGCGCGGCGCAACGATTCCGCGGAGTCTGGAAGCTGCTCTGGGGTGTTCGGATCGAGGCACGCCGGTTCCGCCGGGAATAACCACCGGCGAAATGCGACGCACGATCAATGACATTCTGCACCCCGAGCTGGATGGGAGTTTGTTGGCCATCTATCGTGAAGCGAAAGTGCACGAGCTCCTTGCCCTCCGCCTCGGGCAGAACTCATCCCTCGACATCGCCCCACGGAGGTTGCTGCTTCTGCAGCGTGATCTGAATCTGCTCGATCACGCACGGGAGGTACTCGAAAGCCGCTTCTACGACCCTCCGACAATCCCCGAGCTCGCACGGACGGTCGGTCTCAACCGAACGAAGCTGAAGGCCGGATTCAAGGAGGTCTTCGGCACCACGATATTCGGTTTTGTGCGCTCGAGGCGCCTGCAGCATGCTCTGCAGCTGCTGCAGGCTGGAAGCTGTAACGTCAGCGAGGCCGCGAGTCGGGTCGGTTACCGGTCGCTCAGCGCCTTCACCAGAGCGTTCCACGCTGAGTTCGGCTTCAGCGCGCGCTCGGCCCGCGGCGGGCTGTCCGGCAGTCGAGAAGATGCGTGAGGTTCGCACTACCACGGCGAGCCGGGAGCAACACAGTGGGTGTGACCCGATCGCACGGAAAACAGGCGCTGGTTCGGTTCACTCCTCGAACGCCGCAGCCGCAGTCGCCATCGCCGGACGGCCGGCGAACATGCGCAGCAGCTCGATCGCCTCGAGCACCTGCTCCTCGCTCGCACCCGCCTCGCGGGCCTGTGAGGCGTAATAGCGTGCCCCGCCGGGGTGATTGAACACGCTGTCCAGTTGCATCGCCATCAGATTCTTCACCCAGACCGGCAGCGCGCCCTCGGTGCTCATGAACTCCGCATCCCGGCTCAGGATCGACTCCAGCGATTCGCTTCGTTTCGATAACTCTTCGTGCCAGCTCATAGTTCCTCCGCCGGTATACTCCCATACTTGTTCGGGGGCCGACCAGTGTACCGCTGCGTTAATCCGGGACCGTATGTGCAACCGCGACGCGACTCCTCGGGTATAGGAGAGTACGAGGGGAGGGTCGCTCCACCGAGTTCCCGCTTCGCAGCGGACAGAGGATAATACATCACGGAACGGAGGTTCATAAGATGAAATCACGACGAAAGACCGTACTCAAAGTATTGGCTGCCGCAGCAGGTGTGCTGCTTCTCGCCGCGGCATGCAGCAACATCTTCGGCGATGGCGATAACGGTGTTCTCTCGCTATCGATTACCGACGCTCCGATCGACGCGGATAACGTCGACGGGGTCTTCATCACTTTCGAAGAAATCCAGTACCACCGAAACGGCCAGTGGGAAACCTTTGACGAGTTCGAAGGTCCGCGGACTATCGACGTTCTCGCTCTGAGCGGCGGGGAAAGCGAGCTGCTCGGCGAGTTTTCGCTTCCGGCCGGGAACTACACGCAGGTGCGGTTCATGCTCGGGATCGGTGAGCTCGGCGCCGGCAACGAGGGTTCCTATATCTCGTTCAACGACGGCACCGAGGACAAGCCGCTCTTTGTTCCCAGCGGTGAGCAGTCCGGCTACAAAGCGCAGGGCGTGTTCAGCGTACCGTCCAACGGGTCGGTTTCGGTCACGGCCGACTTCGACCTTCGACGCGCGGTCGTTGAGACCGGCGACGGCGACTATATTTTGCGTCCTGTCATTCGGCTGGTCGTCGACGGGCAGGCCGGAAGCATTCGCGGCACGGTCGACGGTACCGCGGAAGGCAGCAGCTACGTCGTATTCGCCTACGAGAGCGGCGAGTACGACGACAGTGAAACCGCCGAACCTGACGGGGGAGAGTCACGCTTTCCCAACTCGGTAACGAGCAGCCCGGTCGAAGACGGCGAATACACCCTCGCATTTCTCGCGGAGGGAACCTACGACCT
>SLIN01000245.1 GCA_007135605.1 Spirochaetales bacterium | reverse complement strand
GGCTCTTCGACCGCTTCAGGCTCTGCCGGCTCTTCGTCCGGGTCGATCTCCGCCTCCTCGGCCTCCTCGGCCCGCTCGGTCGGCTCATCCGCGTCGGCCTGCGACCAGAGCGCCACCGAGAACCCGACAAGCAGCGCCGCGGCGAGCAACACTCCACCAAGCCGCTTCAGCGTTTTGTGATCAATAGACACCATACGGCAACAGCTTCGACCCTGCGTGGTAAATCTGAATCAGGAGAATGTGAAGATTGTGGTAAGGTGACGTTTGCGGAAGCAGCCGACAGCGTGCAGGACAGGTGCCCGAAGTGAGATCGAAAAACGCCCTCCAAGCCGTCCATCACACCACACAACTCCCGAATCCCGTGCTATCGTAGATGTAACGCGAGGTATCGCCATGAGTGCACACGCAGGATTGGTAGCGCTGGTCAGCGCTCTGCTGCTGCTCGGGTGCGCGAGCGCCGGAGAACTCACCGGCGAGGACGGCAGGGCGCGGTTCGAGCGTCCCGTCGGCGGTATTCGGTCCGGCGACGTGGATGACGCGGCCTTTGAACTCGCCGGCGCCGAAGAGGCGCCCGAGGACGAGACCCCTGACGCGGGGAAGGAACCGGAGACGCCGCCGGCACCGGAGACCGACGAGCCGAACGTCCCCGATCGGGCGACCGAGCGGTTGCTCGAGGCGGCGGCCGCCGGGTCACCGGAGGAGGTCGAAGAGGCGATCGCAGCCGGAGGCGATGTGAGCTATCGCATGCCCCCCGGCGGCCGGTCGGTTCTCATGGAAGCGGCAGCGCGCAACGACGATCCGGAGGTCGTCGAGACGCTCCTCGAGGCCGGCGCCCGAGTGGATGCGCGCACCGACGCGGGAAGCACGGCGCTCATGTGGGCCGCCGGAGCGAACGAAAACGCTGATGTACTCCTTGCCCTTCTCGCCGCGGGCGCGGATGCAAACGCCGCCGATGACGACGGCGGCACGGCGCTGATGGCGGCCGGACACAATCCGAATCCGGAGATCCACGAGGCGTTGCTTGCCGCCGGGGCGGCGATTGACGCGCGGAGCACGGCGGGAGGCACGCCCCTCATGGCCGCCGCATCGATCAACCCGAATCCTCGAGTCGTTTCGCTGCTGCTCGAACGCGGCGGGGAGGTAAACGCTCGCACGCAGGCCGGACAGACCGCGCTCTCGATCGCCGTCGTCATGAACGCGAACCCGGATGTCGCGGCGCTGCTCGTGGAGGCGGGAGCCGACATCGACATTCGCGACAACCGCGGGGCGCCGCTGCTGTCGCGGTCGGTGCTTAACGAGACCGTGGAGGTGCTCGTGCTTCTGATCGAGGCGGGAGCGGATCTCGAAATCAGGGACGGCCGGTGGGGGATGACGCCGCTGATGTATGCCGCGCAGCAGAACAGGGCCGATGCGGTGTCGGTGCTGATCGAGGCCGGCGCCGACGTGCACGCGAGCGACGACAGCGGGAAAACGGCGCTCGACCATGCGCGCGAGGACACCGAGAGCCGGGCGATCATCGAGTCGGCGCTCGGGCGGACGTAAGAGGCGCGGCGCCGATACGGACCGGCGCGCCTGCGGCTCCCGTGCCTTTCTCTACATGAACGTCGCCGGCACGAACATCGACAACCACGGTATGAAGGTCACCATGAGCAGCACGACAATCATCGCCAGGTACATCGGCATCATCGCCCGGGTCGCCTTCTCGATCGTCGTGCCGCCGACCGCGCACCCGACGAAGAGCGCGGTGCCTACCGGCGGAGTAGCCAGCCCGATGCCGAGGTTCAGCATCATCACAATTCCGAACTGAATCGGACTCATGCCGACCGTCTGGGTGACCACCGGCAGGAGGATCGGCGTGGTAATCACGATGAGCGGGGCCATATCCATGATCATGCCGAGCACGAGCAGCATGACGTTAATGAGCAGCAGGATGATAATCGGGCTCTCGCTGATCGCCAGCAGCCCCTCGGTGACCAGCGCCGGGACGCGCAACAAAGCCAGAAGCCAGCCGAAGGCGTTCGCCGCGGCGATCAGGCTGAGCACCATCGCGAGGGTGCGCAGGCTCGAGTAGAGGATGTTCCACATGCGGTGGAAGGTCATCTCCCGGTAGACGAAGGTGGTGACCAGGAACGCGTAGATACAGGCGATCGCCGCCGACTCGGTGGCGGTGAACACGCCGCTTATGACCCCCCCTATTATAATGACGGGAGTCAGAAGTCCCAGGAAGGCGTCCTGGCTGATGCGTCGCGCTTCGGCCCAGGTGTAGCCGTGCTCGGCCGGATATCCGCGGCGCACGGCGAGCCAGTAGGCGAGAACCATGAGAACGATGCCGAGCAGAATCCCGGGGATGATGCCGGCGAGAAAGAGCGCACCGACCGACACGCCGCCGGCGGCGAGCGAGTAGATAATCACGTTGTGGCTCGGCGGGATTACGATGCCCTGGCACGCGCTGGTGACGGTGATCGCGGTGGAGTAGTCGGCGTCGTAGCCCTTCTTCTTCATGACCGGGATCATGATCGACCCGATCGAGGAGACGTCTGCCACCGCCGAGCCGGAGATACCGCCGAAGAACATGCTGGCAAGCACGTTGACCAGACCGAGCCCGCCGCGAACCCGCCCGATCAGCAGATTCGAGAACTTGATCAGCCGCGTGGCGATCCCGCCCTTGCTCATCAGCTCGCCGGCCAGAATGAAGAACGGAATGGCGAGCAGTGAAAAGATGCGAACGCCGCTTGCCATCCGCTGCACGATGCTGAGCAGGCTCAGCTCCATGTAGAAGGCGGTGACGATCGCCGAGGCGGCGAGGGCGAAGGTGATCGGCAGCTTGAGCACGAGCAGAACGAGAAAGAGGCCGATGAGCAGGTAGGTCGCGACGGTCTGGTCAGCCACGGTCGTCCTCCTGCGAGTCGGCGCCGCCGGTGTCCGGTGCATCCGAGTCCCCCGCAGCGCCCGGTCCGCCACCGTGCTGCACGAGCTCTTCCTGCGTCTTCTCCACGTCCTCTTCGGGAATTTCCTCCTCCTCACCGATAAACCGGTTCATCCATGCGTCGCGGCGCTCGATACCGAAGAGGTCGGCCAGCGCCTCCAGGAGAATAAGCGCACCGCCGACCGGCAGCGCAAGGTAGAGGTAGCCGGAGCGCAGCCCCATGGCGGGAAGCACCGAACGCATCGTCGAGATGACCAGCTCGCGACCGTAATAGACCATGACGAGGCCGATACCGGCGATAATGAGGCTGTGAAACTTGTCGAGCGCCCAGTTGAGCTTCGGTGAGAGATGTTCCGGCATGATATTTATGGAGATGTGCAGCCGTTTGCGCACGCCGAGCGCCATCGCGATAAAGGTGAACCACACCTGCAGCAGGAGCGCGAGCTCGTTCGCCCAGCGAATGCCGACCCCCATGACATAGCGCATGAACACCATCACTCCGATGACGATGGTCATGGCGAGCAGCATGAGCTTTGC
>SLIN01000084.1 GCA_007135605.1 Spirochaetales bacterium | reverse complement strand
AGCTCGTCGATTCCGGCGGCTCGGTCGTGCACTGTGCGAACGATCGGGTGCACATCTCGGCAAGCGGCGCCGGCACCCTCATCGCCGTCGGCAACGGCGATCCGAAAAGCGACGAAGCGTATGTCGGTACGACCCGGCGCGTGCACAACGGCAGAGCGATGGCCGTAGTGCGCACGAACGGGGAGCCGGGCGAGATCACGGTCGCGGCGGTATGCGACGGGGTTGCACCGGCCGTGGTGACGGTGACCGCGGCGACCGCCGGCACCGGCGATGACGCGATGCGTGATGGTCGCTGACACCGGCGGCGAAGCGATTCGGGATGACGGACACGAAGCGGCGTGATATGGAGATGGGGAGGTAGCGCTCGTGCTCCGTCCGCTGCATATCGTGTAGACTCCAGCGGTCATGCGAATCTGGGACGTTCATCCGGGCTATCTCAACCGGCAGAGCCTGCTCGGCGAACACCGGGAGCTGCACGCGGTTGTAACGGTAATCGACGCGGACAAGACGGGATATGCGAACCATCCGGAGACACGCAGGTGGCGTGGGTACGGATGGGCGCTGCGGATGCGGCACGCGCTTCTCGCCGGCGAGATGGCGCTGCGCGGCTATACCGATCGCTCACCGGTTATCTCCTCGTCGAGCGCCGGAAAGTGGCCGGATGTCTACATTGATGCACCGGCGCGGCAGTTCGAGCTGCTTCGCGGCAAATACGCCGGCCGGGAACCGGGGCGCATCCCGCTTCCGCGCACTGTTCACGAGCTTTGGAGCCACCACAAGTACTCGGTGCTCGCCCGCAATGTTCACGAGTACGAGTCGATCGGCAGGGAGGTTTCCTCGCAGTCGGTCGGGTTCGCGGAGCTCGCCGGGAGGCTCACCGAGTTGTTGCGGGGGCGACCTGACGAGGGCGGAATTCGCAACGCCGCTCTGCACATGTGGGGATACGTGTCCGATTCGGTTGTGCCCGAGCGCGGGCGCGGGAGGCAGACCGGCGACATCGGCGATATCGACGATATCGCCGATCCGGGCGGCATCGGCGATCCGGGCGACATCGGCGATCCCTCCGTCGCGCCGCTCCGATCTCTCCTGGGCGAGATCGCAGAACGCGTGCGCGCAAGCGGTGAACCGTACCTGCTTCATTCGACGGCGTTGAGCGAGCTTGCGGTGTGGCTCGAGGATTGAGCGAGTCGGATCGGCAGAAGCTCCGCTTCCTGGTCTCTGCCACTGGTTTGGTCGGGAGTCCGGCCTACCAACTACGGACTAATTCCGGACGATGTGGTAACCGCGTCTCGGCTACAACCCGAGCTCGAGCTGTTCGTCGAGCGGGTTCAGGGTGGTGAGGCGCGCCCGCATATGGTGATCGTCGCCGGCGGCCGAAATCGACCGCTTTTCGACGAGCGTATCACCGAAATCGACCGCTTCGGCCACGCTGAGCCATATCGGCTTCAACTGGTGGTCGATGTAGTGCCGGTAGTCCGGACGGTGTTCTCGGGCGCCGGTCGGCTCCGGGCCCGCCGCGGTCATGATGTATTCGATGCGTCCGCGCTGCGATGTCCACCCCGCTTTTCTCGCCGCCCGGACCTGCGGCGGCGTCGAATGGCGGTATTCATCGGCCGACCGCCTGAGCATCTTCCGGTAGATCAGCTCGTCGTCGAGTTTCCCGCTCATCAGCTCCGACACGAATTGCCGAACGTAGCGGTCGATCTCGCCGGTATCCGCATCGCCGAACACCAGTGCAAGCAGCTCGGTCTGAAATCGCCGGGCGAGGGTGGTGTAGTCGCTTCGAGCAGCCTCCATCCCTTTGATCTCAACCGCACCGGTGTCGATGTTAAGCCCCGCATACCCTTTCGCACGCCCGCGCACGGGTTCGGCGGTGCCCGCCGCCGGTCCGGCCGCGTGTCCGCCGCTGCCGCCGCTGCTGCGGGTGCCGGCACCGCCGCCGCTGCCGGTGCGCAGTCGGGGCAGGAGAAACCGGCTGTAGGCGGTGTCCCGGCGAATGCGAATCTTCGACCGCACACCGTACTCCCGCCGAATGTGCTCGTCGAGCTCGCCGTTCATCTCTTTCGCCAGGTCGGATGCCTTCCCGCTGAGATCCTCGCCGCCGGCGTAGACGAAGACCGAGTCTGTGTCGCCGTAGAGCACCGAGAGGCCGCGCGCGCGAAAGAAGTCGCGGGCGAATAACAGACACGTTTTCCCGAATCCGGTGATCGCCCCGGCGAGCGCGCTGTGACCGTACGTGCAGTTCGGTGATCCGAGAACGCCGTAGAAGGAGTTCATGAGAATCTTGTAGACGAACGCGGCCGCCTCATCGTTCCGGCCGATCGCGTCTTCGCGGCTGCGGAAATAGGTTTCGATGAGCGCCGGGAGAATTGCCGGTTCACGCGAGAACCGGGCGCCGTTCGGGGCGGTGATGCTGGTGGCCACGTTATCGCCCGGACTCCCGGCGGTCGAACCGTCACCGGCGATCTCCTCGTCCTGAGGCGTTCGGGCAAAGTTCAACGGATCGATGTTGAACGTCGAAATGACCGAGGGATAGAGGCTTCGAAAATCGAAGACAAGCACGTTGGCAAACAGCCCCGGAGTCGCCTCGAGGACCGTGCCTCCGGCGGCTCCGGTGACCGCGGTCTCGCGAGAGGTGCGCAACGGCAGTACTTTTCGCTCGACGAGCTCGAGTGCGTAGATCCGTTCGAACGCCGGGATACTCGTCCAGGCGAGCTCAAAATTCATTCCGGTAAGGAGCGCCCGAATGAGCGTCAGCTCGTCCATGCCGGTTTCCGCGAGGATATCGAGAACAAGCTGCGAGTCTTCGAGGCAATACCTGCAGAATGCGGCGGGATCGTTCGCCCGAAGCGACTCCAGCTCGGCGACCTTGCGTTCATCCGTTGCGGCCACATGTTTGCCCCGCCCGAGCACCGCCTGCGCTACCGTTTCCAGTTTCATGTCGTCGAAGCTGCGACCGCTTCCGCGTACGATGCGCATCGCATCGACCACCTGCCGTCCGGGGACGGTAATGCGGGTCAGTCCGGTGTTCCCGCGCCGGGTTCGGACCGGCTCCCCTTCGGCTCTGCCGAGGTCGAACGCGAGGCCGTTTGCCTCGAATCGGCGGGCGAGCACATCGAAATCGAACTCCGCGATATTCCAGCCGGTGATGATATCGGGGTCGAGCTCACGAACCGTCTCGGCAAAGGCGCTGAGCAGATCGCCCTCTCCGCTGTACGACCGCACGTTCTCGTCGCCGGTATGGGCGCCGAGGAAGAGAACCGACCGATGCGCGCCGCAGACAAGTGAAACGGCGACGACCCGCTCTTCAGGGTCCGTTTCGATATCGAACGCCGCCCAGACCACCGAAGGCCGATGATTCGATGCCGCGATGGTCGGGTTGGTGTAGACGCGGTTCACACGCCGTCCCGCGCTCCACTCGCCCGAGATGAGCACCGGTCCGCGAAGCCCGTTGAACAGCAGAAACTCTTCCGCCGCCCCGAATCCGGTGTCAAAGT
>SLIN01000270.1 GCA_007135605.1 Spirochaetales bacterium | reverse complement strand
CTGCCCGTGTTGGTTCCGGCCCCGATCGTATTGTTGCGAACGGTCGCCACCACACCCTCGCCGATTTCGACCCCGCGGGAGAAGCTCCCGCTGCTCCAGCCTCCGTGAATCACGTTGGAGACTATCCGGGTTTGCGCGGAATCGGAGGCAACGATTCCCGCGGACCAGCTCGACCCGCCGCCTCCGTCGATACTGTTCCCGTAGATCTCCGTCGTGCCTCCCCGGAGCCAGATTCCGGCGGTCTGGCTGCCGCCTTCGTCGCCTCCCGCGATCCAGTTGTGCTCGATCAACGCCTTCGAATGGGTGGCGTGGATCCCGACGGCGATGGTGTTGCTTCGAACGCCGGGAACGATGGCGTTATAGCGAATCACCGCGCCGGTGTCCTCGCCGAGAAGGATCCCGGTGGACTTGTTCGGTCCGGCCCCGCCGGCGACCATATTCCACTCGATGAGCGGGCCGCCGCGGTTGATCCAGATTCCCACCGATTCTTCGAGCGCACCGTAGGCGTCGATGTAGTTGTTTCTGACCGTCGGCGAAGCATCCAGAATGGCCACGGCGATGGTATCGACACCGACTCCCGCGCGAATCACGAATCCGTCGAACACGGTCTCCCTCGTAACCCCGGCCTCGAACTGCACGGTGATAATGGAGGTCTCCGGGTCCTTTTCCACGATCGTCTCGTACCGGTCGTAGTCCCGCGCCCACGTTCCGCGCGCATAGCCGCCGAACAGCGAAACGCCCTGCGGAATGACGATGCTCTCGCCCGCAGCGAGCACGTAGGTGCCTTCGGCGACCCGCACCTCCCCGGTGATCCCGTTCTCGTCCATGAGATCGATGGCGGCCTGGATCGTGCGTTTCGGTTTGTCCGGCAGCCCCGGGTTCTCGTCGTCGCCTGAGTCGCGGCAGACATAGATAATCCCCTCTTCGGTTACCTGGCGATGCGCGGCCACCAGGTCCTCGATCCGCTCTCGCAGCGGATTGCTGCAGGAAATCACAAGGATGATGGGGATCGCCGCGAGCAGCGCGACGATACGCGCACCTGCGGCGGCCGGCCGGAAATCTGCGCGCGCTATTCGTGCCCGGTTACTCATCATCTTCATCATCCCACACCATCCTTTCGACCCGATCGATTACCCCCGCGGCCCTCGTTGTCGCGGTGCTGCTCGACCCGAGGTGGGCGAACTGTTCTGCCAATCCTGGGTTCACCGATTGAAGGCGAGCGAAGTACTGCGCGCCGGCTCCCGCGTCACCGGTGGCGTAGTGGGCGCGAGAGAAACCGAGCAGTGCGTGCGAATTATCCGGGTCGCTCAGCAACACATCCGCGTAGTAGCCCAGCGCCTCCTCGAAGCGGTGCTGCAGGTAGAGTACGTTTCCGATGTTCACCATCGCCGGAAGATACGCTGACTTCTCCAACAGCACGAGCAGCTCCGCTTCGGCTTCGTCGAGCAGGCCGTAGCGCGCATAGAGAACCGCGAGCCGGTTCCGGACGGTCGCGTTATCCGGATTACGCATCAGTCTTGAGCGCAGCGCGCGTGCCCTCGGCTCCAGTTCACGGCTTACCAGCGTCTGCATCTCATGCGAGTAGGCAAGATGGACGCCTGTCGCCGGCCGCAACGCACCGTCGGTGGCAAGACCGGCAACCTCGGCGACCGGGGGATAGCGCATCCATGCCGCGCGAACCGGGTAGAGGGCGGCATTACCCTCCCCGGAATGCCGCCGCCACTGCGCCGCGCCGGTGCTCCACGCGCGGAGGAACCCACCGCTGAGATCGGTTATTTCCACCGGCACCCACGCTTCTCCATCAACCTCAAGAAGATCGTCAGTACCGGCGAAGAATCGCTGAGCCTCATTCATCGTGATCCCGAGTGAGAACGCCACATAGATATGCCCGGGAATGGTCACGAAGGCGGCCGGAATTCCGACCGCCTCGAGCAGCGTGGCGTAGAGCACGCTCAGGTCGTCGCAATCGCCGGCTCGACTCTGCAGCGTCTGCACCGGGAAGCGGATATGGTCCTCCGGCAGCTGTTCGCGCATCGCCTCGGTGAACGGGGCTTCAGGATCCTTGGCATAGACGACACCGTGCTCGACGATCGAGGCGTACAGCGCCATCGCCGCTCGCAGATTGCCGTGAACGGCGGCACTTCCGTTTCCGGCGGTCTCCGCCATGACGCTCGAGACAAAGTGCATGATCTCCGGACTGCGATGGGTTACGAAGGCGGCCGCCTTCCGGTCGTCATCCCATACGATGGCGTTGCCGATCGTAAGCGAGACCGGCACGCTCGCAGTTACCGTTTCTCGGTTGCCGTGCAGGGTGAAAGAGACCGAAAGGCTGCCGGAAACCGTCTGAGACTCCGCATTGAGCAGGACCGAGTCGTCCATGAGAAGCGGAATGGCGAAGCGCGCGCTTTCGCCCGGCTCGACGGTGCCCGGTTGTCGCAGAACGGAGGGCTCGCTCATCGCTCCAGGCAGGAAGAACGTCACCTCGACGTCGGAGGCCGCGAACCGTTCGGCGTTGCGCACGTCGACGAAACCGGGAGGCTCCCCGGCGTAGTGCGGATAGAGGGTCGGGTACACCGTGGGAAGCTCGACACCGGTCAGATCGAACGGTGGGCGCGAGCGCGAGCGCAGATGGAAGGTCAGTTGAGCGCCGACCGACAGTGACTGCGAGAGGCCGAACAGATTGCGATATGCGGCTCCGGCGCTCACCCCGATCTGCGGGGAGATCTCATAGGCAAGCCCGGCGGAGACGTCGAGATACCCGCTGCCGCCGTCTTCGGTCTCCTCGGAGAAGATAGTCGGGAGCAGGAAGGCGTGAGCGTACCCGGAGGAGAGCGAGGCGAGCGCCGCGATCCGCGGGGTCAGATCGAATCGCACCGAGGCGCCGGCGCCGGCGGAGGCGATGTGTAGCCCGGTATCCGCCTGTACCGAGGCGTATCGGTATCCCAACTCGACGTACGGATACAGCATGGGGAGATTCGCCAGACGGGTGTGGCCCCGGACCACCGCGCCTCCGCCGACTCCGAAGAGCTCTCCGTCGCCGGCGACCGGGATATCGAGCGACGGCGAGACGGTTACGCCGAACATGGAGGTACCGAGTGCCGCTCTCTCGCGGAAACCGATCTCATCCGGCGCTACCGGAGCGGCGAGCAGAACGAAAAGCACCGCTGCCGTTCCGGCATACCGCAGCTGCAATGATCGCATCGAGTTCCCCCTTCCATTGCCAGGGCGAGCAACACCCCGTTCATTATGGCGTACCACAGCGCTTTGCACTGTGCAGCGAGGACGTATCTTTTCTCCGAAAGGACGAGACCCGCGCGTTTTGAGGGCTCGTTTTCGATCGCGGAGGTAAAATGAGATCGATGGCGCCTTGTGCCGGAGGAGGTACATGTATGAAACGGCTGTTTCTCTGCGCGGTATTGTTCGCGTGTGCGCTTCCACTCGCGGCACAGGTTTCCGATTCGGTGTGGAATGCGTTGATCGGTCGCGAGGTCTTGATCACCAAACTCG
>SLIN01000237.1 GCA_007135605.1 Spirochaetales bacterium | reverse complement strand
TTCTCGAGGAGGCGACATAACCGGTTCCGGCGAAGCTGAGGTGGTGTGCGAGGCGTGCGCAAACCCGGGACGCGCCCCGAGCATCACCGGGCACCCGCTTGCGGCGGCGCTTCCTTGTGCCCACACGAAAGCGGGAGTACGCTTGAGGCATGGCCGAAGATTTTATCGCCGCACTTGAACAGGTGCTTTCGCCCGAGCGGGTAACCTCCGATTCGGAGCAGCTCGCGCGGTTCGAGCGCGATCTGGTCAGTCCGATGACCGTGCGTCCCTTCGCCGCGGTCACCCCGGTGAGCGAGCAGGAGGTCATCGATACGGTAAGGCTCTGCTACGAGCGGGGGGTGCCGTTTCTCGCGCGCGGGGCGGGGAGCAGCCTCAGCGGAGGCGCGTTACCGGTGGCCGAGGGCATCATCATCTCGCTGAAAGATCTGAATCGGATCCGGCGGATCGATCCGGTGAGCCGGGTGGCGGTGGTCGAGCCGGGCGTCATCAATCAGCACGTCAGCAATGCGGCCGCGGAGCACAATCTCTGCTACGCGCCCGATCCGTCGAGTCAGGCGTTCTGTACGATCGGGGGGAATGTCGCGTTCAATTCCGGCGGCGCTCACTGCCTGAAGTACGGGATGACGGCCAACCACGTGCTCGGGATCAAGGCGGTTCTGGGTGATGGGCGGATCGTGCGTCTCGGGGGCGAGAGTCTCGAGTCGGTCGGGCCGGATCTCGCCGGGCTCTTCGTGGGAAGCGAGGGGCTGTTCGGCATCGCGCTCGAGATTACGCTGCGGCTCGTTCCGGTGGTGGAGGCGTATCGGACGGTGCTCGCCTCCTACGACACGCTCGAGGCGGCGGGTAATGCGGTGGCGGCGATCGTGGCCTCGGGGCTGCTGCCGGGGGCGCTCGAGATCATGGATCCGCTTGCGATCCGGGTCTGCGAGGAGGCCTCGCATGCCGGATACCCGCAGGATGCCGGGGCGCTCCTGATCGCCGAGCTCGAGGGCGAGGCGGAGCAGGTGGAGGCGGAGTTTGCGGTTCTCGAGGAGATCGTGCGCCGGTCGGGTGCCGGCGAAGTGCGCATCGCCGAGAGCGACGAGCAGCGCGCGGCGATCTGGAAGGGGCGCAAGGTTGCGTTCACCGCGGTGCGAAAGATCAGTCCCCGCTACATCGTGCAGGACGGTGTCGTGCCGCGCGGGCGGCTCGGCGAGGCGCTTGCCGAGATAGAGCGCCTGTCGAAGGCGTACGAGATTCCGGTCGCCAATGTCTTTCACGCCGGCGACGGGAATCTGCATCCGCTGATTCTCTACGATGCCGCCGAATCTCCTTCCTTCGAGCACGCCGAGCAGCTTGCCGGCGAGATCCTGCGGATGTGCATCGGCATGGGCGGTTCGATTACCGGCGAGCACGGTGTGGGCCTGGAGAAGCGCGATTACCTCGGGCAGATGTACGGCGAGGTGGAAATGGACAGCATGCGGCGGTTGCGCGCGGCGATGGATCCGAAGGGGATCGCTAATCGTGGGAAGATGTTGGCCGAGGCGGCGGGTGGCGGTGGTGCTGCTCGAGTCGGGGCAGCGTCGGATGGCGGGGCTGCGGCGGGGGCGGCGATGGGCCGGGCGGCGGACGATCCAGCGCCGGATGGCCCCGGGGCCGGGGATAGCGACGCAGCCGGGCCGCCTTCCGGTGGTCGCGTTCGCCCGTCCACCGTCGAAGAGGTGCAGCAGGCGGTGCGGTCGGCGCAGGTGGTTTCGGTGGCCGGCGCCGGTACCAAGCCGGGACTCGCGCTCCCCGTTCCGGCGGGAGCGAAGGCAACCGTGCTCGATATGCGAGGACTCTCGGATGTGCTTCAGTACGATCCGGAGGAGTTCACCTTTACCGCGCTGGCCGGAACGCCGGTGTCCGAGGTCGCGTCGATGCTTGCCGAGCACGGGCAGTATCTGCCGTTCGATCCGCTGCTCGTCGATGCCGGCGCGACGCTCGGCGGGACGGTCGCCGCCGGGCTCAGCGGGCCGGGCCGGTATCGATTCGGCGGGGTCCGCGACTTCATCCTCGGTACCCGTTTCGTGGACGGAGCGGGGCAGCTGATTCGGGGCGGGTCGCGGGTCGTGAAGAACGCGGCCGGCTTCGATTATCCCAAGTTGATGGTCGGAAGTCTCGGCTCCCTCGGCGTGCTCGTCGATCTCACCTTCAAGGTGTTTCCCCGGCCGCCGGCGGCAACGACGATCTCGTTCACGTATCCGGACATCGACCGTGCGTGCGCGGCGGCGTCGGCGATCGCGTGCTCGTCGCTGGATGTCGATGCGATCGAAATCGACCCGGGCGACGATGCGGTGAGTGTTATCGTGCGAATCGCGGGATTTGCCGAGCAGTTGCCCTCCCGGGTGCAGCGCGTGAATGAGCTCGCGCAAGAGCGCGGTTTCGCCGGGGAGTCCGGCTCGGCCGAATACGGTGAGGAGTACTGGCGCCGGCGGCGCGAGCTCGAGTGGGTTCCGTCCGGGGCGATGCTACTCAAGGTGCCGGTGACACTCGCTGCCGTGCCGCGATTGCACGCGGCGGTAGGGGAGGTCGCTGGAGAGCTGCATTACTCGGTCGCCGGAAATGCTGCGTGGATTGCGCTGCCCGGCGGTGGCGAGGGTCCGGCCAGTGATGCGGCCTCGGCCGACGTCGGCGGCGAGGGTGCGGCCGGCGAAGCGGCAGCCGGCGGCGCGTCTGGCGGCCGGGCGCCCTCCGGCGGCCGGCACGATCGGCAATCTGCGCTGAATCTCGTCGAGCGCCGCCTGGGAGAGCTCGAGCTGAGCGGGCTCGTCGTGTGGCCGGAGGCCGGCGGGGAATCCAGGGGCGCCGGGCCGCTTCTGGGAGCGAAGCCCGACCGAACCTTCCGCGGCCGGGTGAAAGAGGTGCTCGACCCGAACCGCCGGTTCCCGGCGCTGTAGCGGGTCGAGGGGGCGGGGCGCCGGTCTGCCGCGCGGGCTGCGCGCCCGTCGAGGCAGGCGGTCCAGGGTACCCCGAGGCGGGGCGGTCTGCGGGCCGCCGCCCGGCTGCTACAGCACTTTGGCCAATGCGCCGAGGAAGCGGTCGACGTTCTCCGGTCGGGCGGTATGACCCATCAACCCGACACGCCAGATCTTTCCGGCGAGCGGGCCGAGCCCGGCGCCGACTTCGATATTGTGTTCGCTGCGCAGGCGGGTGCGAACGGTCGCTTCATCCACCCCTTCGGGGACCTTCACCGCATTGAGCATCGGCAACCGTGCCGGCTCCTCTACCATCAACTCCACGCCGATCTTCTCGAGCCCGCGAACGAGCTGCTCGTGGCACTGCTTGTGGCGGGCGAATGCGCTCTCGTGCCCTTCGTCGGCGAGGGTGAGCAGCGACTGGTAGAGTGCGTAGATCATGTTGATCGGTGCGGTGTGATGGTATGCGCGCTTTGCGCCCTGCCAGTAATTGACGAGCATGGAGACGTCGAGGTACCAGTTCGGAACCTTCGATCTTCGCTGCTCCAGCGCCTCGAGCGCACGGTCCGAGAAAGAGCACGGCGCGAGCCC
>SLIN01000186.1 GCA_007135605.1 Spirochaetales bacterium | reverse complement strand
TGCCGCTCGACTGGTCGCTGCTGCGCGACGGCGCCGCGATCGCCGGGGGTACGATTACGCTCCCGCCGATCGCGCCCGGTGACACCGCTATCGTTTCACTTCCGTGGCACGACGCTCTTCCCGAGGTCGAAGGAGCGGGTGCATCGAGCGGTGCTGCATCGGACGTACCGTCGATCTGGCACGTGAACGTCGATCTGCGCCTGGCGAACGACACGTCGTGGGCCGCCGCGGGACACACGATCGCATTCGAGCAGTTCGACGTGACCGCGCGGGTCGGGAGCCCGGTGGTCGCCGGCGCAGCCTCGACTCGCGCCGACCTATGGGGTGCGCCGGCTGCGGCGACTGGCCCCGACACATCGGGCGGCGCGGCTGCGAGAACCCGCCCCGACACATCGGGCGCCGCAGCTGCGACGAGTGCGCCCGACTGGCCCGCCGGTCTCACCGTGTCGCGCGACGGGCTGCTCGTCGGGTCGGAGGGAGTGCCGATCATTCGGGGCGGCGTGGGCAACTTCTTCCGAGCGGCCACAGGAATCGACCGCGGGACCGGCGGTGACTCGTACGCGAACGACTGGTATCGCGCGGGGCTCGACCGGCTCGAACGGCGGGTCGTATCGGTCACCGGTGGCGAACGCCGCACCGTGCGCGCAGTCTACGAAGCCGACGGCCGCATCCGGTTCGAGCAGCGGTCGGTATACGAGCCGATCGGACCGGATGCGATCGGGGTAGAGGAGACGGTGGTCTGCGATTCGGCGCTGCCGGTGCTGCCCCGAGTCGGCGTCACGTACGAGCTCGAACCCGCGCTGTCGCGGCTCGAGTGGCTCGGGCGCGGCCCGCATGAGAGTTACTGCGACCGAAAGCAATCCGCGCGCATCGGTCGTTACGACGGCACGGTTGACGAACAGCACTATCCGTTTATCGTGCCGGTGGAATGCGGCGGAAAAGAGGACGTGCGCTGGATTGCGCTCCTCGACGGCTCAGGCCGCGGTGTCGCCTTCTCATCGGATATCGCGTTTCACGCGAGCGCACTCCGCCACAGCGTCGCGGAGTACGAGGCGGCGCAGCACGGATGGGACCTTGCGCCATCGGACCGGATCTACATCAACCTGGATCATCGTCATCTGGGGCTCGGCGGTGACGTGGGATGGTACAAGTGTATCGACGAGGAGCATCTGATTCAGCCGGGTACATTCAGATACCGGTACGTGGTACGGCTGATCGGCTGATCGGCCCGCACCGGCGCCCCGCTACCGCGCGGGCGCTGATTATTGCGAGCGTACTGCGGTGCGCAAGGGAGGATTACAATGGAAGCGATGACAATCGACCGCGGATGGCGATTTCGCTGGACCACGAACGGGCAGACCCGAAACCAGTCGAACGAGTGGAGGTCCGTCGACCTGCCGCACGACTTCAGCATTACCCAGGCGCGCGATCCCCAAGCGCCCGGCGGAGCGGCGAACGGCTTCTTCCCCGGCGGAGTCGCGCACTACGAGAAGGCGATCGAGATTCCCGAGGAGTGGGCCGGGCATCGGATCGTCGTCGAGTTCGAGGGCGTGTACATGAATGCGACGGTGCGGCTGAACCGGAACTTCGTTCGCTTCCATCCGTACGGATATACGAGCTTCTTCTGCGACCTTACCCGCCACGTGCGCTTCGGCGGAGAGAATACGCTTCTGGTTACCGTCAACAACAGCGCGATGCCGAACACCCGCTGGTACAGCGGATCGGGGATCTACCGCCACGTCCGCCTCCATGTCCTTCCCGAGCTCCACATCGCTCCGTGGGGCATCGCGGTGACCACACCCGCGGTCTCGTCGGACGAGTCGACCGTCGAAGTGACGACGACGGTCGAGGATCACCGAGGCGATCGGTCGCGGCAAGCGGTGCGGGTACGATCGACGCTGCGCGACGCCGCCGGAGAGAGTGTCACAACCGACGAATCCGACGTGGATGCCGGTGCGGCACATGCCCGCCTGTCGGTCTCGAATGCGCGACTCTGGTCGGTGGACGACCCGTACCTCTATACGTTGGAGACCGAGCTGCTCGCCGACGGCCGGCCGATCGACAGACGGGAGACGAGTATCGGCATCCGATCGATATCGTTCGATCGCGACGCCGGCTTCGAGCTGAACGGTGTCGGGATGAAGCTGAAAGGGGGCTGCGTTCACCACGACTGCGGCCTGCTGGGATCCGCCGCATACGATCGGGCGGAGGAGCGCAAGATCGAGCTCATGAAAGAGTCGGGGTTCAACGCGGTACGTACGGCGCATAACCCGCCGTCGACGGCGTTTCTCGATGCGTGCGACAGACTCGGTATGCTCGTGATCGACGAGGCGTTCGACTGCTGGCGCGATGGGAAGAACCCGAACGACTACAGCGTCGCGTTCGAGGCACACTGGAAGGCGGACATCGATGCGATGGTGCTGCGCGACCGCAACCACCCGTCGATTATCATGTGGTCGACCGGCAACGAGATCATCGAGCGTGACGGACGATCGGACGGGTATGAGTACGCACGACTCCTCGCGGATCGCGTGCGGGCTATCGACCCGACGCGTGCGGTCACCAACGCGCTGTGCGGGCTGTGGGAGGACCCGGACGCGAGCGGACTCGCCGCGAACGTAGCCGAGCCTGCCGCCGGAGACGAACGTGACTACTGGGCCGAGCTCACCGAGCGGTTCGCCGAACCGCTCGACGTGGTCGGGTACAACTACCTCCTCCACCGTTACGAGGGGGACGGGCAACGCTTCCCGCAGCGGATAATCTGCGGCGAAGAAACCTTTCCGAAGGATGCGTTCGACTACTGGGAGGCGGTTGAGCGGCTTCCGTACGTTATCGGCGACTTCGTCTGGACCGCGATCGACTACCTCGGCGAGGCGGGAATCGGACACGTCTGGTACAACGGCGAGACGAGCTTCCTCGGCGACTACCCGTGGAATCAGGCGTACTGCGGTGACATAGACATATGCGGGTTCAAACGACCGCAGTCGTACTACCGCGACTGTGTCTGGGGAATCGCAACCACTCCGTACATCGCAGTGCACGATCCGCACTTCTACGGCCGGGAGGGAGTCGTGTCGCGATGGGGTTGGCCCGACGTGACATCGTCGTGGAGCTGGCCGGGGTTCGAAGGCCGTCCGATTGTGATCGATGTCTATTCGCGCGACGACGAGGTCGAGCTCGTTCTGAACGGAAACTCGCTCGGGCGCCGGCCCGCCGGCCGGAACCACCGCTACACCGCAACGTTCGAAACGACGTACGCCGCCGGCGATCTCGTCGCGATCGGATACAGCGATGGAATCGAACGCTCGCGCACCGAGCTCCGGACGGCCGGACCCGCCGCCGCGATCCGACTGACGCCCGATCGCGAAACGCTTCGGAGCGAGTACGGCGACCTGTGCTACGTGGCCGTCGAGCTCGTCGATTCCGGCGGCTCGGTCGTGCACTGTGCGAACGATCGGGTGCACATCTCGGCAAGCGGCGCCGGCACCCTCATCGCCGTCGGCAACGGCGATCCGAAAAGCGACGAAGCGTA
>SLIN01000060.1 GCA_007135605.1 Spirochaetales bacterium | reverse complement strand
CCTTGTGGCCCGGCAGTTCGCCGCCCTCGCCGGGCTTCGCCCCCTGTGCCATCTTGATCTGCAGCTCGTCGCTCTCGGTCAGGTACTCGATGGTGACGCCGAAGCGCCCGGAGGCTACCTGTTTAATTGCGCTCCGCTTACTGTCGCCGTTCGGCATCGGCCGGTAGCGCTCGCGCAACTCCCCCCCTTCACCGGTGTTCGACTTCCCGCCGAGCCTGTTCATGGCGATCGCGAGGGTCTCATGCGCTTCCTGACTGATCGAGCCGAAGCTCATCGCACCGGTGGCGAATCGTTTCACGATTTCGCTCGCCGGTTCGACCTCGTCGAGCGCGATCGGGCCGGTATTCTCCACGAACTTCAGCAGTCCTCTGAGAGTGGCCTGCTGTTTTGACCGTGCATCCTGATGGTCGGCGAACTCACGGTACGCACTCCAGTCCTTCTGCCGCGCGGCAATCTGCATTCGGGCGACCGATTCGGGATCCCACATGTGCTTCTCACCGCCGTGGCGCCACTGGTAGTCCCCGGGGTTATGGAACTCTCCCCCGAACGGAATATTGCCGTCGGGATAACCGAGCTCGTGCCGCATCTCCGCTTCGCGGGCGAGAATATCGAAGCCGACCCCTTCGACCCGCGTTGCCGTACCGGCAAAGCAACGCTCGACGATCTCGCTCTTCAGCCCGATCGCCTCGAAGATCTGTGCGCCCTTGTAGCTGTCGAGAGTCGAGATACCCATCTTCCCGAACACCTTCCGCATTCCGTACGACAACGCATGTATATACCGTTCTTCGATTTCACGGTCGGAGAGGTCGGCGGCAAAATGACCGGAGTCGTGGAGGTACCACATCGCCTCGAAGGCGAGATACGGATTGATCGCGTCGGCTCCATAGCCGACCAGACAACAGAAGTGATGAGTCTCGCGCGGCTCGCCCGATTCCACGACGAGTCCGACCTGAGTTCTTTTCGCCTTTCGCACGAGATGATGGTGGACCGTTCCGGTGGCCAGAAGCGCCGAAAGTGCAACCCGCTCCCGGGAGGCCTCCCGGTCGGAGAGAACAACGAGGCTGTACCCGTTGGAGATCGCCTGCTCGCTCTCGGCGGCAATTCGTTCGAGCGCCGACAGAAAACCGTCCAGTCCGTCCGAACGAGGATACGTAATATCTACCGTCTTCGACCGCCAGCCGCGGTAGTTCATCCGTTTTATGCGCTCGAGCTGATCGTTGGTAAGCACGGGGTGTTCGAGCTTGAGCATTCTCGCGTGTTCCGGGCTAATGGTGAGCAAGTTCCCTTGCGGCCCGATATACGAGGAAAGGCTCATGATGATCTCCTCCCGGATCGAATCGATCGGAGGATTCGTGACCTGCGCGAAAAGCTGCTTGAAGTACTCGTACAGCAGCCTCGGGTGCTCGCTCAGCGCGGCGAGCGGAGTGTCGTTGCCCATCGAACCGAGCTGTTCTTTCGCCTTTCCCGCCATCGGACCGAGAATCAAATTGAGGTGCTCGACGGTATATCCGAATGCGCGCAAGCGGGCGAAAAACTCGCCCCGTTCGTCGCTGTTGCCTCGTTCGTCGCTGTCGCCCCGTTCGTCGCTGTTGCGGCGTTCGTCGCTGTTGCCCCGTTCGTCGCTGTTGCGGCGTTCCTCGCGGGCGCGCTCTGCCGACCCATCCGGCGACAACGACTCGTCCAATGGAGCGTCCACCACGCCGTTCGTCTTCGACCGGTTCTCTGCTCTACCGGGCGCCGGAAGCGGCAAGTCATCGAGGGTAATGCGCTGCTCTTCGACCCATGTGCGGTACGGATTCGAGGCGGCGAGCTTGTCCTTCAGCTCGTCGTCAGGCACGAGACGGCCCTCGTCGAAGTCGACGAGAAACATGCGGCCGGGCTGCAAGCGACCTTTGATCCGGACCTTCTCCGGCTCGACATCGAGCACACCCGCCTCGCTCGCCATAATGACTCGGTCGTCGTCGGTCACGTAGTAGCGACTGGGACGCAAACCGTTGCGATCGAGGACCGCTCCGATTACCTGACCATCGGTGAATGCGATCGACGCCGGGCCGTCCCACGGCTCCATGAGTGTCGAGTAGTACTCATACATCGCCTTCTTCCGGTCGGACATCAGCGAATGGTTCTGCCACGCCTCGGGGATCATCATCATGACCGCTTCCTGAAGGCTGCGTCCGGAGAGCAGGAGAAGCTCGAGTACGTTGTCGAACGTACCGGAGTCGCTGAGATCGGGCTCGATGACCGGGAATGCGCGCTGCAGGCTATCGCCGAACAACTCGCTTTCGAGCACCCCCTCCCGGGCTCGCATCTTGTTCACATTACCGCGCAGGGTGTTGATTTCACCGTTGTGGCTCATGAACCGCAGCGGCTGGGCACGGTCCCAACTGGGAAAGGTGTTTGTCGAAAAGCGGGAATGCACGAGAGCAAGATGAGTCTCGTAATCGGGCTCGGTGAGATCGAGGAAGTAGCGAAAGAGCTGATCGGGCATCAGCATGCCCTTGTACACCATAACCCGGGTCGAGAGGCTGCAGATATAGAACATAGAGTCACGGTCGTGAGCTCCTCCGCGGATCTCGCTTTGTGCCTGTTTTCTGATCAAATAGAGAGCTCGCTCGAAAGCCTCATCGTCGTACTCATCGCTCGCTGCAATGAATATCTGCTCCATTTCCGGTTCACTCTCACGCGCGGTCGGCCCGATCATCGAGTTGTCCCGAGGGACGGTCCGCCAACCGATTACCCGTTGCCCCTCCGACCGGACAACGCGTTCGAAGTGCGACTTGCATTCGTCCCGTTCGCCACCGCCGGTCGGTAGAAAGACTACCCCCGCAGAGTAGCGTCCACGGTCCGGCAGCGTACTCCCAAGCTCCTCGGCGGCGATCCGCTCGATAAATCGCTCCGGGAGAACGGTCAGAATTCCGGCCCCGTCCCCGGTATTCCGGTCGCTTCCTACCGCCCCGCGGTGGGTCATGTTTACCAGCAGCTGTTTCGCGTCATCGACGATCGAATGGCTGCGCTGCTTCCGTATGTGAGCGACGAATCCGACACCGCACGAATCGTGTTCGTTGCGAGGATCGTACAGCCCGTATGCTTTCGGTCGTGTTTTCATAAGCGAACCTGTATATTTATAGACTTCCACTTCTATACAAATGCAATACGAACAGATTAACTACACTTCAGTGTTTTGACAAGTACTTATGAACAGAAATGTAGGCCACTCCTACCATTTTGTATGTTCAATACATGTTATGTATCATTGTGACTCACATCGTAACCGAACTAGCGCGAGATTCGGTCGGAGGCGGGCGAGTGCGCAGTGCAGCGAGCCCGGATCAACGGCGCTCGGTCGGGCCGCGGGCAATGTGTGACACTTGGAGAGAAGTAAGTAGCAGGCAAGATGCCGGGCCGCTTATGCGCCTCTGTAACGCACGCCGCCCGGCGCTCGGATCACATTCGCTCGAGGAACGGCACTCCGATGAGCGGCAAGGTTCCTTTGAGCGTCTCGGCGACCGAGCGCGCGAGCGCCATCCTCGCGCTGCGGACGCCGACGTCATTCACGGTGAGAATCGGATGATCGTGGTAGTAGCGGCTGAACTGTTTCGCGAGATCGTAGAGTGCGGCGACCACGATCGAAGGATTATTGGTTGCAGCGGCGTTCGCCACCACTGCCGGCATGTCGGCAACCGCCTTCATCAAGTCCCACTCTTCCGGCAGCGACAGGAGCGAAACATCGATCTCTTCGGTCGGCAGAAGCTCGTAACCTTCACTCTTGCGGATCATGCTCGAGATGCGGGCACCCATGTACTGCACGTACGGTCCGGTATTACCGGCGAAGCTGATCGATTCGGCCGGATCGAATACCATGTCCTTGTTCGGGCTGGTTGAGAGCAGATAGTAGTGCAGAGCGCCGACGGCGATGTCACGGCTGGTGCGCTCTATATCGTCGACTTCCGCCTCGCGACCCTTGGAGACAATCTCGTTCTTCGCAAGACCGGTGAGATCGGAGAGAAGATCATCGGCATCGACGACCGTGCCCTGTCGGCTCTTCATCCTGCCTTCCGGAAGGTTCACCATACCGTAGGAAAGATGGAAGAGATTCTCGGCCCACTCGTATCCGAGTCGCCCGAGCACGGTGAACAGAACGGCGAAGTGATAGCGCTGTTCACTCGCTACCACATATATGAGCCGGTCGAACGGCCAGTCGCGGTAGCGCGCGATTGCGGTCCCGATGTCCTGCGTCACATAGAGACTCGTGCCGTCGGCTCGCAGCAACACCTTTCGGTCGAGACCGACATCCTCGAGATCGACCCAGATCGCCCCGTCGTCATCGCGGTAGAATACACCGCGCTCGAGCCCGGAGTGGATTTCGTCCCGCCCGGATCGGTAGGTATCGCTTTCATAGTACACCGCGTCGAAACGAACGCCTGTCGCCCGGTACGTCTGCTCGATTCCCTCAATCGCCCACCGGTTCATCCTCTTCCAGAGTTCGACAACCTCGGCATCGTCCTGCTCCCATCGGCGAAGCAGATCGGCCGCACGATCCTTTGCGGACGGATCGCGCTCGGAAAGCTTGTGAAACTCAACGTACCAGTCACCGACGAAATGGTCGCTCTTGCGACCGGTCGACTCGGGAGTCTGTCCCTCTCCGAGCTCCAGATATGCGAGCATCGACTGGCAGATATGTATGCCCCGATCGTTAATCAGATTGACACGACGCACGGAGGCACCGGCGGCATCGAGCAACCGGCTTACGCTCTCGCCCAGGGCGTCGTTGCGGAGATGTCCGAGATGAAGCGGCTTATTCGTATTGGGGCAAGAGAACTCAACCATAATGCGCGAGCCGCCGAGCGCCGTCGAGCGCACCCATTCTGCCCCCGCCTTCGAAACACCTCGAAGCACGCTGCGGATGAGTCCCGGTCGATCGAGTTTGATGTTCAGATACGGCCCGGCGGCCGTCGCTTGCCCGCCGACGGTCTCGCCGGCTCCGGGTTCCCCACCGACGCCCTCGCCCCTCTCGTTGATCAATTCGGCTACACGCTCGGCGATCTCGGCCGGATTCCGGCGCAACACGCGAGCAAGCGGGAAAAGAGGAAATGCGATATCGCCGAGCTCCGAGTTTGGAGGCGTTTCGGCGACGAGCGCATCGGAAGGGAGCTCAGCATCGATGTCCATCTCCGACATCAGCCGCTCAACCGTCCGTCGGACTAAGTCGGTCCACTGTGTGCGTACTTCGATCATAAGCGGTTTCGAAGCATGATTATTCCCCAAAAGGCCCTGCAACGGCAAGCATCCGCCGGAACTCCGAACCGTCTCTTCTGTAACTACCGAGTCGAGGATCACACACCGTACAGTTCCGGACTACCGTCGCTTGAACTACACCCGCCTCTTCGAGCAGTCGCATGTTCGCCGCGCGCAGATCGATGTAGCTCTCACCCTCACCATCGCGCCACCCGGCATCCTCCCCGAACCGTCTGCGAAACTGCTCGGCACGCTCGGCGGGGACCGCATAGCAGCGCCCACATATACACGGTCCGAGAATCGCCGAAATCGACGAGGCGGACGCTCCCGTGATACTGCGCAGCTCATCGACCGCATTCACGACGATCCCCGTTCCTTTCCAGCCGCTATGGAGAAGTGCGGCGATCGCGCTTCCGGCCACCGTCAACAGAATGGGCATACAGTCGGCTACCGTGACTCCCGCGGCGAACCGGGAGATATCGAAGATCATGCCGTCCGCTTCGTCACTCTCGGACTCGGGCGGGCCGGAGCGCAGATCGCAGAGAATCGTACTATGTGTCTGCCTCACACCGAGCACGCAGGCGGGATCGAAGCCGGACTGTTTCAGCACTCTGTCGCGATGCGCTGCCGGCTCGCCCGACGGTCCCATATCGCCGGCGCATTCGGCGCTGATGCGGAAAGGGATAGCGCTGTCCACCTCGAGCCAGAGATCGTTGTCGGGTGCTCGTCGCAGCTCGATAGAGCTCGTAATCAAACCGCCTCCTGTCCCGTATGCCCGCACTACAACGTCCGGACGGTGGCCAGATCGTACCCGCGGGCGATCAGCTGTTCGGCGTTCCTGATGGTAATCAACGCCTGATCGAGCGATCGCAGGAAAGAATCGGTCTCGCGTCCGCGAATGTTCGAGAGGTTTGACAGCGTGTCGTATTTTCCGCCGACCTCCCCGTAGAGGATGCCGTTGAGCACCATGGCAATGCTGCGCAGCGTGTTCACCGTATCGCTCGTGATCGACGCCGCTACATCATCAACTTCCTGGATAACCGCCGCCGGGTCGCCCTCACTTGCCCTGGCAGCTGCCAGTCTGCGACCGAATACACCATCGGCGGCAATGCCGCTTTTCAGCGAGTCGATGCGCTGCCTCAGCTCCTGCAACTGTTTGAACGCACCATCGAACTCCTGTTTGTTCGACTCTTTGTAGAAATCGCCTGCGACCTGCAGCGACCGAAGAAGCGGCTGAATCATCGGGGCGAATTGCTGCCCCAGAAACGCATCGATAATCGCAAGCACCGCCCCGAAGCGACCGGGCTCGTCGATCGACGCTCCCGGATAATCGCGCAGCGGGTGCACCCGCATCCGGCATAGCTCGCTCGCTTCGGCGAGTAGAAGGTCCTGCCGCCTGCGAAAAGCAAACGACTGGAACACTCGATCGACGCGTTCGCTCCAGAATTGCTTCAGTCGCGCGAACCAGTCCTCACCTCCCGGCCCCATATCGGGAGTGTAGTGAATCGTGCCGGTAGCCAGTTTCGTCAAAGAGAGTAATGGTACGGTTTCGAAAAAGCGCCGAATAGTCCGATAATTGTCGGCAAACCTGGCGACCCGAAACTCGAACTCCCGTTCGCGAGTTTCCTCGGATTCAGGCTGAAGCTGCTGTCTCATAAACACGTAAAGCGCTCTTACGATCGAATCGCCGGTGGTGAGCCGTATTCCGCCCGCGATCTCCGTCAGGCGTGCAAACGGCTCCCGCAGGTCGCCAATCGGACACGGCTCGACCTCGGTTCCGTGACTGGCGTGAAACAGCGCGAAAAGCGCGCCGAAATCGAAGGTTCCCAGGCGTCTGAACGTTTCGAGGAAGCGGGCATTCGTGTACATGCGAGCTCTCACGGCTCCCGGCATGGTATCGAGGATATCCTCCAGATTCGACTCGAGCCGGCGCTTGAGCTCAGCATCACTCATGCCCGGATCTTCCTCAACTATGCGTTCGGGGTCGATGTCGCTTTCGATGCGCATGCGCACCTCTTCACTCTCGATCTCGAGCAAGAGCGAGAGAAACGCTCCACGATTAACCGAGGTGACCGGTCCGATGGTCTCGAAACAGATGCGGGTCGATTGCTCGAGACCGCGCAACTTCTGATACATCGCCGGTAAGACCACTCGTCGTCCCGCATCGATAAGGCCGGGAGTGCTGGAGGCCACCTTCCGCGCGATCTGGTTGAGCAGGTCCTGCTCAAGTACCGTCTCTTGTTCCTGGCCGCTGAACAGCGCGCGTAAGAGTAACCATAGCCGAGCGAAAAGGCCCATCGCCCTGATCCGCTCGCGTAACTCCGAACCGTCGTACTGCTCGACACCCTCCTCGACCAGTATCGCCTGCTGCCCGGCACTTCCCGAGATCGACTGACTGAGTCGTTCAAGCATTTCTTCCCGCTGGTTATCCGATAGCTCTGCTACCAGTCGGTCGAACGTGGAATCCGTCATGTACCGCACTTATAGTAGGCGTCACAGAAGAAGGGGTCAACGAATGAACGGCGGCCGGTCTCACTCGAAGGTCAGTGATTCCGCCGTGATTCCGCCTCCGCCTTGACAGACACCGGGGAGCCGTACGATTCTCTCTTCACGGTACAATATGTTTGAAGCAACACACGGCCTCATAATCGACGTGCGCTCCATTATTATTCTGCCGCAATGCGGCAGATCGCGGGGGGTGTAGCGTTTCGGGGCCGAGTGTACGAGCCTTGAAAAAGCCGTCTTCCCGCGGGGAGACGGCTTTTTTTTGGCCGGTCGACATGCACACGATAAGGAGGGATCTGACTCATGGATCGGGTGGACATCTACGACACGACACTTCGCGACGGCATGCAGGGATTGGAGATCAACTTCACCCTCGAAGATAAACTCACAATCGCGCACGCCCTCGACGAGGCGGGGTTCGATTTCATAGAGGGAGGGTTTCCTCTCTCGAACGAGAAAGAGGCGGAGTTCTTCAGGCGCTGTCGAAACGAGCGGTTCATGAATGCGCGCATTGTGTCGTTCGGCTCAACGCGTGGTCCCGGGCACAAGGCGCGCGAGGATGCGCACGTTCGCGCGCTCGTGGAAGCCGAAACACCAACGGTCATCATTGTAGGAAAAACCTGGAAAGCGCACGTCGACAAGGTGTTGCGCTGTTCCTATGAAGAGAATCTGGAGATGATCCACGATTCGGTTGATTTTCTCGTGCAGGAGGGGCGACAGGTTTTCTTCGACTGCGAGCACTTTTTCGACGGCTTTCGCGATGACCCCGAGTACGCTCGTCGCGTCGTCGAGGCCGCAAGCCAGGCAGGCGCCGAATGTGTCATACTCTGCGACACGAACGGCGGCACGCTCCCGACGGGCGTCGTTGCGGCGTACGACTATCTCTCGGGCAGCCATATTGCCCCGCTCGGCGGCCACTTCCACAACGATTGCGGGACCGCGGTGGCCAACAGCCTCGCCGCCGTGGAACACGGAGCGGTTCACATCCAGGGAACGATCAACGGGTGGGGTGAGCGATGTGGAAACGCGAACCTCTGTGCCGTCGTTCCCAACCTCATCCTGAAGATGGGCGTACAGTGCACCTGCGCCGACCATTTGTCGCACCTCACCCCCTTGAGCCGCTTCGTCGCGGAGAAGGCAAACGTCATCCCCGACAAGCGCCAGCCGTACGTCGGTGTTGCGGCGTTCAGCCACAAGGCGGGCCAACACGCCGACGTGATCGCCAAGGAAGGCCGTCTCATGGAGCACATCGACAGCGCGAAAGTCGGAAACGAGCGCCGCGTGCTACTCAGTGAGCTCGCCGGCCGCTCGACGATCGTCGACAAGCTCAGGCCGTACGGCGATTTCTCCAAGAAAAGTCCGGAGGTCGAGGAGCTCGTCTCCACTCTGAAGGCACGGGAACGGGAAGGATTCGAGTACGAAGCCGCCGAGGCGAGCTTTGACCTGCTGATGCGGCGAGTGATCGGACAGTACGAGCCGCTGGTAGTCCTGCGCAACTACCACCTCGAAACGTACAAGACCGCCGAAGCGGAATCGAAGACGGTGGGGAGGATGTTCCTCTCGAGCGAAAACAAGGAGATCATGGGAGCGGCGGTCGCCGTCGGACCGGTGGAGACGCTCGACGACGCGCTCCGTGACGCGCTGGGGCCCCACCATCCGTGGCTCGAGAAGATCCATCTCGTCGACTATCGCGTACGTGTGCTCAATCCCGAGAAGGAGACCGGTGCGAAGGTACGTGTGTTCATCAGCTCGAGCGACCATACGCACACCTGGGATACCGTCGGCGTACACGAGAATATCGTGGAGGCAAGCTGGCAGGCGCTCGTCGACAGCCTCGAGTACTACTACAACACCTTTGTCATCGAGGAGCGAGCGGCGACCGAAGAGCCGACCGGCGCGTGATTTCCGGTGACTCGAGTTCGGACGGGTTCGTGATTCCCGGTTATTCGAGTGCCGACCGGCGCGCAACCGGCGACAACCGCGCTCGCGAAACCGGCGTCCGCTCTACCATGGCACTCCGTGCCGTTCGAGTACCCGGCGGGCCGCCTGCTCCTCCTCGCCCGCCGCAACCTCGCCGACAACCGCCACATGGGCGAGCGATCCGATCTGTTCGGCGAGCTCGTCGAGAACTCCGACGCCGGTCGCCCCGTGTTCGGTGTTCACCTCGATGAGCTTCGCCGCTTCCGTGATCCTGCGATAGACCTCCGGCCAATGCCGCACATCGGGGCTTCCGTCGCCGGGAACCCATTGAACTCCCCGTAACTCTGGAATCGACAGCAACATGTCCAGGTGCGGCAGCTGCCCCGGCCCATCGAGATGATAGAACGGCCGTTCCAACCACCGACAGGATGCGCTCAGCTCCGGCAACACGAACTCCTCGAACATCGCCGGGCCGATCAGATAACTGAAGTCGCACTGCAGCATATAGTACGAGCGGGCCGAGAGTAGAGCCGTCCAGGCGCTGTATCCGGGATTGTGTGGTCCCGCCGCCGCGACGAGCCGCTCGAAAGCGTCGAACCACGCCTCGTGGACCTCCCACGACAGGCGCTTGATCTCGTCGGGGAAGTCGTACAGATCGGTCGCGAGCAACTCTCCCGGGCGGAACGTTTGCACCACGTCGAGCGTTCCCCCGAGGTCGGTCATGCCGACCTGGACGCCACCGTTCCAGAGTTCGGCGGCACAGCGGACGATTTCGGAAACCCGAGCGAATTCGGCGTTCGACGGGTCGAATCGAAGTCGGAGCTTATCCGGCGGCTCGACCTGGTCGGGTGCGAACCAGATTGTCTCCTCCCGTCCGATCATCCGGGCACCGAGAAAGGCGGCGAGCACCCCGGGCCCGAAGTTCGGCCATATCGAAGGATACCCATCGGCCACGTACCGCCTGCGCCCGAGCTCCCAATCCCAGCGATCGACGATACGCTCCGCGGAAACATCGGTTGCATACGTCCCGGTGAAATGTCGATGGGGCAACGCCGGCTGCGGGCCGATCCTCCCCGCCGCCGCTTCCGGCGGATCGACCACCACGAGATTCACAAGCGGGCGGTCGAGAGTGCCCTCCCACCACGCTTCATACACTTCCTGCACCGCGTCCATGCGGTCGAAATCCACTCGTGTCTCTTTGTGAGGATCGCGCAACGCCATGAACGAACTCTACCAGAGGAAGCCGGTTGCCGAAACGTTCGCGCACGGTGTGCACGCTCACCTGATGTCGGCCGGACACCCAACCGGCGGCCGTTACCCCCCGGCCACGCGATTGCCCCGCGCGAGCTCGGCCGCTCGCGCGCCGGCCCCTTTCTCCGGCAGTGCGCGCGGGGTTACCTCCCGCTGCGCGAGGTAACGAATCCCCTCCACCGCCGCCGCCGCTGCGCTGGTGGTGGTTGTATACGGAACCTTCGACCGCAGCGATTCAATGCGGATATAGTCGTCGTCCGTCTGTGTAAAGCGACCGAGCGGGGTATTGATCACCAGATCGATACGGTGACTGTGCAGGTGATCGACGATATTCGGTCGCCCCTCGTGGACTTTCAGGATCACTTCGGCGAACACGCCGTTCTGGAAGAGGAAGTCGGCTGTTCCGCGAGTCGCGGCAATGCTGAATCCGAGCTTTTCGAGATCGCGTACGATCGGGAGGATCGTCGGCCGGTCCTCGCGATGCACGCTCACGAACACACGGCCTGAGATCGGCAAGGGGCTGCTCGTGGCCGCCTGCGCCTTCGCGAATGCCTCACCGAAGCTCGCCCCGATTCCGATGACCTCACCGGTGGACTTCATCTCCGGGCCGAGCAGCGGATCGGTATCACGGAAGCGATCGAAGCTGAACATCGCCTCCTTCACCGCCCAGCCGACGATGCATTCGCCGACACCGATTCCGGCGCCGTAGCGTTCGTCTATCAGGTTCTGCTCGGCAAGCGTCTCGCCCTCCCAGACGCGAACGACCGCCTCCACGAGATCCACTCCGCTCGCCTTGCTCAGGAACGGAACCGTCCGGCTCGCTCGAGGGTTCACCTCGATGACATACACCGCTCCGTCTTTCACCGCGTACTGCACGTTCACGAACCCACGCACATCGAGGCGGCGGGCCATTGTCGCCGTCGCCTGAATCATCTGCTCGAGCGCCGACGGATCGCTCTTGTACGGCGGGAAGACACACGCCGAATCGCCGGAATGAATACCGGCGGCCTCGATATGCTGCATGATTCCGGCGACGAAGACATTCTCTCCGTCGCTTACCGCATCGATATCGTACTCGAACGCATCCTCGAGAAACTGATCGACGAGAACCGGTTTCGCCTCGCTGACCTCGATGCCCCGCTTGAGAAAATCGTCGAGCTCCTCTTCGGTAAACGCAATACCCATACTTCGCCCGCCGAGCACGAAGCTCGGCCGAAGCAGAACCGGATAGCCGATCTCCGCGGCCGCAGCCCGCACCTCCTCGAAGGTGCCGGCCATCCGGTTATCCGGTTGTCGAAGACCCGCCTCGCGCACAAGCCGCGCGAAAAGACCGCGGTCCTCGACATCGAGGATACTCTTTACACTCGTACCGATTACACGTGCACCGGCCGCCTCCAGCTCCTCGGCCATATTCAGCGGCGTCTGTCCGCCGAGCTGCACGACAACATCGCGCACACCCTCTTTGCGCATGATCTCGCCGACATCCTCGGCGGTCAGCGGCTCGATGTAGAGACGGTCGGAGACATTGAAGTCGGTACTCACCGTCTCCGGGTTGGAATTGACGATGATGGTTTTCACGCCGAGCCGGCGATAGGCCATGCTCGACAGCGTGCAGCACGTGTCGAACTCCAACCCCTGTCCGATGCGGTTGGGTCCGCTTGCGAGAATCAGAACGGCACGGTCGGCGATCGGAGCGCCTTCGTCTATCTCACCGTACGTGCCGTAGAAATACGGCGTGTCGGCTTCAAACTCGCCCGAACAGGTATCGACGAAGTGGTAAACCGCGTTCATATCGCGCGCGCGCCGGACACGCTCGACCTCGGCGGCCGATTCGAGCCCGGCAAGCTTCGCAATCCGGGCATCGGTCAGCCCCGCGCGCTTCGCCTCCAGCAGCAGTGCCGCGCCGGCATCATCGTCGAACCCCGCGCAAGCGGTGCCGGCCGCGCCGGCGGCATCGCCGAACCTCGCCGAAGCGGCTCCGGCCGCGCGGTCGCCCGCATTCCCGGGCCCGCCGGCGGCCGAGTCGCCGCCCGCCGCCCCCGCAGTACGGGATCCGCCGCCCTCCGCACCGGCTTCAGCTCCGCGCCCGGCAATCTCCTTCTCCAGCTCCGCAAGCTCGAACATGTGGTAGAGGAACCATGGATCGTACCCGGTCCGCTTCGCTACCGACTCGATCGCCTGCACCCCGCCGCGCTTGATCGCCGTATACGCGGCGAAAATGCGACGCGGATGTCGCAGCTTGAGCATTCGGGCAACCGTCGCATCGTCGGCGTCCTCGAGATCCTCGAGCCCGTCGAATCCGAACTCACACGCGCGAATCGCCTTGTTCAGCGCCTCGGTCACCGTGCGGCCGATCGCCAGACTCTCGCCGACGCTCTTCATCTGCGTGCCGAGCTCCGCGTAGCCGGCCGG